>JBBQGP010000084.1:0-21727 GCA_038323095.1 Chloroflexia bacterium | reverse complement strand
AACACCGAAGCAACCAAAACACCCCGCTCAAGGGGATTGAAACTCGGTATAGTGGCGAGTAGTCGCCCCAGCTTGTAACCTGAAGCAACCAAAACACCCCGCTCAAGGGGATTGAAACTTTAATAATTCCCGTCTGTGACGTTCATAACCACCGCGAAGCAACCAAAACACCCCGCTCAAGGGGATTGAAACTTGTAGCTCCAACATTTCCATGCCTTCCAGCACCTTCGAAGCAACCAAAACACCCCGCTCAAGGGGATTGAAACCAAGCTTATTGCATGCCAATGAACCTCTATATCTTGAAGCAACCAAAACACCCCGCTCAAGGGGATTGAAACGGTAGTCTATCGTAGTTTACATAAATGTTTAAGCCAGAAGCAACCAAAACACCCCGCTCAAGGGGATTGAAACCTGTAGCGGCTATAAACGCTCAACGTGAGGCAATGTGAAGCAACCAAAACACCCCGCTCAAGGGGATTGAAACAAGGTAAGCAAGGGGGGGGATGCGGCGTTTCCTCTGGAAGCAACCAAAACACCCCGCTCAAGGGGATTGAAACTTTTCACGTAGTTTATTTACAAGACCGTTCTTGTTGAAGCAACCAAAACACCCCGCTCAAGGGGATTGAAACCTACCGTTACCATTTGTTGTATCAGGCTGATAGCCCGGAAGCAACCAAAACACCCCGCTCAAGGGGATTGAAACGAGTTAAACGGTGTTTGCCAGACGGCAACGGCACTTCGAAGCAACCAAAACACCCCGCTCAAGGGGATTGAAACGGTTTGACCCGCCAGTAAAACCGGGCCGCGTACCGTAGAAGCAACCAAAACACCCCGCTCAAGGGGATTGAAACTGGTTCACCTGCCAACACGGTAAACTCCCCCAAATGTGAAGCAACCAAAACACCCCGCTCAAGGGGATTGAAACTCGGTACTGCCGATAGTAGAATTGCAGCTCTAGCAAGAAGCAACCAAAACACCCCGCTCAGGGGGATTTAGTAGTGAGCAATTTTGGTATAAAAATAAGGTCAGCAAACCCCTACCTTAATTTAATCCTCAGTCCTCAGCACTCCTAAAACACTCAGCCCTGTTTTGTATCTTGCGAAACTTTCCCTTATACTTGTTTCAGCTTTTTGAAGCGGTAAGCATTTAGAAGGGAAATTTTTTTGCATGAAAACGCTTGATTTGATTATTCACAATGCCCGGATTTATACGCTTGATTTGCAGCAGCCGACTGCCGAGGCAATGGCTATTCGAGATAGCCGGGTAATAGCGGTTGGGTCGCTGGCCGAAATTCGCGCTCTGGAAGGGGCAGCGACGGCGGATAGTTACGACATGGGCGGGGCGACGGTTATACCCGGCCTCAATGATGCCCATACCCATTTGAATTCGTGGGCGCAATCTCTGCAAGAGGTAGATTTGGTCGGGGTGCGGAAGTTGGATGAGGCTTTGGAACGGGTGCGGGAACGAGCCGCGAAATTGCCGCCGGGAGCATGGGTGCTAGGCGCGGGCTGGGATCACAATTATTGGGGCAATTTGCCAGACCGAGCCGCCCTCGATAAAGTCGCGCCGCACAACCCGGTAGCCCTTAATAGTAAAGACCATCATCTTTTGTGGGTCAATTCGCGAGCAATCGAATTAGCCGGAGTAAGCGAACAGACCGCCGACCCGATAGGCGGCGAGATTGTGCGCGAAGCTGGCAACCAGCCGGGCGGGATTTTCAAGGAAACGGCGGTGGGCTTGATAGCCCCTTTTATCGAGCGACCCGGCCCGGAAGAATGGGTACGGATTATGCGCGAGGCTTTGCCGATAGCCCATCGCACCGGGCTGACCGCCGTTCATACTATCGAACCCGCGCTGGGCTTTTCCACCTTGCAAAAATTGCACAATGCCGGAGAATTGACTTTGCGGACGGCGGTTTTACTGATGAACCCGGTAATTGGGGAATTAACCGAAATCGGGATGCGGCAGAATTTCGGGGATGCTACGCTAAAGCTGGCCCAAATAAAATTCTTTCTGGATGGTACGCTCGGTTCGCAAACTGCCGCCCTGTTTGACCCCTACAGCTATGATTTGGATGGCCGACCCGACAATACCGGGCTGCTAAGGATGGAGCGGGAAGATTTTCTAAAGCAAGCGCGGGCGGCAGTAGCGGCGGGCTTCGGCCTTGCCATTCACGTAATCGGCGACAGGGCGGCCTGGCTCGGCCTGGAAGCCATCGAAGAAGCCCGCCAAGCCGATTCTAGCGGGCAATTGCGCCACCGCCTTGAGCATGTCCAGCTTTTGAGGCGGGGAGATTTGCCGCGTTTTGCCAAACTTGGCACAATTGCTTCCGTCCAGCCCACCCACGCCACCACAGACCGCGACCACGCTGACCGTTATTGGGGCGAGGAACGCTTGACCCGCACTGGCTACGGCTACGCCTATAAAAGCCTTTTGCAAAGCGGGGCGCGATTGGCTCTCGGCTCGGATGCGCCGGTAGAACGGATTGACCCGCTCAAAGGGATTTTCGCCGCCGTCGCTCGCAAACGTGAAGGAGAAGACCGCCCCGCCTGGCTGCCTCACGAACGTCTTACCCGCGAAGAAGCGATACGCGGCTTTACGCAAGGCCCGGCCTTTGCCGCCCACGACGATTTCCGGCGCGGCCAGCTTTCTCCCGGCTACCTTGCCGACTTCACCGCCCTTGAACAGGACATTTTCACCGTCCCCGAAGATGACATCCCAACCTTGCAAGTAACCGCCACTTTCGTAGCTGGCCGCCCGGTTTGGGAGAAAGTCGGAAGTAACCAGTAACCAGTAACAAAAGGGTTGTCGGTTGTGGGTTGTTGGGGGGTTAAATCATTAAATTGGGGTAGTCTCGCGGCCTTAAAAGGCGAGGCTGATAACATGAAAACAGCCCTAAAGGGCGGGAACGGGTTGGGCTAAATCTGGCCTAACCCGTTACGGCTTTAGCCAAGTTTTCATGTTATTAGCCCGGACATTCTATGTCCGGGAGGCTACCCCAATCTACAAACTTAACCATCCCGCTTTTGTTCCCTTTAACAACTAACAACCTACTTCTTACTTATTACTTGTTTCGCAGCGGCCAGAACTTCCTGGTTGGACGGGTAGACGCTGGTGCTGGGTTCGCGGCGCAAATAGCGGGCAATCCCCTCGCCGTCAATCAGGAACGTACCGCCAAGCTGGGTTACGCTACCCACCGGGATACCCGCCAAGTTACCACGCAAAGTTTCCCGGAAAAGCGCACCAATTGTATTAGTCGCCAGTTCCGCCGCCGGGTTAATTCCTGATAGGCCATAAAGCGCGTAAGCCCGTTGGTCAAGATTGCTCAACATAGTAAAAGGCAACCGGCGGGATTGCTTGAAGGCTCGATTATCCTGCGGCGTTCCCATCATCACTACCGCCACTTGCAAACCTAATTCGGCCAATTTTGGGTACAACTGCCGCAACTGCGACAGATATGCTCGGCAGAACGGTCAGCCCGAATGTCGCGAGAATACCAGTAGTAACGGCTTTTCTTTCCATAAACTCGAAAGGTTTACCTTCTGATTTTGCTCATCCAGCAAAGTTGCGTCTGGCACAGCCTCGCCAACTTTAAACATTTTTGCTTTTTCGCTCATAAAATTCTTTCTGGTTATTACTAATAATAAACTGAATTGTTAATCAAGTTATTATACTACAGCTAATGGCAGGTATAATCCAGTTCGCCAAATTTCGGGCGGGATTGTGTGTTTTTGTGGCTAATGCTACAATTAAGTTACACTTAAACTATAGATTGAAAACACGAAACAAAGGCCGGAATTGCAGGGAAAGAACCAAATTTGTAGCGAATTTACCCCAAATCTGGCCGAGCCGAGGAGGATTTAGAGGATGATAAATACAGCTTTGAAGGACGCTTTCGTTGCCAGCGTCGAGAATGGGAATGATTTCTCAGATTTAGTCCAAAAAATGCAGAAATCGGGTAATCCGGCAGCATTGGCCGAGCAAGCACAAATGCAGCAAGGACGGGGTGGTAAAGCCGGACTAGCCGAAATGGTAGTGCAGCAAAGCGGTTATTCCCTGCCCGAATTACTAGGCTACTCTGCCGATAACTATGGAACCTGGGCAACGCTGGCTTTTGTCGCCGCCAACCAATTTAGTCAGGCCGAATTACTGGCCCTGCCCGTATTACTGGCCCGGATTGCCTTCGTCGCCCCTGAAGCTACTTTTGGAGTAATGGAAGCGATTAGCGACGGCTGGCTACGCGGCAAAGCCTCCCCTAATCTGGCCCAAACAAATTGGGCTAACTTGCGTGGGCTAAACCTGACCGACCTACAAAAAGCCTTAAACTTACCTCCGGCCACTGCTCCTACCGAACTTGCTTCAAGAGCCGCCCAATTTCAGGCAAACCGCAAAATCCCTGCCGAACTGCTAGAGCTTTTCTGGCAGGAAGCCGAAAACCCGGTTGGCTCAGGTAATGTTATCGAGAAAGTTACTGCTTTTGGTGGCACATTTGATAACGAATTGCGGCAGGCTTACAATCAAGCCATGCTCGGACATCCCGGTACAGCCGAAGCTTATCAGGAAGGCTTTTTGCGGACAACTTTGGAAGTCCAAAACTTGAAGGAATGTCAGCCCGGTTCGCTTGGTTACACTTATTATCATCAAATCGTTGATAATGGGCTGGAATTCGAGATTTTGAAAACCCATCAGCTTGTCCAGATTAATGGCGTAACTGATTATTCGGGACGGCGTGTTTTGCAAACCCACGATTTATGGCACGTCGTTACTGGCTACACTACCGACGGCCTGGACGAAATTGCTTTGCAAGCCTTCCAACTGGCCCAGCTTGGCAGCCCTTTTTCTTCCAATTTGCTGGCAATGCTTATGACGCGGGCGGCTTTGCTTAATCCGCAAATGATACCCTACTTTATGCAGGCGATTAGCGAAGGCTGGCAACACGGGCGCAGTTCTTGCCCCTTCCTGCCGATTCGCTGGGAAAACTTTTGGAATTCGCCTGTTGAGGAATTGCGCCACAAGCTCCAAATCCAGCCCTTTAGCGGTAATCTGATGGCGGCGGTTTAATTTAGCCCAAGATTTGATAAGGAGAGGGTTTTTAGATGAAATTTATTGCTAATATCGAAGGCACTAAAGACGACCTAAAATTGATTTTACAAATTATCCGCGACAATATGGACTACGCCGAGCCGGAAGACTCTTTCCGGCTTTACATGCAAGACAACGAACCGGGCGGCACTGTCGTCGAAGAACATTTTGATGAAAACGAAAACTTAATAGAGCGCAGGCAACATTAGAGTTGTTAGTTGTTAGTTGTTAGTTGTTAGAAGGAACGGGGTTGTTGGTTGTCGGTTGGGACGGGTTAAGTTTGTAGATTGGGGTAGTTTCCCGGACATGGAATGTTCGGGCCGATAAGGTGAAAACAGCCCTAAAGGGTTGAGTGGGGTCAGGCTAAATTTGGCCCAACCTGTAGCGGCTTTAGCCAGGTTTTCATGTTATCCGCCCAGCCTTTTAAGGCCGGGAAATTGCTTTGATACTTGATTCCGACTTTCGACTTCATACTTCCAACTTGTTACTTATTCTTCGGTTTCGGCGACCGTACGGCGACCACCGGGGCGGGTCAAGAAGGGAATGCGGCGAATTTGGTTGCGGAGATTGGGGAAAGCCAGTTCGAGTGCATCGTCGGCGGTAATCACGCCCTTGAGGTTGCCGTCCTCGTCCAGCACTGGCAAAGCTATCAAATTATACTCAGTCATCAGGGTGGCGGCTTCTCTGGCTGCGCTATCGGTATAGACGCTAATAAAATTACGCTCCATAATCTCGCCCAGCAACAGTTCACGCGGTTCGCTCAAAGCAACATCCCGCAATGAAGTAGCCCCCACCAATTTTTCTGTGCCGGGTTCAACCACATAAATATAATATAATAGTGGCGGCTTTTCTTCCAGAGCGCGGAGCGCACGCATAGACTCGGTTAAATTCAAATTTTCGGGCAAACTGACAAAATCAGTGGTCATAATCCCACCCGCTGAATCTTCCTCATAAGAAAGCAGCTCGCGTACTTCTTCCTGTTCCTCGGCTTCCATCAAATTGAGTAAAGCGTCAGCCTTTTCTTTATCCTCGATTTCGGCGATAAGGTCAGCCGCGTCGTCCGGCTCCATTTCTTCCAAAATATCGGCAGCCCGATTTTCGTCCAGCCCCTCGATAATATCGGCGGCATCCTCCGGCTCTAATTCTTCCAGCATATCAGCGGCGGTTTCATCGTCAAGCGAATTAACGATTTCCGTACCTTGCACATACGAAAGGTCGTCCATCAGTCGGGCAATATCTACCGGGTGCAATTTGGCAAGCCGGTTATGGGAAACATTGAGGCGCACGTTGGGAGCTTGTGAAGCAAAATATTCTACGTCAGCCCAATCCAGCAAATTATCTCGCCGCCCGATTTGGCGTTTGGGCGAAACCCGATTATAAGGGCCAACCCGCCGTACCAAAGCCCGAAAGGAAATATCCACCGCCACCAGCCGGAAAATGCTCTCATGTTCGCTGCGGTTCAGAGCCAAATCGTTCACCCGGATAACTCGTCGGCCTTCTATATCAACCAACTGACGGTCAAGAACATCGCGGGCCAGCAAAATTTCACCGTTGCGGCGGTCAAACTTTTCGAGGCTGACCCGTGCCGAAACCAGCAAAATACCTTTCTCGTCGAACTGCTCCACCTGATTAAAAGGTACAAAAAAATCGCGAGAGTTCGACCTTGCGACTAACCCGGCTAAAGGCGGGTATTTTTCTTCACTTTTGCCCTCATCCGGGTTGATACGAACGATTAAATCTTTGAGAGTAGCAATTTTTTCGCCGTGCTTATCCTGAATCTGTCGCCCAAGCATCCGGCTCAAAAAAAGAAGTTTCATTTCTAGCTGCCTTTACCATACCACTATAACCTTGCCCTGAATTATAACTTTTTAAACCGTCGCTGGCAACTTTTCCCTTTTTCATTTCCCCCCACTTTTCCCCCGACAACCAACAACTCTGTTCTCTCTAACAACTAACAACCTTTAGAGCCTACCCGGTTTGGTGTATAATTAGGGGCAAGACAAAGAAGTCGCTGCTAACCGATTTTTCAAGTTAAAGGGCAAAAAACCATGAATACAGAAAAGGTTTCGGCACTTCCCGCGTCCGGCTATATTTCGGCGGCAGAAAAGACCCCCGCCGCCACCAGCCATCAGGAACGGGCGCAAGACGTTCAACAACTGGACGAACAGTTAAGGGCCAGCGTTAATACATTAGGACGAATTTTGGGCGAGGTCTTGCAGGAGCAGGGCGGAGCGCGGCTTCTGGAAAAAGTCGAGGAAATCCGCAAGAAAAGTATCGAACTGCGTGGGGCCTTTAGCCTCGAAGCCGAGCGCGAATTGCTAGACCAAACCGCCGCACTGGATTTGGATTTGGCTTTTCAGTTGGCGCGGGCCTTTACTATGTATTTTCATTTAGTCAACATTGCCGAAGAACGCGGACGCTTGCGTACTTTGGAAGGGCGAGAGCGCGAGAATTGGCCTACACCCCGCGCTGAAAGTATTGGCGCAGCTTTGGCCGACTTGAAAGCCGAGGGCGTGAGCGCGGAAGCCGTCCGCCGTTTGCTAATGCGGATGCTTATCGAGCCAGTTTTTACGGCTCACCCTACCGAAAGCCGTCGCCGGACTACCTTGCAGCATTTGAGCCGGATTGCCGATTCGGTAGCGCGGCTCGATAGCCGTGATTTGACCCCTGCCGAAAAGCTGGAACTCGAAGAAGATTTGCGCCGGGAAGTTACTGTGATGTGGCAATCCGACGATATTCGGATAACCGCCCCGACCCCTTTGCTGGAAGTTGCCAACACCCTTTATTACTTCGAGGAAAGTATTTATAATATGATACCGCGCCTGTATCGGGATTTGGAAGCGGCCTTGCGCCAAAACTACCCCGACGAAGCTTTTCCTTTGCCCGCTTTTTTGCGTTTTAATTCGTGGACGGGAGCAGACCGTGACGGCAACCCCAATATTACCCCTTCGATTACCGCCCAAACCGCCCGCTGGCACAAAGATATTATTTTGCGCTTGTATCAGGCCAGCCTCGAAAAACTCAACACTTATCTTAGCCCCAGTTCGCGCCGCGCCAAAGTTTCCAAAGAAGTTTATGACTCGCTGGCTTATGACCGTCGTCGCTTGCCCGCTTTGGCAATTCAATTGGAAAAAGCTTATATATATGAAGCCTACCGCCAGAAAATCGCTTTTATGCGAGAACGTTTGCGGGTGACGCTAGAGACGAACCAGAATTCCAGCCAGGTAGCCCTTGATGCCCAAAAGAGCGGCACGCTACCCTCACAGGCCGGATTAGGCTTGCCGGAAGACCCCAAAATTCAGCAGGTAATTTACCGTTCGCCCCAGGAAGTTTTGGCCGATTTAGCGGTGCTGGACGAAAGCTTGCGCGAGAATGGGGGGCAGCGTATCGCCGATGGTCCATTGGCCGATTTGATTACTCAGGTGCAGGTTTTCGGCTTTCATTTGGCCGGATTAGAAGTGCGCCAACATTCCGGGCGGCACAGCGCGGCTCTTTCCGAAATTTTCGCCCGCTACAAAATTTGTGAAAATTATACCGCTTTGCCCGAAGCCGAAAAATTTGCCTTGCTGGAACACGAACTAGACAATTCGCGCCCGCTACTGCCCGTCACCCTTGATTTTAGTGCCAATACTAACGAAACTATCGAAATCTTCCGGGTGATGTATCGAATGCAGCAGGAAATCAGCCAGGAAATTTGCGAAAATTATGTTATCAGCTTCACCCATCAGCCTAGCGACGTGCTGGCGGTGCTGCTGTTGGCAAAAGAGGCCAAACTTTGGTCGAAAGAAGCTTGCACCCTGCACGTTGTGCCGCTTTTTGAAAGTGTCGAGGATTTGGGCCGCGCCCCCGAAATGCTGCTGAAACTGTTTAACTCGCCGCTTTATCGCTCGGCTCTGGATAGCTTTAATAATTTACAAGAAGTTATGATTGGCTACAGCGACAGCAATAAAGATGGCGGGTTTTTGACCTCGAATTGGGAGCTTTACAAGGCTCAACAAAAATTGGCCGAGCTTTGCCGGACGGAAGGGGTAGATTTGCGGCTTTTTCATGGGCGGGGCGGGGCAGTCGGGCGCGGTGGTGGCCCGGCAAACCGGGCGATTATGGCTCAACCCCCCGGTTCACTCAACGGTATGCTAAAGATGACCGAACAGGGCGAAGTAGTTTTCGCCCGCTACGCCAACCCGCGCATTGCCTATCGCCATTTGGAACAAATTACTAACGCGGTTTTCAAGGCAACCCTTAGCCCCTCGACCCGCGCCGCCCGCGCCAGCATCGAAGAAGCCCGCGCCGTGGTAATGGAGCAGCTTTCGGCTAGGGCATTCAAGACGTATAACAATTTGGTTTATGAAAACCCGAATTTCCGCCCTTATTTCTTGCAGGCCACTCCAATTAACGAGATTGGGCAGCTAAATATGGCTTCGCGCCCGGTTAGCCGCAGCGTCGGTAATTCCATCCGTGATTTGCGGGCAATTCCCTGGGTTTTTAGCTGGACGCAAAATCGCCATTATTTGCCCGGCTGGTACGGGCTGGGAACGGCTTTGCAGGAGTTCCTGGGGCAGGATTTGGCAAAGCCCGAAGTGAAAAACCAGCCACCCGAAGCCGAAAGCGCGGCTCTGGCAATTTTGCGGGAAATGTACCAGCAGTGGCCTTTCTTCAAGACTTTGCTGGTAAATGCCCAACGCAGTTTGGGTTCGGCGGATATTAATATTGCCCGTTTGTACGCTCAACTGGTTTCAGATGAAGCAATCAGGGACGAAATTTTTGGCTTAATCGAAGCGGAATACCGTCGGACGGTCAACGCGGTGTTACTGATTACCGGGCAAGCGGCGATTTTGGATGATACGCCGGTGCTGCAACGCTCTATCCGTTTGCGTAATCCCTATGTAGACCCGATTTCGTTTGTCCAGGTGGGGATGTTGCGCCGTTTGCGTTCGGAATGTGGGCCTACCGCGATAGATGAAGACCGGGCTTACTGCGACCAAATGCTTGACATAATACTACATTCCATAAACGGTATCGCCGCCGGAGTGCAAACTACGGGGTAATAAGGGGAAAGTCGGAAGTTTGAAGTCGTAAGATTAAGTAACAAGTAATAAAGAAGAGGTGCTTTTACAGATAATCTTCAAGGTTTGGTGGTGAACTCCCAGCCTTAAAAGGCAGGGCTGATGACATGAAAACTTGGCTAAAGCCGTTACGGGTCAGGCTAGATTTAGCTAAACCTGGTTCAAAGGTTGGGCTGATAACATAAAAACCAGACAGGTTAGGATAGATTTAGCCAAACCCCGTACCGTCCTTTAGGGCTGATTTCACGGTGTCAGCCCGGACCTGAAATGTCCGGGAGATAACCACAATTTAACGAGCCAGAAGTATAAAGCACGAAGTCTAAGTGACTCTTCTACAGAATAGACAGGTCAAGTAATGGGTTTCAAAATCTTAGCGGTAGTTTACCGTCAGGACTCGCGGAAGAAGTCAATCACCGCCCCGCGTTCTTCCATACTGGTCATAACTTCGACAAAGTTGATACGATTCCAGGGGAACATAATAACTTTTGCTCCCTGGCTAATATAAGTAACCGGCTTGCCATCACGTTTGCGGGGATTGCTAAAAGAAACAAAGCTGCTGGTTGGGTCAGGCATTGTATCCATTTCAGCTACAAAAGGGTCTTCGCCCATAATATGCATAATTACGGGTATCGGCATTTTAATTCTCCTGTCTGGTAGTTAAAAACTATAATAGTCCGTCCGGGTCGTAGAGAACTTTCAAAATCACGTTACCCAGGCGAACCTCATCGCCGTTTTGAAGCGGGTAGGGTTGACCACGCATCATTTGCTGGCGATTGAGAAAGGTATAGTTTTTAGAGCCTAAATCGGTTAAATGTGGGGCATTATCCCGAAAAGTAATGCAAACATGGCGACGGGAAACGCCCATCTCCACCCCATTATCGGCGGTTAAATCAATATCAGGCTTTTCGCCAGTAATCGCATCAAATCGCCCAATGATAACGGTTTCTTTATCAGGACATTCCAGAACTCGCCCGGTGTTCAGGACAATCATCCGCAAATCGTCCCGAATGGCACTGCGAGCAGGCGTTGGCGGACGGGGCGGACGGGGCGGCATTACGTAACCACCCGGATTTGGCCCATAGCCGGGAGGAGGGGGTGAAGGCAAAGTTGGAGCGGTTGGGCTATAGCTAGGAGGACGCGAGGTCGGCGGCACGGTTGGCAAAATCGAATCGAATTTCTCGTCCGACGGGAAGCCATAAGGGGCAGTAGTGCCGGGCTTGGACGGCTGATAATTTGGATTGTAAGCAGGAGCGGGACGGGGAGCAGCTGCTGGCGGTGTTGGGGCTGGATTAGAATTGGAATTGGAATTGGAAGAGGAAGAGGAAGAATTTTGCCAGGGGGCAGGCGGAAGCTGAGGCACATCTACCTCGTCTTCATCCAAATCAAAAGTAGGAACAGCCGGAACTTCCAAATCAGTGCCACATTCACTGCAAAATAGAGTTCCTTTTAATTGTTCTGCTTGGCAGTTACGACAAATAATCATAATATTGATACCAAAAAATTAAAAATCGCTAGTTAATCCTCTAGTTCCGTATTTAATACGTTTTTTACCCTGCGAAGAGGCCGACCCGCGTTGTTCCAGGTTGGTTACTTCGTCTAACACCGCCGCCGCCAAATCTACTTCACCCATTGAAAGTAAGCGGGTAGAAACCGCGTGCAGCCGCTTTGTTCCAGCTTCGACATCGCCCGAAGCAATATCTTGCCAGGCTTTAACCTGTAGCTTGAAAGCGGCCACCTTTTCGATAACCTGCTTTACTTCCGGGTTTATCTGGCTAGGGCGGGCAGTGGGGCCAAAGGACAAACCAATTGGCAAATTAGCGACGCTGCGAGGCGAATTTGCCCCCGCTTCGCTAAAAGCTATTCCCAAATCCCCGATACGATGCGAACCCGCCGGAAAAGGCGGTAAAACTAATTCTAGTAGCAAAGCATATTCACTTCCCCGACCAAGTGGCCCTAAATTGGCTTCCACCATTTCTGAGCCAGTAGCTTGCAAGGGTAATTCTACAATGCTCGGTGCGACGCGATGCACCTGACGCAATTTTACTCCGGCAGCCGGGCTAAATCTCAGGCTGGCTGCTTGCGAAAGTGTACCACGTAGCTGGTTAATTTTTTGCATAAAGACGCGCACAATTTGGTCAGGGGCCTGAATGTAATCGCTAGAGCCACCCGACTTGGCGGCGACTGTTTCCAGCAAATCCTCGTTCCAGTCTGTCCCAATGCCCATCGGGTAAACTACAATACGCTGACGAGCGGCTTCTTCACCTAGTTGCACGCACCTGTCAGCATCGCCATAGGTTTGGCCGTCGGTCAAAAGCAAAATATAATTCAAAGGAGTCATGCCGGAAGCGATTCGCATTTCCTGGATACCGGCGTACAAGCCCTGAGCAATTTCGGTACCGCCTCGCCCTTCGATACCATCAATCAAAGATTTGATAGATTCGCGGGAGGTTACGCGCTGGCAACTTACTACGGTAGTCGGGCGGTCATTAAAGCTTATTAAAGTAAAATAATCGGCCACGGTTAATTGGTCAACCACATGGCGGGCGGCGTTCTTAATAGCGAAAAGTTTGTCGCCTTTCATAGAGCTGCTTTGGTCAACAATCATACAAACGTTCAAGGGAATACGCCGCGAATCACTGGTTTGGTTAGCAGTTCGCATCGAAAGCAAAACATAAGCTAACTGCGGGTCTTTGGTGGCAGGCAGCAATTGAAAAGCCGGGACAAAATCAAGTGAAACTGGCTCTTCGGGTCGCGAACGTTCTCGTTCCGCATCCTGACCAGCGGCGACACTCAGGCTATGTTGCTCATCCTCGTCGCCGTCCTCGAACAGCGGCCCTTCGTCTTCGTACATGAGTTACCTTATAGTTTGACTACCATTACTGTAACATTATCTGCGCCGCCCGCTTCGTTTGCTTCGTTAATAAGCTGCTGGCAGGCTTTTACCGGATCAGAATCTGAGGTTAAAATTTCACTTATGGTTGGGTCGTCCAGCATATCCCAAAGGCCATCGCTACATAATACAATATGGCTCAAGTCGGCCAAAGCCAGAATTTGAGTGTCGGGATGCACCGGCCCGCGTTGGCCTAAAGACATATACAAAAAGCTGCGTTGCGGATGGTCAATTGCTTCTTCCGGGGTGAGTTGTCCGGCTTCGACCAATCTTTGTACTAAAGAATGGTCAGTAGTTATCTGGCGCATTTCGCCGCTTTCCCGTTCCACCACATAAATCCGGCTATCCCCGACGTGTCCGACAATCCCAAGCTGCCCATTAATTACTACGCAACTAAGGGTCGTTCCCATCGAAGCCCGGTAACGGGTTACGCCTTCCGTCACAATTGATTGGTTGGCATCGTTAATTAGCGAACCCATAATTTCAAGCGGAGTTTCTCCAGCGACCCCAAGCGGACGGCCTTCTTTGGTAGGCAAATAAAAATCCCGCATTACTCCGTCCATCATTTTACGGACGGCAATATTACTGGCGACCTCGCCGTTTTCGTGACCGCCCATTCCGTCGGCAATCGCGAAAAAGCCAAAGGGAGTTTCGATGCGCTCCACCATCCCCAAAAAAGCTACCGCGCTATCTTCATTGTTCTGGCGTTGGCGGCCCACGTCGCTGGCATAAGCGCAAGAAATCGTACCACAATTCAAAACGCGCGGCTCATCCACCGTTCCCGGCCCTTGCCCTGCCCCAAAATCGGTATTGGGAAACTGGATGTTTAGTTTAATATCAATATCGGGCAATTCCAGCGTACCATCGTTAGGATTGTATTTGGGTTGAATTGCCGGAGTAGCCGCTTCGACTGCTTCCACTGGCGCAGCTGGTGCGCTTTCTTCCACTGGCGCAAGACTCATCACCGCCCTTTCTGAACCATTGCTTATACTGGCTGGTTCAGTCGAAGGGCGTGATTTGATTTTATTACCACGAGTCCCCGCTTTGCTTCCGCTTATGCGGGGGCGCAATCGTCTTTTATTTTCTTCGGTTTCTTCGCTGGAGAAGGTCATCTCAATCTCCCGTGTTCAGGGCCTTTGCCTGAGTAAAAATAGTTCAGGGCCGGCCAAAATTATTTTGCCATCAAAGCATAAACGTGATAATCGTTTGAGCCAATATACAAAATGTCATCTATAATAGTTGGCGAAGAAGGTACTGGCCCTTCTGTCGGGTAAAACCAGCGGGGCTTGCCGCTATCAGCTTCCAGACTATAGACGTTTTTGTCATTTGCCCCAAAATAAACCAAACCCCCCGCCACACGTGGTGAACTGGTAATTTGGCTGCCAGTGGCAAATCGCCAGAGCAATTTTTTGTTAGCTTTGGCTTCCAGACAATATAGCTGGCCGTCCACCGAACCAACATAGACTCGGCCATTAGTGACAGTAGGCGAACTGCTAACAAAGCCTTCGGTTTTGTGTTTCCAAAGTTGCCAGCCAGTTTGAGTATCAATGCAATGCAACTGGCTATCCATTGAACCAGCAAACAAAAAATTATCCTGAATTACTGGCGAAGAGCGTACTTCGTCCTGAGTACGACATTTCCAGATAACCTGACCGTTGCTGCCGTCCATCGCGTAAACGTGGCTATCGTCACTGCCAATGTAGACTTTGCCTTTGTCAATAACGGGCGAGCTACGAACTTGCTTCCAGGTACGGGTTTTCCAAACTTGCCGCCCGGTACGAGCTTCCAAACAGTACACGTGGTAATCGTCCGAGCCGAAGAAAAGTACCGGGGCATGATAGCGGGGCGAGCTGCGAACCGGGCCACCCGTCCGAAACACCCAAATTTGCTGGCCTTTAGCCTGGTCAAAGGCATAAACGCTACCGTCTTCCGAGCCAACAATTACTAATTGCTCGGCAATGCAGGGCTGGCCGGTTACGCCACCGTTAGTTGGGGCTTTCCAGATAAATTGACCGCTTTTGGCATCCAGCGCGTACAAGTTATTGTCGTATGAGCCGACAAAGACCATATTGTTATGAACCGTGGGCGTGCTGCGGACTTCTTCCTCACAGGCAAAGCTCCAGATTTGCTTGGTCATTGGCAAATCCTGGGGTGGGCTAATCACGTTTTGGTCAGGGCGATTGCTGGCAGAAGAGCTAATTTGGCGGGTTGGTTGAGGCGGTAAAGCGGTAGGGTTAATCATATTGCCCAGCCCGATAAGCTGCGAAGTGTCCAAAGCCCCTGTTGCCAAGCGTCCGTTTTTAATTGGCATATTCAAATCACGGGTGCTGCTGTTTGCTCCAGCGGGTAAACCGGGGGCAAATGTACCGGGCCGCAAAATATCCAGCATGGCCTGCTGGAATTCCTGCACATTCGGCCACCGTCGGTTCATATCAAATTCGAGCGCACGCATTATTACTGCTTCGGTGGTGGTGCTAACTTTGGGGTTTAAATCATGGGGGCGGCGTTCATGAAAAGTAAAAGGAATTTCAATACGCGGGTCGCTATTAGTCAAAAGCTGATGCAAAGTCGCACCCAATGCGTAAATATCGCCAACGGGTAGGGCGTGGCCTTTGTATTGTTCGGGCGGGCTATAACCTTCCGTCCCAATCATTGTGCCTTTTTTGTCATCCTGAAATTGCTTGGCAATCCCAAAGTCTACCAGCATCAGGCGACCTGAACTGGTCAGCATTACATTGGAAGGCTTCATATCCCGGAAAACAATTGGTTTGGGCTTTTGGGAGTGCAAATAAGTCAGCACTTCACAAAGTTGTACGCCCCATTCCAGTACGTCTTTTTCATCGAGCGGCGCGTTACGTTCTTCCTGGAGGGTTTCGAGATTTTTACCTTCGATAAATTCGATGATTAAATAAATGCGGTCATTCAGCTCAAAGAAATCGAAAATTTTTGGAATGGCCGGATGATTGAGCATTGCCAGAGTATTGGCTTCTTTTTTGAAGCGGTCAATTTTATCGCGTCGGGCCACCGGGTCAGTCGAAATATCGAACATTTCTTTGACTGCCACGACTTTAACAGCATCACTAAAGCGTAAATCGCGGGCGCGGTAAACGGTACTCATCCCGCCGTAGCCGATAACCTGTTCGATTTCGTAACGGTCTTGCAGAGCCGTGCCAAAGTCAAGGGTATTTCCCGCACCGAGGCTATTGCGAAGGGTATTAAGCGAGCTGGTTTCATCTTCGCGCTTGGCTTGAGCGGCGCGTTCCGCTTCTCCAGCTTTTCCCAGTTGGGATGTTCCGATTTTCTTGATTAACATGCGACGGCCACCTGCATCTCTTTAAATTGCCAAAGAGCTATAAAGTTGAAGTTGTTATCCGGCTCCCGGACACCAGTACCAATAAAGATTAGGTCAGATTATAAGACACAAAAGCTCACATTGCAATCACCAATCAGATGATTGCAATTAGTTCTATTCTGCTATCTTTAAACGATGCTTTACAGTTTCCAGATTGTATTATGAATATTAAGCTCAGTATGACAATGGCCGCATTTACTGCCATCCAATTCAATTATCCGGGTTTCGTTGCCGACTTGCCCGGTACGCTCGATTATCAGGTGTTTGCATTTGTAGCAATAGGTATTACCATCGGCGGTAGTGTCAAAAACTGGTTCGCTGCCGTCCTCCGGGGTAGGGCGGACGGTTTTAAGTTCACGGGCATAAACGTAGTGTAAGCCCATATTTTCGCCGACTTCTTTGGCTTTCCAGAGTATCAAATCCGAATCGGGTATGGCGCAGCTAATATGCCAGGGAGTATTCTCGCCCAGAGCCAGTTTTATCCAGCCCGCCACCCGGCGCAATTCTTCGGGGCTATCGTTTACGCCCGGTACAAGGCGAGTGCTAATTTCGACGTGGGCCTTGAAGCGTTTTTGGGCGCGGGTCGCACTTTCCAACACTTTTTGAAATTGGGTTTGCCCGGTTAATATCATAAAAGTGCGCTCGGTAAAGGCGTTTACTTCGACCCGTACCCCGTCAATATAGTGGCCTATCATTTCTACCGCATCGGTAGTTAAATAGCCATTAGTAACAAGGGCAGTAAACATGCCGTTAGCCTTGACCGTTTTTGCGCCATCCACCAAATATTCAAACCACATGCTCGGCTCGTTATAGGCAAAAAGTACCCCCCGGCAATGTTGGTCAATCGGGAAGCGGGCTAATCTATCCAAAGGCAAGGAGCGCATAGCTTGCCCTGAAGGTAATTCATCAAAAACATTCTGGCCGCTAACCGATGGAAAATTTTGACCATAGCCGCCAATGCTGAACATTTTTGCACCGGGGAAAAAATGCAGGAAGCCGCGAGCTTCGACCAGTTCCAAATCGGCCCGGCTGACTACGCCATAATTCAGGGCAACTAGTTGCCCGTCGCGGTTGACCCGCACTTTGCAGACCCCTTCGCGCCCTGGCTCAACTGTACAGCGATATTCGCATACGCCGCAGCGTTTACGCCCTTCTTCCAGTTCTTCAAATAATGGTACAGGTCGAATAGTGCTTTGTGGTGCGGCCTGGTTATCCTTTTCGTCAATCATCGTTATCTAGCCAGTCGTAGTTGAAAATGTTCCTTACGTCCACGCTTTGTTGATAAACGCCCACTGTGAATGTTACTCGGTTTTATTATGCTGTACACCGGGCATTCTGTCAATTGTTTTTCCGTACACAAATTCCACTCAACCAAATCGGCGGCTATCGTGGTAAAATATAAGCAGGAAATTTCTAATAATAACAAGGGCGAGTGACGATTTAGCATTTTTAGCTGAGTGGTCGTTTTTAGAGTTTTGTTCTGAACCCGATCAGGCAGCTCTTAATCCTGAATTGTCGCTCGTCTGGAAAATGGGGTACTTTATGAAGTTAATACCGTTGGGCGGGGCGGAGGAGGTCGGCGCGACCTGTACGCTGGTGGAAATCGGCGGCCATAAAATAATGGTGGATGCCGGAATTCGGATTAACCAGCCCGACCCTTTGCCGGATTTGTCCCGCATCACCGATTTTGGGGGGATTGAGGCAATTTTAGTGACCCATGCCCATACCGACCATACGGGGGCTTTGCCGGTAGTTCACCGGGCTTATCCGTCTGCCCCAATTTTTGCTACGCCCGGCACGCAAGCTTTGGTCAACGTTTTATATAACGATGCCTTGAATATAATGAAAAGCCGTTACGAACATGACCGCGAACTACCACTTTATAACAAGGATTTGGTGCAAAGCTTGTTCACCCGGATGCAATCGGTGCAGCTTGGGCAAACCGTCAAGCTTTTCGGTGGCGATGTAGCCGCGACTTTTTTCCCGGCAGGGCATATTTTGGGGGCGGCCTGCATTGGTTTACAAGCCGCTAACGGCGAAAGTGCCTTTATTTCGGGCGATATTTCGCTAACGCCGCAATTAACCGTCGGCGGGATGCTGCCGCCCGTTTCGGTTGACCGCAAATTCCGGCCACAGGTGGTAATGGTCGAAAGCACCTACGGCAACCGTCTGCACGCGAACCGGGCCAACGAAGAACGCCGTTTGGTCGAAACCGTCGCCCATATTGTCGAGCAGGGCGGGCGGGTTTTAATTCCGGCTTTTGCGGTAGGGCGGGCGCAGGAAGTATTGCTGATTTTGGCAAAGGCCATGTCCCGCAAGCAAATTGCCCCCTTCCCGGTCTGGGTGGATGGTATGGTACGCTCGGTTTGCTCGGTTTATACTCAGCACCCTTACGATTTGGCGACGGCCATTCGCAAGCAAATTGTGCAGCGTGGCAATCCTTTTTTTGGCGAAACTGCCGCCAAAGAAGCCGATTTCGTTTCGATTAATACTCCCGACGAGCGGCAAAAATTGGCCGAAGGCAAAACTCCCGGTTGTATCGTAGCTTCCAGCGGGATGCTTTCGGGTGGGCCAAGTTCGTTTTACGCCCGCTATATCGTGAACGAAGCCGATAGCGCGATTTTTATTACGGGCTATCAGGATGAGGAAAGTCCGGGTCGGGCCTTGCTTGCACTGGCCGAAGCTACCAATCCGGCTGACCGGGTGCTAAAGCTGGAAGGCGAAAGCGTCCCGGTAGTTTGTCATGTGGGCAAATATAGTTTATCGGCCCACGCCGATGCGGGCGAAATTGCCGGACTTATCGAGCAATTGCAGCCGCAGGAAACCGTTTTGGTACATGGGGCGGGCGGGGCGCGGGAAGCCCTAAGCGATTTGCTAACTCAGGGCAGGCAGGAACGCCGGACGTATCTACCGAGTGCCGGAGATGAGCTTACTTTTGTTTCGCGCAAAGCTAAAAAAATGCTGCCCAAAATCCCGGCCAGCACGGTTATCGCCGTCTCTGTCGAAGAACTGCCGCGCCCGCTTATACCTACTAACCCAACCGAATTACTCGGACTTCGCGCCCGTATCGAAGAACGCTTTGGCGAGAAAAGCGCACAAAGTCGAGCTTTTACCTTGCAGGAAGTGGCCCAGTTTTGGCTAGAAGCCAGTGCCGCCGGAGCGGAAGGTTTGGGCCTAAACGCCGAAGAATATACCCAGTTCCGCAATCTGCTGACCCAACCCCAAAGCGGGTTTGTGCTAGATGCGCGTCGCCCGTTCTTGTACCGTCTGGCGAAGGCGAGTGCTATCGAGAAAGCGGCCAAACCCGCGCCTGCCGAACAATTCCCGCTTGAGCAAAATCTGGCTCTGGCGGTAGTCGAAAAACTCTTGCCCAGTGCGACTGTCAAGGAATTGTACCGTCGGGGGGCAATTAACCCTGAACACAAATTCGTGCTGTATTTTTACTTTCCCGAACTCGCGGCGGAAAAATACAAAACCGAGCTTGAAGAAATCGCCAAACAAACTGGCTGGGCAGTAGAATTAAACCCCGAAGCTCATCATGGGGCGTTGGGCGAAGTAGTGCAAAAACTGGCGGGTCAGGCTGGTTTGCGGATTGTAAAAGGCCCGTCAATTCACCGCGAAACCCGTGAGGTAAAAGCTACCGCCGAAAAAATTGAGCAAAGCAACCAAAATCTAGCCGATTTAATCCAAAAATTAGCGGCGGCCTTCACTGTTGAGACAAAATGGTCACTTTTGCTAACTGTGCCAGGTGGTGAAGTAGTTCAGGCTGCGCCCCCGGTTCAACTTGGCGAAGGCGTTGCCCGTATGGAAATTAACACCGCTTTTGTGAAAATTGACCAGAGTTTAGCACAAATTGGCCTCAAACCCTTTCGCAAAAGCCTAAAGCAAGGTATGGACGGGCAATTTATCGAGCTTAGTTTCGTGACGGCTCAAATGGGCGAACGTTACCGGGCGACGCTGGATGATTTGCAAACTCAAATTGGCTGGCTTTTGCGGATAAATCCTGAGCCGCACCATCAGGCTTTGCAGCAAGTCGCCGCCGACCTTTTGCGCGAAAGCGGGGTTAGCAGCCGTTATGTGGTCAAGGGCTTTAGTTTGCACCGTGACCGAAACGAACTTGCCGTCAAATTTGGCAGTATTCCTGGCGAGGAGGTCGATAAAACCACTTTACAAACTCGCTTCAAAGAGCAAACCGGCTGGTCACTCGCTCTGTAACGGAAAGTCGGAAGTCGGAAGTCGGAAGAAATTAACACTGCAACCCTCCAGTTGGGTAGGTCTATTGTACAATAGAATTGTAGAATACCCTTGTATTTTTTGGCGAGAAAGGATTGTTTATGAACGAAGAATCAATTACTCAATACATTAACGACACTTTTGAGGGCATCTATAGTGTTAGAGCGATGGGTGCTGTTTTCTTTTCCTGCGACCCTGAGATTAAGTTTCCGTTCGCCACAATCGTGACCAATGATGAACACGACCAGGCTTCTAATTTAAATCGCCCCTCAGTTTTTCGCCTGAACATTGGCATTAGCAAAGCAACCTATCGCTCCTTGTTTGGCTCTCAACCCTCCTCCGACAGTAGGGATGTTGCCAGTGAGCGCGGCTATGATTTCACCGCTTTAGACCAACTAATGCCGCATCCAGTCTATGGAAAAATGTACTGGGTTTGTATACTAAACCCCAGCGTTGCCACCTTCCAGAGTGTAGTGCAGCCATTATTAGCAGAGGCTTATAATCTGGATGTTAGCAAACACGCTAAAGGCACCGTCCGTCAATAAGTTCTAACTGTTTCTTTGAAAATTTCAGATAAAAATTGAGCCTGTGAGCTTTAACTGATTATTCCGCGTGTCAAGTTCAACCCCTGCGGGGAATTAAAATTAAAGGTCACAGGCTCAATTAGCTAGAGCTTATTCTTTAGAAATTTCCAAACTCGTTTTAGGGGATTACGAGTTCCTGACCGGGATAAATTAAATCGGGGTCAGAAATGGTTTGGCGATTGGCCTCGAAAATACGCTGCCATTGGTTGCCGTCCCCGTACACTTTTTGGGCAATTTCCGAAAGGTTATCGCCCGATGCAACGGTATAGGTACGCCGCCCTGCCGTCATTGCCGAACCTATACTTCGCTGCGGCTCATGACCCTGCCGCCATTCCGGGCTTATCTCGTTGCCATCCCAATGCAAAATAGCATTCTGGAACATCTGATATCCGCCCACGTCGCCTTGTTGCTCACCAGCAGGTTGGCCGATTTCGGGATGTTCGCGGTAATAGCGCAAGAAGGCAAAACCAACCACGTGACCGTTAATTTGCTCGACATCGCCGCCACCTACCGGGGCGACTGC
>JBBQGP010000083.1:0-22088 GCA_038323095.1 Chloroflexia bacterium | reverse complement strand
GAGCAGCATCCTACAGAATTTGTTCTCAATGAAAATCAACTGGCGGAGCAGCATCTTACAAGAGACGCGGCATTTCCTTGTTACTTGATGCTTGATACTTGTTACTTTTCCTGTTGAATTGACCCTGCCTCAAAGTAAGTTATAATTGTAATGACGCAGCAGTAATCAGGCGAAAGGGAAGAATTATGACACTTCGGGCTAACCAGATTGAACGCTATTACGATACTCACGAGTGGGAAGGAGAAGAATTGAGCCAGAGCCGTATTCATTCCGCCGTTATTCGCTATTTGGTGGCCGTACTGGAATGGTACTTCTATAACCAGCAAGTCGGCATCGTCAGCGAACTCAACTTCTACCAGACCGAGCAGCCCAAAGAAACCCCCAAATGTCCCGATTTAGCGGTAGTGGACGGGTTAGAAGAAGACAAATTGCAATATGATGGCGACGATTTGCCCAGTTATTATGTAGGCGGAGATGGGCCACCCCCTCGAATAGTAATGGAAGCGGCCAGCCGGGACACCTGGCGGGTAGATTTGGAAGTCAAGCCGGGAGTGTACGCGGTGATGAAAGTGCCGGAGTACAGTGCTTTTGACCCAACCCGTAAGGGAGTGTGGAAGGGAGTATGGGCTGCCGAGAACCGCTTGATAGGCTGGCGAAGAGACGAAGCAACGGGAGAATACCGTCGAATAGAGAAGGACGGATTTGGTCGGTTGTGGAGTGAGCAGCTAAACAGTTGGATAGCGATGGACAAGCGTCGTCCCCGCCTTTACACTTTCGAGGGAGTGTTAAGGATAACCGAAGTAGACGCGGCTTATGCCGAAGCGCGGGAGGAACGGGCCGAAGCGCGGGAAGCACGTCGCCAGGCTGAGACGCAACGGCTGTGGGCTGAGGCTGAACGAGGGCGAGCCGAACAAGTCCAGCAACGCCTTGAAAACGAGCAGAAACGGGCCGAACACGTCCAGCAACAATTCGAGCTAGAGCAGAAGCGAACTGAACACGTCCAGCAACAATTCGAGCTAGAGCAAAAAC
The DNA here is from genome assembly GCA_038323095.1 of Chloroflexia bacterium. Classification (GTDB taxonomy): domain Bacteria; phylum Chloroflexota; class Chloroflexia; order Chloroheliales; family Chloroheliaceae; genus L227-5C. The sequence continues at coordinate 21,059 of JBBQGP010000083.1, read as the reverse complement.
GGGCGGAGGAAGCTCGTCAGCAGGTTGGGGCTGAACGGCTACGGACGCAGGAAGCTCAAAGGTTGCGGGAGAACGAGCAGAAGCGGGCCGAAACTGCCGAGCGCGAAAAAGCAGAAATGGCCGCGCGGTTGGCTCAACTCGAAGCGCAATTGCGAGGGTTACAGGATAAGTAACAAGGGAAGCGGATAGTTTTGAGTTAATTTCGACTTCAGACTTCAAACTTCCGAGGTATTACTTTGCGAATTTGCAGCTTTGCGCGACAACAGGCTTTCCTCAGTAAAAGGGAAAGGGGTTTGCACTTGAGGTACGACTGCGATTGGCAGGCTAAAACCAAAAGTGCTGCCCTGCTTTAGAACACTTTGTACCCAGATTTGCCCGCCGTGCATCTCGACCAAAGCCTTTGTAATCGCCAGTCCCAGCCCAGTACCACTAATCGAGCGGATGGTCGGGCTACTCGAACGGAAGAATTTGTTAAAAAGCTGCTTCTGCTCGTCCTCGGTCATACCAAGCCCGGTGTCCCGCACTTCTATTTCCAAAAAGTGCCGCTCATCGCCCACCCTTACATTTACTTCTACCAAACCGCCGGGACGGTTATATTTCAGGGCATTAGAAAGCAAATTGGTCAAGATTTGGGTTACGCGGTCACGGTCAGCCCAGGCCGGCGGCAAATCGGGCGTAACCTTCACCTGAATTTCCAGTTGTTTTTCCTGCGCCACCAAACGTAAAGGCTCGATTACATTGTTAATCGCGCCAGTCATGTAAAGCACCGTTCTTTCAAGCTCAACCTTGCCCGACTCAATCCGGCTAACGTCCAGCAAATCGTTTATCAGGGCCATCAAGCGGTCAGAACCATTGCGGGCAATTTCCAGAAAACGTTGCTGCACCTCGTTAATCGGCCCGGTATCGCCATCCAGCACCAATTCCAAATAGCCCTTAATCGAGGTTAGCGGGGTGCGGAGTTCATGCGAAACCAGCGAGATAAATTCGGTTTTCATGCGGTCTACCCGCGCCGCTTCGGTAACATCGCGCTGCACCTGGGCTACGCCAATAAATTCCCCGCTATTATCATAAATTGGGTTAATGCTTACGCTCCAGGTACGGCCCGCCCGCTCCACCTGCACCGGCTCAACCGTCTCGCTCTCGGCCAATTGTGCGGCTAATTCCCGGCTACGTTCCGCCGCGACCAACAGCAAACTGGCGGTATCGTACTGCCCGATGCTATAAGTTTTGTTCAGCCCGATATTTCGCAAAGCGGCAGGGTTGGCAAAAAGCACCCGGTCATGCTCATCCACCAGCACCACCCCTTCCCCGACCCCGTTCAGCACCGCGTTAAAACGGTTGCGCTCGGTGGCGATTTCATCCAGCAAACGGGCGTGGCTGGTCGAAAGAGCTAATTGATTGGAAACGGTGGTCATTAGCTCGATTTCGTCGGCCCGCCATTCGCGGGGCTTTTGGTCGCCCAAAATTAGCACACCCAGCGATTTTTTATCTTCGGGAGAATAAAGTGGAAAAAACATGGCAGTTTGCAGCCCGGTGGCTTCGATTAGGGCCGCAAAAGGATATTCACTCTGGCTCAAGTTTTCGATTACCAGGGGGCAATCTTTTTGTAAAACGTAGGCCAGCAAAGCCGCGACTTGATTAGTGGGGTTTTCGGCGGCAAAAGTTTTGAAACGGGGGGCAATCGCTTCGGAACAGTACCATTTCTCGCCCCGTTCGGTCAAAAGCCCGGTTAGGCCAATCGGTACGGATAACAACTTGGCGGCCAAATTCAGGGCGCGTTGGTTCAAATCGTCCAAACCCCAGGCCGCCAGCGCATCCCCGCTCATCTCGTTCAAAATCGCCAGTTCGCGGCTGCGGTAAAGCGTTTCGATTAAAAGAGCCTGATTTTCCTGACTACGCCGGGCCATTGCCAAATTCAAATTTTCCAGCTCGACGTTTTGCTTGAAAAGTAAATCGCGACTAAAAGCCAGCTCGGAAGTACGTTCAGCCACCCGTTCTTCCAGAACCGCTTTAGCCTCGGCTTGCTGGTTTGCCAGCACCACCAGCGCATCGGCCAATTCTCGCGCTTCGGTTGGGGTGAGCCTGCCGTGTTTGGGGATTTTTATCAAACCGTTTTCCGGGTCGGCATTACGTACCGCCTGCACCAGTGACCGAAAAGGGCGGGCAACCAAACCCGCCAAGCCAAAGCTGAATGCTACGGCCACACCCGCAAACAGTAGCCAGGAAATTGCCTCATGTTTGGAAGCAACCAGAATTATCAGACCCGGTGTCAGGCTAATCAGCAGAAAAAAAATGAACAGATAGACACGAAAGCTCACCCGGTTTGACATTTACTAAACTTTCATCTGGCCCAACCTTGCGGGCAAAAATTTACACAAAGGCAGTACAACTTGTCTTTATTCTATTTTAACGAAAATACATTACAAACACATTACTATTCTGCAAAATTTTAAATATTTCCCAAATATTTACTTTACCTGTCACTAAACTGGTTAATTTGGCGGTGCTAAAAGCTGGTTTCAAAGGCATTAATACCAAATCTGAAAGGAATGTATTCAATCAAGAGTGTTGGGCGTGTGCAACGCGCCCCTACAAAAGCTTGTAATCCTTTCAGACGCGGTATAACGACCCTTAAAACGCTACCGGCAAAGCTTCGAGGCCGCGCAGAATGAAGCTGTTACGCCAGCGAAGTTGCTCCGGCCTGACATTCAGGCGCAAATCAGGCAGCCGCTCAATAAGGGTGCTAATAGCAATTTGCCCTTCCAAACGGGCTAAAGGCGCACCAACACAATAATGAATACCTTGTCCAAAGGCCAGATGTTTGTTTTTCTCACGGGTTATATCCAAAGCATCAGGATTATCGAAATAAGCTTCGTCGCGGTTGGCCGAACCGATTACGGCCATAACCAGTTCACCACGGGGAATAACTGTTCCAGCAATGCTTATATCCTGGCGGGCATAGCGTTCGGTTGCCATTTCCGCCGGGCAAACAAAGCGTAGCAATTCTTCAATTCCGTTTTTGATTAAACCCGGTTCGCGGCGTAGCAAGGCTATTTGGTCAGGATGTTCCAGCAAGGCCAGGACACCGCTACCAATCAAGTTGAGGGTAGTTTCGTGACCAGCACTTAGCAAGATGAAAATCATTGACACAATTTCATCCTCACTTAATTTGTCGTCCCCTTCTTTAGCCTGTACCAATGCCGAAACCAAATCGTCTTTAGGGTGCAGGCTACGCTCCCTCACCAGTTTCTTTAAATAGCGCACCAAATTCATAATACCCGGAATAAGCACCAGCAAATTTCGATTGGTCGGTGCTGACAGAGCAAGCTTAGTCCAGCGATGAAATTTCGGGTTGTCTTCAGTTGGCACTCCCAAAATTCTCCCAATAACCGTAAGCGGTAAGGGTAGCGCGAAATCAGCGATTAAATCCATTTGCCCCTTTGGTTCTACCGCGTCCAGCAATTCATTTGCTAAAATCTGTATCTGGTCGCGCATTTGCTCTATCAAACGCGGAGTAAAGGCTTTATGCACCAGCGCACGTAATCTGGTATGGTCGGGACTATCCAGATTAAGTAGACCGCGCTGCAAAGACTTGAAAACAGGCGGTATTTTGGGAGCTTTTCTTAATTGCTCCGGGGTCATAGCGTTATTACGGTCTTTAGCAAAACGTTCGTCTTTTAATACACTTAAAACATCATCATAACGAGTGACTAACCAGGTACGTTGTCCAAAAGGTGATTTTACCGGCAAAACAGGTGCTTCGGCCCGCAACCTGGCGTAAAACGGAAACGGATTAGCCTTGAAGGTTGGGTCAGTAATGTCAAACGGTAAAATCGGATTTGCAGGTGAAACTGCGGCTATAGTTTGTTTTTTCACAATAATTCCTTACTCCCTATCCCGTCTAAAATTAAGTTGGTCAAAAAATCGGGCAAATCTTCCCAATTTTCCTCTAACGTTTTATCGCCCATAATATGTTCCAAAATAAGGCCGAACACCATGCCGGATATAGCCCTTATTGTCAAATTCAGGTCAACATTTTTGATACTTCCCTGAGCGGCCCATTCCTGAAAGTATTTTTCAGCCATACTCAGGGTAGGCTCAAAAATCTTTTGGTAATAAAGTTCTCTAAACTCTTTATTAACCATAATTTCTGAAATAACTACTCTGAACAACTCGAAGTTACCGGGCTTGAGTGCTGTTAAGGGATACTGCAAATAAACCCTGAGAAAACTGCGAAAATCCAGTTCGCTAAAATCTGGCAGGTTCACTTCTTGTAAAGTTGCTTCTTTCATGCGGTCAAGTATACCTACCAACAAACTGGTTTTATTGTCGAAATAGTTGTAAATCGTCCCATCTGCCAGGCTTGCCTCCCGTGCAATATCCTTGATTGTAGTAGGGTGAAAGCCTTTTTCAGCGAACACTTTTGCTGCCGCATCCAGAATCTGATTCCGGCGGGCAGCAGCAAATTGCTCTTGTATTGCATCTTTCATAATTTCGTCCTTTTTGAATGAATATTCATTTGATTGAATGAATGTTCATTCATATGATAGCTCAGAATCAGATGCTTGTCAAGGCTTTTATAACTTGGGCTTGCAATTGTTCAGCTAATGCAAGAAGGCTGCTCTGTCAATCGATTTTGGTCAAAAATCGACTGGCAAAACAGCCTCTTGTATTAGCTAATCAGGTAATGATTTAGAAAAGGGTCTAGTGTCCAATCGCCCTGAAATGAATTTCGGGCTAAGTGACGTTAAGTTGGTTCGCCGAAGGTGGGCTGTGCCAAAACGAACTGTAACAAACTTGGCTCTTATTTGGATTAGAATTTATCCCAAAAATCAATGGGCAGAGCCACATCTTACAAAATGCCCCTATCCCCTGTAGGATGCTGCTCTGCCAGTTGACTTTTGCTCAATCTCGATTGAAATAAAACCTCAGTTAGTTTCAACCAAGTTGCGGTGTCTTAGCCCGGAATTCATTTCAGGGCAAGCTTACCACTAATCTAACAATTCCACTTCCTTTTCTGATTTTCTATAGCTAATTCCGACTTTATACTTGAAACTTCCGAATTTTTATTGTACTAAGGCACAAGTGATTTGAACGAGGGCTTTTAGTCCGGGGGTAGCTGGTTCAGTTTCAATCCATTCGTCCTGGCGGTGAGCGTTGCCACCCCGACTGATACCCAAACAAACCGCAGGTAAACCCAAACTCAGGGGAATATTGGCATCGGTGCTGAACGGTACATAGCTCGGCTCAATTTTTAGGGAGCGGTAGGTACGGGTGCATAGCTCGACGATGGGCGAATTTTCGGGAATTTTCCCGGCAGGACGATTACCTACCACTTTAGTTTCTACGGTTAGGCCCGGCACGCGAAATTGACGAATAATATTGGTCATTTCCCCAAAAGTATCCGCCAGTACCTTTTCATCTACCGAGCGCACTTCAAAAACCATTGTGGCTTCTGGCGCAATAGTATTGACCGAAATACCGCCTTCGATTGTGCCAATATTAAAACTGGTGCGGGGCGAAATTGGCACAGAAACTTCGGTCATACGTTGCATAATTTGGGCGAGGCCGTGAATCGCGCTAGGCCGTCCAGCCTTATCCCAACTATGACCCCCCTGCCCACGCACTACCACCCGCATCCGGCGGCTGCCGACCCCCTGATGGCAAATATTGCCCATCCCGTGTCCCTCAATTGCAATAATCGCCCCTGGCTTTGTGCCTGCCGTCTGGTAATCGTGTATCAAGGCCCGGATGCCGCGCAAATCGCCTAGCCCTTCTTCGCCCACCGTTGCCACGAAAACTAGCTTCCGGCCCAACTGTGGTTGAGCTTGCCGGAAATAGCGGGCGGTTGCCAGCAGCGCGGCCAGAGCCATATTATTATCCCCTACGCCCGGCCCAATCAAGCTATTTTTTTCGCGCTTCACCGTTAAATCTGTGCCGTGCGGAAAAACTGTATCCAGATGGGCCGCCAGAATTACCTCACCATCGTTTTCAATACCTGGCAAAATTCCAATTACATTGCCCACCTCATCCAGCCGGACGTTTTCCAGACCGATTTGCTCGAAGCAAGCCCGAATATAATTCCCTTTGCGGCCCTCGTCAAAAGTCGGAGCAGCAATTTGGTTTAATTCAATTGTATCAGCCACCAGCTTTTCTAAATCCGGCTGAAAATCTTGCGCCAGCATTTTGGCTTGCTCCTTCTAGCAAAGTTCAAAAGCAGAAAATAAATTAGATTTGAAACTCAAAAATACGTGAATTTTGTAGCAATAATAACCTGAAATACCTAAAAATACAAAATTAGTCGCAACGCCAAAATTTTTATTTTCAGCCCAAACAATGTTAAAATTAAGCAAGCTCACGAAATTTACAGGTTCTTTTCTAAATTATTTATGTAAAGCTATTGATTTAAGAGAAAGCCAAAATAAAATGATTATTGACCCTTTCAAAATCCATCCCCGCGATGCCTACCAATTGCTTATCGGCTCGGTAGTCCCCCGGCCTATTGCCTGGGTCTCGACGATTGCCGAAGACGGCACGCTCAACCTTGCCCCCTACAGCTTTTTTATGGGCGTGACTGGCGACCCGCCGACGGTAGCGATTTCTTGTAACAAACGCAAAGGCGAGAAAAAAGACACTTTAGCCAATGTGGAGGCCAACGGCGAATTAGTGTTAAATTTGGCGGTGGACGAATTGGCCGAGCAAATGAATGCCAGCAGTGCCGAACTTGAGCCGGATGTAGACGAATTTGAGTTAGCGGGCTTGACCCCTGCTCCTTCGGAATTAGTGCGCCCGCCCCGTGTAGCCGAATCACCGATTAATATTGAATGTAAATTACAACAAATCGTCTACACCGGGCGCAACAACTCTACCGGCCTGATTATTGCTGAGGCTAAACTCTGGCATATTCGCGATGATTTGATAAACGAGCGCGGCACAATCAACGTTCATAATTTGCACGCAATTGGTCGTCTTTCTTACAACTGGTATACCCGCACCCACGATTTATTCGAGATGATAAGGCCGGGCTACCAGGAGCAAAACCGAGGCTAAGAGGAAAAACTGGGTGCTAAACTAAAAACTAGCTTCTTGAAACTGGCATCACAATTTCTTGCTCATCCAAAAGCATAGTCACCCCGCCACTGGCAAAGTTAGGCACATCACCGGCGGCAGCCTGCCCTTCGGCTGAACCCAAGCCGCCCTGAAATGCCTCCATGCTATCAAAGTACAGGCAGGCAATCAGGTGATAGGGCGATTTCTGCTCAGGAGTTAGAGAATTTGGCCTATCCAGAGTATAGCCCTTTAAGCCAGGTATTTTGGTTGCTAGGGGAAGATGGGTTCCCTTGTAGTAGCGGTCAAATTCTTCCGGGTTGGTCGGCTGACCGTAAAGCACTGTTAAACAAATCATAGCGATTGCTCCTTCTTAATTAAATTTTCGATAAAAAAGGTTAAGTATAGATGTTCAGGTTAAGCCGAAAGTTTATTTCTAAATCCGACTATACCCGAACATCTATCGAATTGGGTAATCTGGTAGCTGTTTACAAAGCGACTTTCTGACCGACTAGCTCAAAGCCTTCATAGCCATTGGCGGCAACTTCATCGCATTTTTGGCGGTAAGCTCCTACTCCTCCGATATAGGGCATGTAAACGCGGGCTTTGCCGGGAATATTTGCGCCCATATACCAGGAATTAGCCAAAGGAAAAAGGGTCATATTGGCAACCTCATTAACGTGGCTTGTCCAGCCTTCCTGGGCTTCGGGGCTGGCCTCGATAGCCTCAACATCCTGCTGACGCACATAGGCCACACAATCGGCTATCCAATCAACGTGCTGCTCAATTGAAACCATCATGTTACTCATTACCGAAGGGCTACCAGGGCCGGTAATAGTAAAGAGGTTCGGGAAACCAGCCATAGCCAGACCTAAATAAGTATTCGGCCCGGCGGCCCATTGCTCCTTCAAGCTTAGGTCGCCCTTACCCCGAATATTCATATTTACCAGCGTCCCGGTCATAGCGTCGAAACCAGTGGCAAAAACGATGGCATCGACTTCGTACTCACGCTCGGCGGTGCGGATACCGTTAGCCGTAATCTCTTCAATCGGCCTCTTTTTGAGGTTAATCAGGGTCACGTTTTCGCGATTAAAAGTGTTGTAATAATTGGTATCAACACATAGTCGCTTGGTGGCAATCGGGTAATCTTTGGGAATCAAATCTTCGGCCACTTCCGGGTCATGAACTATCTGGCGAATTTTGTCCCGGAAAAAGGCGGCAGCCGTATCGTTGGATTCCTTGTTGAGAATAAGGTCGCCAAACGAAGTCATAAAGCTAAGACCGCCCAAACTCCAGTATTTCTCATACTCGCGCTGTCGTTCCTCGTTGTCCACTTCCAGAGCCGATTTCTCATTAATCGGGAAGGCTGCTATCCCAAAACCAGAGGTGCGGGCCTTTTGGCGCAGTTCCGCGTAATTTTCTTTTATCTGGCGGCTATATTCCGGGTCAAGCGGCTTGTTATTAGCCGGAATACTAAAGTTGGCTGTCCGTTGAAATACAAAAAGCTGCTCGGCTTGCTCGGCAATAACCGGGATAGATTGAATTGCGGACGAGCCAGTCCCGATAACCGCCACGCGCTGCCCACTAAAATCTACCCCTTCGTGCGGCCAATGCCCGGTATGATAGGTTTTGCCTTTAAAGTTGTCCAGCCCCGGATATTTCGGTACTTGCGAGGTAGAGAGGCAGCCTGTTGCCATTACGCAGAATTGGGCCGAAATTTGCTCACCCTGATTAGTCTCGATTTGCCAGCGTTTAGCCGCTTCGTCGTAAGTGGCCGAAGTTACTTTGGTCTCAAACTGAATATCGGGCTTGAGATTAAACTTGTCGGCGACATAGTTAGCATAGCGCAAAATTTCCGGCTGGGAAGGATAGCGTTCCGACCACTTCCATTCCTGCTGAAGTTCGTCCGAAAAGGAATAAGAGTATTCGATACTCTCTACGTCACAACGCGCCCCCGGATAGCGATTCCAGAACCAGGTACCGCCTAGCCCGCTACCAGCTTCGTAAACCCGGCACTTTAGCCCCTGATTTCGCAAACGGTATAACATATATAGCCCGGCGAAACCAGCCCCAATAATAACCGCGTCAAAGTTCTTCGCCTGACCCGGGTTCGCGTTTGCTTTTTCAGCTTGCTCTTGCATACTTATGCCTCCTTCTAGTTGGTTCAAGTTCGTTTACCCTCCTGGTGTCCCCTATTTTTCTAGTGCCAGATCATGTTCCTGGCTACAATCCTCGTAGTAGCAGCTAATTCGGGGCGGGCGGTAACTTCGGAAAACAATTCAGGATTGGCTACGGCCCGCCCCAGATTATTTCTGGCCCACCAAAGTTTTGTTAAAAGCCCCTTTCAAGGCAGCCGAAATTTGGTCAATGGCTTGCGGACATTGTGACATTACCCCGCCCAACCAGAAAAAGCCATGAATCATTCCGTCGTAATGGTTATGCTCGACTGCTACCCCGGCGGCTTTTAGCTTCTCGGCGTAAGCCTTGCCTTCATCCCGGAGCGGGTCAAATTCGCCAGTAATAACCATCGCGGGCGGCAAATTGTCAAAACTCTCAGCGTGAATTGGGGAAAGGCGCGGGTCTTTGGGGTCAACCTCGTCGTTAGTGTAATGCTTGTAGAACCACTTCATACCTTCTTTGGTGAGGAGATAGCCGTCAGCGTTTTCCTCATAGGAAGCAGTGTTCATAGCAGCATCAATTACGGGGTAAATTAGTACCTGATAAACCAGCTTTGGCCCGCCTTTATCCCTTGCCATCTGTGCTACGACTGCCGCCAGATTGCCGCCCGCACTATCGCCACCAACAGCAATGCGGTCAGCATCAATTCCAAGTTCGCTGGCGTTATCAGCGACCCATTTAGTAGCGGCATAAGAATCTTCCGCCGCCGCCGGGAAACGATGTTCAGGAGCAAGTCGGTAATCCACTGATACTACCACGCAGCCCGCCCGGTTTGCCAGGGCGCGACAGGGTACATCAATTACATCCAGCTCACCTATTACCCAACCCCCGCCATGAAACATGAGCAGAGCCGGAAAAGGAGCTTGACCTTCGGGAGTATAAATTCGTACCGGGATTTCTCCGGCAGGGCCTGGAATATTTCGGTTTTCGACCTTTGCCACGTTTTCAGCCTCACCACCCAATGTGTTAAACACACTAAAAGCTTGACGAGCAAAGCCGGGTTCCATTTCGTGCAAAGCCGGGCCACCGGCGGCGGCCATCTGACCTAAAAAGCCTTCTGCAACCGGGTCTAAGGGCATAGCAGCCTCCTTCTTAGCTGTTTTAACCAACCTGAATTACTGAGGACAAAGCTAATAAACCTGTGAGAGTTTTCACCCAGCTTTATCAGGTAAGTTTCAGTGTTAAGTTGAAAATATCGGTAGAAACTGTTTCCAGCAGAGGAAAAGGTTTGGCGAAGCCTGCCTTTCAACGCTGAAAAGAGCCACCAATGAACAAATGAACAAACAAATTTTGAGTACCCCCTAATGGGGCAAGTCACTGGCTGTAAACGACAGCCCAAAGCAATTGTGTAAATAGTAAGTAGATGAAAGTATTTTACTAAAAATCCAGCTTCATTTGCAATACCAATTCGGCGAAATTAGAAAAATTTAATATTATACGGTTTAGTATCTTTTGAGCATTAGGAAAAGAAGTGAAATTGCTAGATTAGTGGTAGGCTGGCCCTGAAATGAATTTCGGGCTAAGATAGAGCAAGTTGGTTCGCCGAAGGTAGGCTGTGCCAAAACCAACTAAGAACCTGGCTCAAGCGAGGTTGGGCAAAAGTCAACTGGCAGAGCAGCATCCTACAGAGGATAGCGGCATCTTGCAGGATGTGGCTCCGCCAATAGACCTCTTGGGCTAAATTCTATTTCAAATAAGGGCCAAATTTGTTAGAGTTAGTTTTGGCACAGCCCACCTTCGGCAAACCAACTTCACATAACTTAGCCCGAAATTCATTTCAGGGCGATTGTACGCTAGACCCTTTTCTAAATCATTACCTGATTATCTATAATTACGTTCAACCTTTGTACCTTTGCGCTCCTACTTGTCCCGTTCTGTGCCAGTGACGGCGGCTTGGGCGGCGGCAAGGCGGGCAATCGGCAAGCGGTAGGGCGAGCAGGAAACGTAGTTTAGCCCGACCATATGGCAGAATTCGACGCTGGAAGGGTCGCCGCCGTGTTCGCCACAAATCCCGACCTTGAGGTCAGGGCGGGTGGAACGACCCCGTTCGGTGCCAATTTTAATCAGTTGGCCGACCCCTTCGCGGTCTAGCACCTGGAACGGGTCGTCCTTCAGGATTTTCTGCTCGACATACATCGGCAAAAACTTTCCGGCATCGTCCCGGCTCAGGCCAAAAGTGGTTTGGGTCAAATCGTTTGTGCCGAAGCTAAAGAAATCGGCGGACTGGGCGATTTTGTCGGCGACCAAAGCGGCCCGTGGCAATTCAATCATTGTCCCAACCAGATAATTAATTCCAGCTTCTTTAACGCCTTCCTCGCGGGCCACTCGTTCCACGATTTCGCGCTGGCGGGAAAGCTCGTTCAGGTCGCTAACCAGTGGAATCATGATTTCGGGCAGAACTTTTACGCCCTGCGCCGTGACTTCTTTAGCGGCCTGGAAGATGGCGCGGGCTTGCATTTCGGTAATTTCAGGATATTGAATACCCAAACGGCAGCCCCGAAAACCCAGCATTGGGTTAGCTTCCTTGAGGTCGTTCACCCGTTGCTTGATTTTCTCGGCAGAAACGCCCATATCATGCGCTACCGCCTCGATTGCCTCATCTTCGTGGGGTAAGAACTCGTGAAGCGGCGGGTCAAGCGTCCGAATTGTCACCGGGAGGCCATCCATCGCCTTAAAGATGCCGATAAAATCTTCTTTTTGGTAGGGCAAAATTTTGGCAAGAGCCTTTTTGCGGTCTTCCAGCGTATCAGCAATAATCATTTCGCGGACGGCAACAATCCGCTCACCCTCGAAGAACATATGCTCGGTGCGACAAAGGCCAATCCCTTCTGCCCCAAACTTGCGGGCAACGGCGGCATCGTGGGGCGTATCGGCGTTGGCCCGTATCCCCAGCTTGCGGTTTTTATCGGCCAAAAGCATCAGCTCGGCAAAATCCCCGCTTAATTCCGGCTCAACCACGGCCAATTGTCCGGCGTAAACCGTCCCCGCGCTACCGTTGAGGGTAATAAAATCGCCCGCGTTAATGCGCTGCCCGCCAATTTCCATAAAACCGGCAGCTTCGTTAATATGCAGTTCGCCCGCGCCCGCCACGCAACATTTGCCCATACCACGTGCAACGACGGCGGCATGGCTGGTCATACCCCCAAAAGCGGTTAAAATGCCCTGAGCAGCGACCATCCCGCGCAAATCTTCAGGCGAAGTTTCCTTACGAACCAAAATAACCTTTTCGCCCTTTGTGCCTTGTTCTTCGGCGGCCTCCGCGCTAAAGACTACCTTGCCAATGGCCGCGCCGGGACTGGCGGGCAAGCCTTTGGTAAGTGGCTCGATATAGCTTTTGCTGGCCTTATCGGTCAGTTTCGGGTCAATCATGGGGTGCAGAAGCTGGTCAAGGTCGCCGGGAGGCACACGCTGCAAGGCAGTTTTGTCGTCAATCAGATTTTCCCGCAGCATATCCACGGCGATTTTAACGGCGGCAGGCCCGGTGCGCTTGCCCGAACGGGTTTGGAGCATAAAAAGACGGCCCTTTTCGATGGTGAATTCCATATCCTGCACATCTTTGTAATGCTTTTCGAGGCGGTGAGCAATTTCGTTAAACTGGGTATATACTCCCGGAAAGTTCGGGTCGTGTTCCATATCGGCAATTTCAAGCGGGGTGCGAATACCGGCCACCACATCTTCACCCTGAGCATTGGGCAAATATTCGCCATAAAGCTTGTTTTCGCCTGTCGAAGGATTGCGGGTAAAGGCTACGCCCGTTCCGCTATCTTCGCCCAAATTGCCAAAAACCATGCTCTGTACATTGACTGCCGTACCCAGACTATCGCTGATTTTGTGCATCTGGCGGTAATAAATCGCCCGGTCATTATTCCAGGAAGCAAACACCGCTTCGATTGCTCCGCGTAATTGGTCAATCGGAGCTTCCGGGAAATCCCGCCCGGTTTCGCGCTTTACAATCGCCTTAAAAGCTGGCACAATTTCCTTGAGGGTGGCGGCGGTTAAATCGGTATCGGCCTTTGCCCCGGTTTTGTGCTTGAATTCGTCAAAAACTTCGTCGAACTTTTCTTTTTTGATATTAAGTACCACATTAGCGTACATCTGGATAAAACGGCGATAAGCGTCGTAGGCAAAGCGTTCGTTATTACTGCTGGCAATAATGCCTTGCACCGTTTCATCGTTCAGCCCCAAATTCAGGATAGTATCCATCATACCGGGCATGGAAAACTTCGCCCCGCTCCGAACTGAAACCAAAAGCGGATTTTGTTTATCGCCAAATTTCTTGTCCAAATCCTTTTCAACGTCCTTGAGAGCTTCGGTGGCCTGTTCCCACATAGCTTCGGGAAATTGCTTATTATTATCGTAATAAGCGTTACAGGCTTCGGTGGTAATGGTAAAACCGGGGGGAACTGGCATTCCGGCTTTGGTCATTTCGGCCAAACCCGCGCCCTTGCCGCCCAGCGTATCGCGCATACTGGCATTACCTTCGCGAAAAAGATATACCCATTTGTGAGCCATTGTTTATAAAAACCTCCTGGTAAGGTTACAGTGGAAATGTTTCTACTAAGCTAAAGCCGATTTTACTATTGTTTGGCTCACACTGCAAGGCCAAGTAATAAGTTTCAAGTTTCAAGTTTCAAGGGGGATGCCGCAATCCGTGTAAGAGGCGGCTCTGCCAGTTGAGGTTCGGGCAAAATCAATGGGCGGAGCCACATCCTACAGGGATGCAGGTTTCTTGTAGGATGCGGCTCTGCCAGTTGATTTAGATTAGGCTTTGGGGAGGGAAAAATTGGGGTTCTTGATAAAACCCAGTTGATTGCCGAATGGGTCTATTACCGAGCCAATATCAATACCCTCGCCTACATCCCGCACCGGGCCATTTTCTTTCGCCCCTAGTTCTAATAAACGCCGGTGGGTAGCGTGAGCATCTTCAACCCCCCAATAAGCGGTGGTAGCGGTATTTGACCCGGCGGGGGCGTTTGGATCCAAGCCTAGCTCAAAACCGCCAACGTTGAAACCGACGTAGTAGGGGCTGTCGTAATATGGTGGAAAACCCAGAACCTGGCTATACCATTCTTTTGCTTTTTCGAGGTCAGTTACCCCATAAATCGCGGTTCTCAATCCTTGAAACATTTTAGTCTCCTTTTGCTCTTTATTGCTATTCTTTATCGGCAAAATCTTGATTAAGGCGTAAGGAAGATTCTTCAAGATTGTAGACGATTTTGCTAACCTCCTCGCTGGCTCTGGCAAGTGAATCAGAAGTCGAGATAATGCGCTGCATCACGTCCACGATTTGTGCGCTGGCCTCGCGTTGCTGCTGGGTAGCGGTGGCGATATTCCCGGCCAAAGTCGAAGTCTGGCTCACCAGGGTCAGCATATCACGGTTAGCCGCGCTCATGCTATCAACCAGCCTATTCCCCACCTGCGAATCGTTGAGGCCCTGTTCGGTAGCGGCTAAAGCCCGTTCACTGGCTTCGTTAATCTGGCCGACCATTTCCTGAATTTGATTGACTGCACCTCCGGCGCGGCGGGCCAAGCGTTGAACTTCTTCGGCGACTACCGCAAAGCGTCGGCCATATTCCCGCGCTCCTGCCGCTTCGATAGTAGCATTAAGGGCCAGCAAATTAGTTTCATCGGCAATTTCGCCGATAATATCAGTTACTTCGCTAATAAGGGCAATCTGCTCGTTGAGCATGTGCATATTCTCGTTAATTTCCTGCACGCGCTGTCGCATCGTGGCAATTGCCCCTACTCCCTGGGCCGCTACCCTTTGCCCTAACTGAATGCTATCTTGAGCTTGTCCGGCGGTACTAGCGACGGCGCGGGCGTTTTCAGCGATTTTGCGGGCAACCGCGTCTAATTCCTGACTGGCTACCGCTACTTCAGTAACCATAGTAGATTGGGTTTGGCTGGTAAGAGCCTGTTCCTGGAGCAAATTGCTCAAAGTGCCAGTAAATACGCTAATCTGACGAGCGGTATGGGCTTCGAGGGTTTGTTGCTGTTGCAAAGTCTGGTTTAAGCGTCGGAGTTCTTCGGCCTGTTGACGGGTTGCCAGCACTACTTGTCCCAAACTATTACTAAAAGTGTAGAGTAGTCCAGTAGTAGCAATAATAACCAGCGAAAGAATAGCCACGCTTGCCCCTTTTTGGGGTGGCACAGGGGCGGGCATTTGGCTAATTAGCCAGACACTAAGCGAAATATATAGCCCTAGAATCACAATAGCATAAAAAACGGCAGCACGAGGACTGATAATCGCGGCGGCAATAACGATTATGACGATATAAAAGGTAGTTATCAGCGAATCCGGCCCAAGCTTAACAAGGTTAAAGCTAACTGAGGCAGTGCCAATACTGCAAAAAAGCAAAGCAGCCCATTTGACCTTGCCAAAGCGGGTTAGCCCTATCATGGCAAGGCCAACCGCAATAATTATGGTATTGGAAGATAAGAAGCTCACCCTTTGCGAGCTGCTCGAAGCATTTTCAAAGAAGCTGCCAAGCAAATTTACGGTATTGCCAATTACCGCCAGTATCCCGAAAGTGTACATAACGGGCTTGCGAAAGCGCAATTCATGGTCTGCGTTGTATCCCATTGTTAGATTCCCGATTGTGCTTCAACCTTGTGCTTGATTTGCCGTCTAGCCGCATCTATTCCTCCGTTTTCGCGTTCCTCGCCATAAGCCCATTTTTTAGCTTTGTTCTTGAAATGAAAATCGAAGGCACCCACCGCAATTTTCCAATAAAGCCACCAATCGAGCGCGTTTAATTCCCCACCAATCAAGGTATCATTGGTTGGGGCTAAATGGTCGGCAATCAGTTTGTCGTCAGGGTAGCTAATTACTTCGAGAAGCTGGCGATGGATGGCCGGATTCAGGGCGGCGTACAGTTTTTGGGGGTCGTCTTTAGCAATAGTATCCTGGTCGCCCCGAATAATGCTGTACCAGATAGTCGCCGGAATACGGGCGGCGGTAGACAGGGCATCGTCGTTGCACAAAGCTTTCTCGTTGCTAAAATTATTGGCAAGCACGGCGGTAGGGGTTTGGTAATAGGGGTTATCGGTCAGCTGGGCGGCGATAGCCTGAACTTTTGCCCCCATCGAATGTCCCCACCAACCGATTTGATTGGGGTTGGTGGTTGGCCCGTTCAGCTTTTTCTTGATAGTCTGGCTAACCGCTTCCAAAAATTCACGAGCCATCCGGGTATGTTCGCAATCGAGCGGCCCGGTATCGGCATCTACGAATAGTACAATATAGCCTTTTTTGCAAATATGCTGCAAAAGCCAGGTATAATTAGTCGGATTGTCCAAAAATTTGCCGGGACTGATGGCAATAACCGGGAAGCCGCCGGACGGAACTGGCCCAATCGGAATCAGATAAGTTATGTTAGTTGGATAAATTGCAAAAAACTTGAAATGCCAAATACGCCAGCTTTGCACCTGGGGGGCTGCCGGGTTAGGGTAAGCATTGCTGCCGGGATGGTCGGGCGCGGTGGGCTGGGGTGGCCCGGCGGTTGCCACCGGCGCGGGAGCGGAATTTTGCAAGGCCGTTACCAATGCTTGCTGCCGTTGGCGGGCTTGTCGGCCAAATAAATCCACTAAACTCTCCTTAAAACTAAGTAAAAAGTGGAAAAAGCTTCTATAAAGTTTACTCATCATCATTGCCTTATTATAGCTAAATTAGGTTAGCGGGTAAATAGCTAAAATGGCTAGTTCGCGCTGAATTTGACACTCTTCCCGGTAATAAACTAATATTTGGTTCAAAGGTATTAAAATTGGACGTATTTTTGATTGAGCAAGGCATGTTCCGGCTAAAAGAACAAGCTTTCAGGGAGTTAAATATGAGGCAAAAGTTTTTTATGAATTTATCGCGCCCGGTGCTAATAATCTGGTTGGCTTTGGGTCTTGCGCTGGGGCTTTTCGCTTTGCAGGCCAATTTCGAGGTAGCGCAAGCGGCCATCTCCATTCAGGCCAGCCCTGCCAATTCTTCCGATAAATCTCCGGCGGTTAAAGCCGAGCCAGTTACGAGCGATAACTTGTGGTGGGTGATTGCCGCCCCAATCGCGGTGGCTTTGGTTGCGGTGGGGCTGGGTTATACGGTGTTGCGCCTGACCAGAGATAGCGGCTAAAACTGGTTTTATCTCTTGGCGGAGCAATATCCTACAGAAAACGGCTAAAATTGAGGGGCAGAGCTACATCCTACAAAGTATCAAGTATCAATTAAATGCCGTTTCCCCTGTAGGATGCTGCTCCGCCAGTTGATTTAGATAAGGTAAAATCAAGGGGCAGAGCCACCTCCTGCAATTAACCACTATTCCTCATATTACTTGTTACTTTGTAGTCAACTGATTTATCAGGCGAACCGCTTCGCTTACACCGTGTTCGGTTCGGATTTTTTGGCCCAGATGAGCGGCTTTAGCCCGCATAATCGGGTCGGTGGTGATAGTTTGGAGGGCGGCGGTCAAGCGGTCTACGGTTAAACGCTGGATGGGAAGGGGCTTTGCCGCCACTCCCAAATCATAAATTCGTCTGCCCCAAAAAGGCTGGTCGGCAAAAAAAGTAACCGCCACGCTCGGCACGCCCGCTTTGAGGGCCGCAGAGGTCGTCCCCGCTCCGCCATGATGGACGATAGCCGACATGCGGGGGAAAAGCCAATCGTGCGGGACAGAATCAATCTTGAAAACATTTTGGGGTAAATCCCGGTTACTAATTCCGCCCCAGCCAGTCAGGAATAAGCCGCGTTGCCCGGTGCGTTTTAGAGCCTGTAGCGCAATTTCAGTAACTTGTTCGGGCTGACGGTTGCTCATGCTGCCAAAGCCGATGTAAATCGGGGCTGGCCCGTCTGCCAGAAAATCAATTAAAGCCTGGGGTGGCGACCAGTTTTGGGCCTGCTCCAAAAACCAGTAACCCGTAACGTGCTGGCCTTCGCGCCAATCGGCGGGTTTGGGCAGAACCGAGGGGCTGTAGCCATAAAGCACTTGACCACCTTCTTTGAGCCACAAATCATAAGGGCTGGCAAGCGGCAAGGGCGGGAAGTTCATTTTTTGCTTGCGCCAGCGATTGACGGCAGAGCGCGAAGTTAGCCACAAAAGATATTCTCCAATAACATTACTGGTATAATTGAGGGGTCGGCCCAAATTCGAGCCAACTATCGAAAATTCGCTTGTCCGTCCGATAGGCGTAAAGTGAACGGCAATCGCTGGAATATTCAATCTTTTGCAAAAATCAGCCGCCGCGCTACCCAAAGTTGAAAAAATAACCGCATCAGTGTTTTGACAGGCTTGCCAAAGGTCAGGCAGAAAACTTTCGACAACAGGCTCGAACAAGCGTTGGGAATTTCGCACAAATTTGATTAGATTAAGGCCGCTATTCATCCAGGCTTGGCCTGCCTCCGTTTCCAGCATTTCGCGCGGGTTGCCTTCAATACTCAAGAATTCGAGGTTTTGCTCCTGCACCCACTCTGCATAAAGTTGGTGGGTGGCGACGCGAACAATATGCCCTGCCGCCTTTAAGCCAATCGCCAAAGCCATAAAGGGTTGTATATCGCCCCGTGAACCAATCGAAATTAAGGTCAGGTGCATTAGAGTTGCTCCTCCAGCTTCCTTAAATTATAGCATTGCCAATAATTGTACAATTTTGCACAATTGATAATTAAGAGTAGCATAATACTAGCAGAAAGCAAGCCGAATTTGCACTTTTTAGATAGAAAATAAAATAGGGGCTAGGAGTCTTTTCTGGATTGACATTGATTGAATAATTGTTTGGAAATAGTGATTTAGCCCATAGTGGCGCGATATGTGCTACTTGTATAATACGAAAACCGGGACAATTGCAGTGTTAAAAATGTTAAAAATGACAATAAAAAAGTAATTTTGGCGAGTTTAAAGAGGATTTAATGACAAAAGTTGGACATTATAATTTATGCATAACCCCTCGCCACGACCATTTCTCTGTGGGATTGGAACAAGTTTCCAAGTTAATCGATTTTCTGGATGCCCGAATGTATCTGGATGGGCCAGACAAAGACCATTCCCGGCTGGTGGTAGTTTCGCAACGCGAGACGCATAGCTGGAAACATTCATTGCGCGAAGACCCGGAAAGCCCGGTACAGTCGATGCGCCGTCGTCACGTCCATGTACTTCATTCACCCGCCGCGCCCGAAGAAAACTACCGCAATTACAGCGAATTGCTTTACAAGATAGAAAATTTGATGCCACGCGATACCGGGTTTGTGGCTTCGCTTGGCTATGGCACCCGCAATCTTTATGACACGCTTTATTCTCCTTTTCCCAATCAGGAAAGACGCTGGATTGATTCGATGCTGGTGCATGTAATACGTGGCCCGCACCCTATCTGGCGGCGAGTTTGGGACGAGCAGCACGGGCGTAAGGAGTGGCAAATTCTGGGGGTAAAAGCTTTTACTCTGATGATAACTTGCAAATTAAATATGCGGGTAGAAAGTTTTAGCATTGAGGAATATATCGAGGTTTTGCGGCTAAAACACGATTTTATCAGCTTTCTTAGTGCTATCGGCAGCATTATCGGTACAAAAGATTTCGAGCTACTAGGCGGCACAATGGATTAGCCTGGCAGGAACAAGTCGGAAGTAGGAAGTATAAGTAGGAAGTCGCAGGGCTTGCGCTTGCCAACCGGGGTTTTAATCCCTTAGTCGCGATAAAGGGTTTTCAAAGTCCCCTGTTTCCATTATCTGTTGCAACTTATCAAAATTTCAATCGTTCAACAAAAAAAGGGCAATATGAGAAACAAACCGTTTATTATCAAAAATCTGTTTTTGCTGGCGTTGGTTTGGATTGGGCTAATAACCATCTTTCTGGCTTTTTTCCTGAAACTCCCGGTTTATGTGTCTTACATTATCGCCATAAGTCTCCTGAATTTTGGCTGTTACGCCTATGATAAGCGTCAGGCAAAAAAATCAGGATGGCGTGTGCCTGAACGGAGTTTGCATTGGTTGGCGGTGCTGGGTGGAGCAATTGGTGGCATCTTTGGACAGGTTGTTTTTAACCACAAAACGCGCAAACCAACTTTTCATATTGTGCTATGGTCAAGCTTTTTAGTTCATTCTGTAATCTTTTTAGTCTTTAGCCCAATTCTTCTTAAAATACTGCTTCGTCAGTAGCCGATTAGCTGTCTTCGGGTTCAGGTTCAGAAATACGTTCGGGGCGCGGGCGGGGGCGCAAAGCTTCGGCCTGACCAAATCCGGCGGTGGTTTTGTAGCCAACCCCGGCATAAAAGCTGAAGTCGCAGAGGGTGGCGAGGGTTTGCAGGTAGAAGCGGTCACGGCTGGTAGCGCGGAATTCTACTGGGCCGATGAAGCCGGTTTGGTGTTCCTGGTCGAGCAAAACAGTGCGGGTGCGGGTGTGGTAGTAGCCCAATTTTAGGCTAAGTTCGGCAAACAGGCGGCTGTCGTCGGCAAGCGGGCCGGGTGAAAAAGCGTTCCAGCGTTGCAGTAATGAGCCAAAGACGAGGCGCGGGATTGGCAGGGGTAGCGGCTGGCCTTCGGTGCGGAACATGGTCGGGCTGAGGAAGTTCAGGCCAAACAAATTGGACGGCAAGCTATCTTCATAAAAGCTGCGCTCGATAATCCCGGCATAAGAACTGCGGCCTGTGCGGGCTTCGGGGTCATCCACCAAACTTAGCTCGACGCTTTCAAACGTAGTTTCGCCCAAATCCAGCAGGGGCGGTAGCTGGTCGGGAAGTTCTTCCAAAACTTCGGCTACCGGGTCGTTCAGGGCGGTAAAGCGCAAATAGCAGGGCTGTTCGGGGGTGAGCCAGAGTTGGCCGCGTCGTCGGTACGCGCCGGGACATAGCAAATTGCTGACGGTAAAGGG
>JBBQGP010000082.1:0-22188 GCA_038323095.1 Chloroflexia bacterium | reverse complement strand
GCAAGATGGCGCATTTAACCGAATTATTGGAGTTAGTCGTAATACGATAGACAATCTTTCGCACGGGCCAGAGCGCAAATTGGTAGACCGCCCTTGCAGTAGTTGTATTATGCCCTGCAAAGCCTTTATCGAAATTACTCGCAATCAATCCCGCCGTACCCGCCCCGATTACCAAACCATTGCCAGTCTTGGCCCACGTTGCGGCATTTCCAGCGCGAACACCGTAATCGAGGCTGGTCATCTTTGCGAAGATTTGGGGCTTGACCCTATTTCAATGGGCGGCAGTATTGCCTTTTTGATGGAAGCCTACCAGCGTCGTTTGTTTAACGAAGAAGTAATTGAATGGGGCAGCGACGAGCAGCTTTTAGAGCTAATCCGTCAAACAGCCGCCCGGCAGGGTACAGGCGAATTACTCTCACTGGGCGTGCGTCGCATGTCCCAAATGATGCGGGGCAGCAGTGATTTTGCAATGGAAGTCAAGGGCCTTGAATTACCTGCTCTGGATGGTCGCGCCGCCAAAGCCCATGCTTTAGCAATGGCCGTCTGTAACCGTGGTGGCGATACCGGAGTACATATGCCTCAGTTTGAGCTTTTGGACAAAAGCCCTACCGAAGCTGAAAACGAATTTATTTTTGCCAGTGCTGCCAATCCGCTGGATTGGAACGGTAAATCAAACGTAGTGGTCTGGCACGAATATTTTGGGGCGGTGCTGGATTCTGCCGCGATTTGCAAGCACTACGCTTTCACCGCTTATGCTCTTAAACCAAATGACATTGCCGCCCTGCTAACTTTTGCTACCGGCCAGCGTTTCGCCGAAATGGACGTAATGATGATTGGCGAAAGAATTAGCACGGTTGAACGTTTGTTTAATTTGCGCTTTGGCATGGATCCCAGCAGAGCGGATACTTTACCCAAACGCTTGCTAAATGATAAACTGAACGAAGGCAAGGCCGCCGGACAAAGCATAGAGCTAGACCGAATGTTATCTGAATATTATATGTTGCGCGGCTTCAATCGTGACGGTACACCCCGCATCGAAAATTTGCAAAGCCTGAATATTGTCAGCGAAAAAACTCCGGCGCGTTAGTCGGAGTTTTTCAGCTTTGCTACCCTACATAATTGCTTAAACTTTGCTACTGCACACAATTTCAAAAGTATTATAAAAATAAGGGTAAGCACTTCTTGACGAAAGTCTTAGGCTGTAAATTATTAGCTAATCTCCAATTAGTGATTTGAATAAACTTATGCTAAAAAATTTCAAGAATAATCCCAATTCAGGTAAGCAAAATGGCAAAATCTGGTATGACCAGGCTACTGAAGAAGCGGCTTTGCGCGAGGTCGAAAAGCTGGGCGAAACCGGGGCAGCAATTGGTAGCGGCGGAATAGTACACAGAGTTGAGCCGCTAACTGCTACCCTGCTGGCCCAACCTGCTATCTGAATCTGTACCGCTTTCTTTCCTTACCAAGATTATTGTTTCAGGCTTTACCAAAACTCAAATCCCGGCAGAAATAAACCATATAGTGCTGGGTTTGCACGCCCCCGAAACATTGGGCTTTCGGAGCGATTACATTAACGAATAATGTCTTAATTTCTTTTAAAAGCTTTAGTTTAAAAACCATTAACAACGCATAAATTTGACAGCCCTTATGTCAATGATATAATCAAAACGATACCGAGAGGACATTAGACGCAATCAGGGCTGGGCAAAGTAAGCAGTACCTAGTAGCCCGCAAACTTTTAACCACTACCTAACTCGTCAGGGTAGTTGGCAGCGTTGCAAAACCTTTCTTTTCAGAAAATCACTTGCTTAGTTACAACTGGCTCACTTTACTAAAAGTGAAAATTCTTCGTTTGCCGTATTGAGCGGCAGATTCGACTACCTGTGTTATGGGCTTGGTACTCAATCAGGCCAATTCACCAACTCTTAGTGGAGGAGGATTAACAACGATGTTCAAGCGAAGCCGAACTGGTTTGCTTGTAGGACTGCTACTACTGGTTAGTCTTTTGCTGGCGGCCTGTGGCCCTAGCAGCGCAACCGAGGCCCCTAAAGCCGCCGCAACTACCGCAGCAGCCGCAACTACTGCCGCCGGAAGTGCCGCAACTACCGCAGCAGCCGGAAATGTCGCAACTACTGCCGCCGCTGCTGCCGCTGCCGGAGGTACTGGCGATATTCTAATCGGCGTAATGGGGCCTTTTACCGGGCCGAGCCAATCGCTCGGTACGGCAATTAAACGCGGCGTAGATATGGCTGTTGAAGAAGTCAACGCGGCGGGCGGTATCAATGGTCGCAAGATTAAGACTATCGAACGCGATGACAAGGCCGACCCCGAAACCGGCATTAACAACGTCCGCGACTTGATTGACAAAGAAAAAGTGGTAGCTCTTATCGGCACGGCCAATACCGCCGTCGGTAGCAAGCAATCGCCGATTGTCAATCAGGGCAAAACCCCCTGGGTCATCCCGGTTACGACTGGTACGGTAATTACCCGCGACACCAGCTCTACCCCCAGCTACATCTTCCGGGTATCTATGCGCGACGATGAGCAGACTCCCTTCGTGGCTACCTACGTGCTGGATAACCTGAAGTTCAAGAAAGTTGCACTAATCCACGACGATACCGGCTATGGCACTTTGGGTAAAGACGATTTGCTCAAAGCTTTTGGCGAACGCAACATTACCCCGGTGCTGGTCGAAGCTTACAAGAACAACGATACTTCCGATAACTTCAAGCCGCTTATCACCAAAATCAAGCAGGCTGCTCCCGAAGTAATTGTAAACTGGGGTCTTGGCCCGGACGCGGCTAACCTGAAAAAGGCTTTGAAAGAACTTAGCGTGGACATCCCGATGGTTGGCTCATGGGGTCTTTCGATGCCAGTTTTCCAGCAAAACGCGCAGGGTTTGGAAACTGGCACTTATGTACCGCAAACCATCGTAGTGGACAGTGCCAATGCGAAGCAGAAAGAATTTTTCGATAAGTACAAGAAAAAGTACAACACCGAACAAGTTGGCTTCCCTAGCGGTCTGGTACAGAGCTACGACGGCATGAACATGCTGGCGAACGCCATGAAGCAAGCCGGGGCTGCCGATAGCCGCGACAAGTTGCGGGATGCGCTCGAAAACTTCGGTTCGTATGACGGCGTTATCAAGAAGTTTGACAAGCCTTTTGCTAACCAGTTCCACGAAGCCTTTACCCGTCAGGACTTTATTCTGACCATCTGGAAAGATGGCAAAATGGTAAAGGTAGATACCAAGTAACAGGTTTTAGTTTCAAAACTATAGCTCTAAACTTAGAAAATAAGTTTAGAGCTATAGTTTATAAAAATTTGCTCGCCCCCTGAAAATTTACTGGTCTTATGTACCAGGTAGAAAGAAGTATTACAGAGAGGTAACTCGGAAAAAATGGACATTCTCATCCAGGTCATCGTCAACGGTTTGTCAAACGCGGCGATATATGCCTTGATTGCCTTTGGTTATAGCCTGACATTTATCACCACCGAAACGTTAAACTTCGGCCAGGGTGAATTCGTAATGATGGGCGCAATGCTAGGAATTTTTATGGTGACGAACTGGCAAAGCGATAGTGCCGCTTTATCCAGCGTGAGTCGCCCTTTATGGCCGCTTTGGGCCGCCTATATTGTTTCGGTTTTAATTATGGCCGGAGCAGGGGTTTTACTGGAACGCTATGTAATGCGCCCCTTTAGTACCGGCCTTTCGATTGGCTGGATTATGAGTACAGTTGCCCTATCGATTATTCTGCGGAACGTTTTCGAGCTTTTGATGGGCGCAGAACGTTTGCCGCTCAAGCCGATTGTGAACGATAGTATTAAACTAGAGGTTGGCGGCAGCCCGGTGGCGATTGACTGGCAAAAGATTATAAGCTTTGTTATCACCGTAATTGTGATTATAGCTCTACAACTTTTCTTTACCCGCACCATGCTTGGCAAATCTATTAGAGCAGTAGCCTTTAACCCAACAGCGGCGGGCCTGATGGGAATTAACGTAAGCTTTGTAAAAGCCCTGGCTTTTGCGATTTGCGGTGGCTTGGCCGCTCTTGGTGGTTTAATTCTGACCCCGGTAATCGGCGGGATGGGGCCGGATACTGGCACGAGCTTTGGGATTGCCGCTTTTGCGGTAGCAATTATTGGCGGCCTGTCCAGCCTTACAGGAATTGCCATTGCTGCCCTGCTTTATGCTATTACCGAGCAGTTTATCCAGTTTTACGTGACAATTGACCTTTACCGCGCCCTGACCTTTTTGCTTTTGATTGTGGTGTTGGCGGTTAAGCCTACGGGTTTATTTGGCAAGACTCTGGTACAGAAAGTGTAGGTTTGCAAAGAAAATGACTAATCTCACTAATGTCAAAGTAGACGAAAAACGGCGAGGCGAGGCGGGGCTAAGTGTGCCAGAATGGGCCAAAGATTACAGTGCCATAATTTTGCTCGGTTTGTTTATGCTGGTGGGCATCTGGAATTATGCTCAGGACAAATATTATTTGCAAATCCTTTGCTCAATTGGCGTAGCGATAATCGTAGCGATGGCCCTTAATTTGGTGGTGGGCTATATTGGGCAAGTTGCACTGGGTCACGCTGGATTTGTGGCGGTGGGCGGCTACGTCACCGGCTTACTGCTGGGCCGGATTAATGCTAACAACAACTGGATTGATTATTTGTACGTCCGCAATGCCAACGGCTACTCGGTTAACGAAAAAGCTAATTATGCCAAAGCGACGGCGGCCCGCGAAACAGCTTTGAATAATGTAAACGATATGTTGATTATTCTTGTGGTTGCAGCGGCAGTTCTGACAATTGGGCTAGGTTTGTGGTTTTACCTGCGCTGGCAGCACGTCAAGCGCACTAACGGCGCGTTTGAGAAGCATTTTTGGCAAAGCCCAACCGTTATGAACGGGCTGTTTTATGCTGTGGCTGGAATTGGGGCGGTTTTAGCCTTGATTTGCTACGTGCTAAATTTGTCGGATGCCAAATTGCCTTCGATTGTAACGCTGGCCGTAGTAGTTTTGGCGGTGGTGATTGGCTATCTTTGCCGCAATCAAGCCAAAAAAATGGCCGAGCCAAACATTCCCTTGCGTCCGGGCTTTTGGGATACTCCGGCGACGGTACGAAACTTGTTTTTAACAACACTAATTCTGGGTGGCATCAGCCTGGTCGCCTTGCTAATTTTTCGGTTTGTAGGCTTTTGGGTACTCCAAAACTTTTGGGTGGCAATGTTGTTTGGGGCAATTGTAGCCGGGCTTTTTGGCTGGCTGCTGGCTTTGCCCTCACTGCGGGTCAAAGGCCCGTACCTTTCGATGGTAACGATTGCCTTTGGTTTAATTGTGTACCAGGTGGTAAACTCTACCGCCTTGCAGCCGACGCTGGGTTCACAAAACGGCCTGTCCGAAATTCCTTTCCCCAGTAGCGAACGCAGCCCAATCAGCGATATTATCCGCCAGCCTCCCAGCAAGGAAGCTTCAACTTATGAGCTTTTCCTGACAGCCCTGATTATTCTGGCAGTCGCTTTGGTAGTGCTATATATCTTGCGGAATTATATCCGCAGCCGTTGGGGTCGCTCCCTGATTGCCTTGCGCGAAAACGAAATTGGGGCAGGTTCGGTAGGGGTAAACGTTACCCAAATGAAAACGCTGGCTTTCGTGTTTAGTGCGGCTTTGGCCGGAATTGGTGGGGTATTAAACGCTTACTCCTTCTCCTTTGTTGGGCCAAGTATTACCTTGCTAGACCGTTCGGTAGCCTTTGTAACCATGCTTATTCTGGGCGGAACAGGTACACTTTTTGGCCCGGTTATTGGGGCAATCGCGATTACCCTGCTACCAGAAATGCTCAAGAATCTGGATACCAGTCGGGTAGATAGCGATATTTTTAGCCTGGTCGGTAACGTCAGCTTCTATATTTTGCTGGCTGGGTTAATTTTGTGGTTTGTAGTACGTCGGTTCAAGCTGGAACAGCCGATTTTGCAGCAAGGCACGCGCTGGCTGGTCGGACTGGTTGGGCTAATTTTCGGTATTCCAGCGACGTTCGCCATTTCCGAATCAATTTACATTCCGACAGCTTCGGATGGCACGTCTAACCCCTTCTTGCTGGTGTTTGCCTGGGCGGTGGTGCTGGTCGGTCTAATGTTGGTTGCGGCGATGGTTATTTACAGCTTTCAGGGCGGGCGCAACCAAACCGCTTCTTATAATCTGGCGACTCTTATCGGTTTTGTGGTAGTGTTTAATAGCATCGAAATCTTCCGTATTCTGGCAAACACTATTGGCAGTCAAACCGGGATTGGCTTTGCCAAATCCAGCTTTGAGATTGACGGATGGGCCATTATTCTGGCTTATTTTGTGCTGATAGTCGCTGGTATATTCGTTACTACCGGGCCAATGAAAAAATTTATCGTGCGAGCCTTTGTCGCTGGTTTTATTATGTTCATTCCTGGTATCTGGCGGTTAATTTTCGGTTTGGCCCACAGCACTACCGGTGCGGAATTCAAGCCCACTGAAACCTTGTTAAGTATTTACGGGGCAATTTTGCTGTACTTCCTTTACCTTGTACCAAAAGGTATTGGCGGTTTGATTGGTGAGTTTATTGACCGCTATTTACCGACGCGACGTACAGTGAATTACAATGCTATCAAGGCGCACCCGGCGGCGGCTTCGGCAGATGGCGGCGAGCCTAATATTGCGGCAACTGCTCCCACCCTGGCTTTCCACCGTCAAAAATCTTCACACGACGAGATTTTGCGCTTGAGAGGTGTTACTCGTGACTTCAAGGGCTTGCGGGCGGTAGATACTGTTGAAATGGAGCTTGACCAGGGCGATATTCACGCTTTGATTGGGCCGAACGGGGCGGGTAAAACTACTGTTTTGAACCTGATTAGCGGTTTGTATTCGGTCAGTGGCGGCCAAATTATGTTCAAGGGCCAGCGCATTGATAGCATGAAATCGTACCAGATTGCAGCCATCGGGATTAGCCGGACTTTCCAGAACTTGCAGGTTTTCGGCGATATGACCGTACTGGAAAACGTAATGGTAGGCTTCCATCTACATATCAAGCAAAATTTCTGGGCTTCGATTTTGGGCCTGCCTACCGTAAAGCGCGAGGAAGAACGTATTAAGGCTCTTTCCATGCAATTGCTGGAATTCGTCGGTTTGGCTGACCGAGCCTATAATAAGGCCAAAGATTTGCCCTATGGCTACCAGCGTTTGCTGGAAATCGCCCGCGCTCTGGCGGTTGAGCCGGAAGTGCTGCTGCTGGACGAACCGGCTGCCGGTTTGAACCCACAGGAAATCGGCGATATGGATAGGCTTATCCGCAAAATCAAGAATGAAGGTGTGACGGTATTGCTTATCGAACACCATATGGACTTGGTTATGGAAATTTCTGACCAAATTACGGTGCTGGACTACGGCAAGAAAATTGCCGAAGGGGTGCCGGTTCAGGTTCAAAATAACCAGAAGGTCAAAGACGCTTACTTCGGCCCGGAGGTGGTCATCAATGCTCGAAGTTAAAAATGTACGCGCCGCCTATGGGCGCATCGAAGCCATCAAGGATATTTCGCTAAGTGTAAACAAAGGCGAAATCGTGGTAATTGTCGGACGCAACGGGGCGGGCAAAACTACTACGCTCAAGACGATTTCCGGCGTGTTAAAACCCAAAGAAGGCCAAATTCTTTTCGAGGGCAAAGACATTAGCGGGATGAGCGCACACGCTGTCGCCCGCATGGGCCTTAATATGGTTCCCGAAGGCCGCCAGATTTTTTCTGACCAAAGCGTTGCCGACAATATCGGTATTGGTTTGAACACCCGTCGCCTCGATAATAAAGCTTCGGGCGAGATGGAAGAATGGTGCTTCTCGCTTTTCCCGCGCCTTAAAGAACGCTTGAAACAACAGGCCGGGACGCTTTCGGGCGGGGAGCAGCAAATGTTAGCTATCAGCCGGGCCTTGATGGGTGGGCCGAAGCTGCTTATGCTGGACGAACCTTCGCTGGGCCTTGCCCCGATTATGGTAACAACTATTCTGGAGACAATTCAGGAATTAAGTCGCCGGGGTATTACAATTTTGCTGGTCGAGCAAATGCGCTACGCCCTGCAAATCGCAGACCGAGCCTATGTCATTAAAAACGGGACACTTTCATGGGAAGGAACAGGCGCGGCAGCTTTGGTCTCGCCCGAAGTGGAAGAAGCTTATTTGGGCAAACGCAAAGTTGTTGAAGGCAGCGAAACTATTGCCGGAACGCCTGAATAGTTTCTAGTTTCAGGTTTCTAGTTTCTGGTTTCTATAGATAATCAGAAAAAGAAATAGAGTTGTCAGAGTAGTGGTAATGTAGCCCTGAAATGAATTTCGGGCTAAGATAGCGCAAGATGGTTCAAACCAACTGAGAGTTTACATCAAGCGAGGTTGGGCAAAGTCAACTGGCGGAGCAGCATCCTACAGGGGATAGCGGCAGCTTGTAGGATGTGGCTCTGCCCATTGATTTATCCCCCCAAACCTCAACTAGCGGAGCAACATCCTACAGGGGAAGTGGTATTGCTTGTAGGATATTACTCTGCCAGTAGACCTTTTGAGATAAATTCTAATTCAAATAAGCCCAGATTCTTATAGTTGGTTTAAACCAACTTCCCTTACTTAGCCCGAAATTCATTTCAGGGCGATTGGACGATAAACGCTTTTCTAAACGGTTATCTATGGAATACGTTCTGGGCTATATCTTCAGCTCATCGCCGGAGTTTGAGCAGGGATGGCGCAACGTTCGAGAGCCTCCATAATCGGGCCAAGACGGGGCGTACCTTTAAAAAAGATGAGCTGGTAGGACGGTTCTTCCCCCTTGACCAGAAAATTCTCCCGACCACAGCGCGTGCGTTCGCTGACCAATACAATAATATCGGTACGTCCGGCCCGATTTAGTTTGGCGATTTTTCGTTCCAAATAGCCCCGCTCCCAAAACCCGACAATTTCCAGCATAGCCCGTCGCCCATCGCTATGCTCGAACGAGAAATCGGGAATCATTACGGTATCAAAGACATTGATAATTCTATCCTCGCGCTGCATAGACCAGCCTTGCCGCTCGTCGGGTTTTGGTTCGATTTTTTTCTTGCGCGGTTTTTTGGGTTTTGCCTCAGAAGCTCCTTCGGCTTGAACGACGGCTGCTACTTCTTCGATTTTGGGTGTACGGCTGGTGGTTTTGAAACGCTTCTCGAAAGCAATTGCCAGCGATTCTTCCAGTTTGCTATCGAATTCACCGCTTCCTTTAAAGTGGGTGCGTAAATGAGGTTGCGGGCCGAGCTTGAAAAGAGCGCGAGTTAGCCGAACTTTACCTGTTTTGGCCTGATTTTCACCCTCGGCGGTTCGCGTACTACCACCCGTTGGGTTAAACAAAAGTTCCGCTTCGAGCTGCCATTCCGCCTCACATAATAAAAGGGCGGGCAAAAAGCGGGCAAATTGGATACCATAACGTCTATCGGAACGAGCGAGAAAAGGCGAACTCGCCCCTTCCAGCACAATTTCGTAACCTTCGATTTCGCCTTCACCCGGTATTATCGCTTCGCCATCCGCCGTTCGTGCGCGGGCTAAAGGCTTGACCTCGTGCATCAGGCCGAAGAACTTGATATATTTGAACAAATCTTTGTATTTATCACGGACTATTATTCGCAAACGCGGCGTAAGATACAGCACCCCGCGCAAAAGCTCGACGTTATAGCGGTTCAGCAAATTTTCAACGTTTAGCTCAGGGCTAAGTTCTATCAAGCGATGGCGGTTCGGCACATCGGCAAACAGCAAATCGCCCAATTCGCCATCTTTTGGCATTGCCGTCAAGGTATAGCCGGATTCTTCCGCCGCCCGCCGCAAAACTTCGATTCGTTTTTCACGAGGCATCAGCCGCCCTAACAAATCCTCATCGTGGGCCGAGGCCGCCCGCCGCAAGCTTTGTACTCCCGGCTTTAGAGCGACGGTCAGCCCAGCGTTAGCAAAAGGATAAAATTCGGGCTTGGCCGCTTCCCGCCAGACTGCCAGCCGGAAGGCAGTCAGACCGGGATTAGGTCGAGTTTCATCCTCATTATTTGCCACCCCTGCCGGGACTAAATCAGGTTCTTCCTGTACTAATTCACTTGCGGGCAAAACGGTTTTCGGCACAAGAGCGGCACTATCCGGCTGGAAAGTGGCAAAGCTGTCGCAAATAACCTTAGCCAGCCCGTCAATTTCCCGGTAATCCAGTCGCGCCCCAATATACCCGGCCAGGCGTTCATACAACGCACCGCGCGTTAAATTGTCGGCCAGAGCTTGCCGGAAAATCGCCATAATTTCTTCGGCCCGCCCCGAATCTTCGGGCGTGGTCGCCGCCATTTGTCTTACCGTCGCCCGCCCTTTATCAATTACCAGGCGGGCCTGAACCTGCGTTAGTTTTAGCATCTTGCTTACTTACTTACCAAAATTATAGCGACCCAGCAAAGTTTGCTCCTGTCCAGCGTCGCCAACAATCGCAAAATTGTTTATGCCAATTTCCCAATAAAAGTTTTGAGCGTTTAACCAATTAATTACTTCTGGCAAGAGTTCGGGCGTTAAATCGTCAAAGCACAGGCTAATATGGGGCAACCAAACCTCGTTTTGGTAATAAGGATTAACACCTGTCGCCGTTTTGGAGAGTGTACCCCAGAGTGCGGCGTGAAGTTGGGACAGCTCAAGGGTGCGGGTTAGGGGAATATAGACAATCGGCTGCGGCCCGTTAAAAATACCCAACCCGCCAGTTTTAACTTTGAACGAGGTTTGCTTTTCGGCAAAATCCTGCAAAATTGGGCCAAGCTGCTCCAAATCGTAATGCTCGACTACCTGAAAAGTAAAATGCGGAAAAGGGGTAGCGTAAATCCCGTTCAAGCCAAATTTCTTTTGCAAGGCCGCCCATAATTCTTCCACCCGCGCATAATGTTCTCGGTCTAGCAATGATATAACCGCATTTGCCTTCATTTCAGTTTATCCTCATTTTTTGGTGTTATCCTGGCCGGGAACCTGACCGTTTTTCTTGAGTTTGCGGCGATTTGAGACGTTTTCTTCGAGGGTGTTGCGAACGATTATTTCGTAAAGAAAGGCTTTTGCGCCCCCCTGACGGCGTAAAATTCGACCCAGACGCTGAACGTATTCGGTAGACGAGCCGCCTCCGCCCACGATTATCGCGATTTTGGCGGAAGGTAAATCTACCCCTTCGTTTAATACACGGGCGGTGACGACTGCCGGAAATTCGCCCGCCCTGAAGCCATCCAGAATGGCTTTGCGCTCGACGGCAGGGGTATGATGGGTAATGGCGGGCAGCATAAAAAGTTCGGCCAGTTCGTAAACCGCCTTATTAGTTTCAGTGAAAATAATCGCGCTTTGCCCCCGGTGCAGGGCCAGCACGCGGGCCAGAGCTAACCGTTTGGCGCGGGCTAGTTCGATTAATTCTTCCATCCGGCTTTTGTAAATTAACGCTTGTCGGTAGTCAGCTTCCTTATTCTGGCCGCGCATCAGCACATCCCACCAGCGCATCCCCCAGGCTTTCCACATCTTTTGGACAAAGGGCGAGTAAAAACTCTTGAGTTGGTCGTACTCGGCGGCTTCTTCCGGCGTAAATTCAACCCGTACCCGGATAGTTTCGTACTCGGCTAAATATGCTCCGGCTAAATCGGCGGGAGCTTTGTAATAACAGGGCGGGCCAATAAGTTCTTGCAACAAAAGATGGTCTTCAAAATCGGTGGGATAAGTCGCGGTTAAAGCTAAACGTTTGGGGGCAATCGAAAGCTTGGCGGCGTGCTGCCAGGTTGCGCTGGTCAAATGATGCACTTCGTCGCAAATCAGCAGATAAAAACGATTGCCCAATTCGTCCAGGTGCGAGGACGCGCTAACATAGGTCGTAACTGTAATCGGGCGAATATCTTTTTTTTCGCCAAAATAGACCCCAATATTGTCCTGACCATAAATGCGGGACAAATTCTCGTACCATTGGTGCAGTAAATCGAGTTGCGGCACAACAATCAGGGTTGGCGCACGAACCTCGTCAATGGCGAGGGTTGCCACAATACTTTTGCCCGCGCCAGTGGGCAGCACAATCGTGCCGCGCCCGTCAAGAGCTTTCCAGGATTCGATGGCTTCTTTTTGATAAGGCCGCAAAGTTTGAACCGGGGTAGGCGCGGGTTCGGGATTAACCGTATAAGCCGTCCGGCTTTCGGCTACTTTGCGGAGCGGTTCAGCCGCCGTTGGGTACTGAAAATTGTTTTCCTGTGGCACTGGCTCGGTTCTCAAACCGTCTTGCCGCTCGAAACGAAAACCATCCACTTTTTCATATAAATAATGTGGTACATTATTTGTTACTTTGTCACCTTGCTCGGTCAACCATTTTTTTAGTTCGGTATATTGATAAGCGGGCGCGACCCAATGTCCGGCGTGCCAAACGAAACAGGCTGGCAAGTTCTTTTCTTCCTGCCGTACCGCCTTTAGCACCAATGCCCCATCTTCAAAGACCAGGCGGGGTTGCTCGTAGCGTTCCGGGTCAAGCAAAAGCGGCTCGGCGGCCTTGCTATCTTTCTTTTTGCTTTTCGGGCTTGCCAAAGTTTTTTCTTTCCTTCAAAGCTTATCAAAATAGAACAGAAGTGCGATTTTAAACTATATTTTAACACAAGCCGGGCCGGGCGGCAAGAAATTTTTAAGCAGTGAAGTAGTTTCAAGTTTGAAGTAATAAAAAAGAGAAAGAAAAAGTAATCTACATCACAGAGCAGGTGTGAATTAGCCTATAAGAATTAAGTAAACTTTGGTTTAGAATAAGGATGTAAGCGAAACGGTGAGCCAAAGGAAAAAGCCTTAAAGCCAAGAGCTTGCAAACTGGAATGTAGTAAACCTCCTATTCTTCTCTCAAACTCCTCCTAATGACAAAAGGCTACCGATGAGCAGCGGTGGCCTTTTTTATTTGCTTTTATTTGCGAGCAATAAAAAAACCACCTGTAGAGGCGGTCTTTTTGTCTAAGTAGGTGCCTGATGGGTTTCGAACCCACAACCCCTGGTTCCACAGACCAGTGCTCTAACCATTGAGCTACAAGCACCATATTGGATAAGAAGCGAGTAAGCCGAGTTCTGTTCGTGACAGTCATTTATCTCAGTAGCGAAAGGCTACTGGCCGCGTCGTCACCTTCGCGACTGCTCTCGTCTTCTGGCCTCGGCGAGTCACCGTCTTTGTCGGCCAATTCGGAGATTGCTACAGGGAGGATTGCCCTTTTCACTCCCGCTCCCGAAGGGCGGGCCTGGTCTCTGTTGCTCTGCCCATCGCTGGTTGCTTACTTCGTAAGACCTTAGCGAAAGACCCAATCTGGACTGTCGAAGCTTGCCTTGCGACAAACCCCTCCCAGGCTTAAACCATAGTCTCCACCTGGCACCCTACTCTATGTAGCTCGGACTTTCCTCTGGCAATTGCCAGCGACTGTCCTGCCTCCTATCCTGAGCGCGACTAGCGCGATGCCGCATAAAGCTTGTGAAAGTTTTACCGGCGGTATGGCTCGGGTGCAGGGATTCGAACCCCAACTGACAGATTCAAAGTCTGCTGTCCTACCATTAGACGACACCCGAACCTTGGTTATCCCTTTGCAGCCTAAAACCGCCCTGAGACATGCGAAATAATAGCACATCCTGGCTCAAATTGCAACTTCGCCCACGCTTAAAAACTAAGAATGTATCGGCACTTTTTACTTTTAATCTGGATTTTGGGTTAATATTAGTCCGAAAGTTTTCAGATTTTTTTCTGGATACAGATACTAATTCTACAGCCATAGGTTATTCAAACCAATCACAGGAGTTACAGTGAGTGAGCAAAGCTTTAATTTAGAGGAATTGGGTCAAGCCGTTGTTAAGATATTGAATGTTCGGCAGACCGAAGCGGTACGAATAAAAGATGGGAAACTTTTGAAGGATTGGAATCGCAATTACGTAGCCAAATTTCAGCTTGAAGATGGGCCGGTAATGAGTGTGGTGGTCAAGCAGGCTAAACGCAAAGAAGAAACCTGGTACGCTGAGTGGGCCGGGTTGAATTTCCTGACTGAATTAGCACCAGCCCTTTTTTGCCCACGTCTGTTGGGATACAGTCAACATTCTAATATCCTTGTAATGCAAGATTTAGGGGTAGGTCAGAGTTGTGAAGATTTTCTAAACGGGAATGACGCTCTTTTAGCTCGGCAGGCTTTGCTTAAACAAGCCAAGCTGACCGCTCAGATGCATCGCGCTTCCCTTAACTATGAAGATAAATATAATATTATACGCCGCAAACTGGAACCTTCGGCTGAACCAGTACGCGTCCAGCAGGCCGAAGCTTTCTTGAAGTGGCTTCCGGCTATCGAGAAAGTGCTTTCTCCTTTCGGTCTGGTTGTACCAACCCTTGAATATAGACAGGTAGCTTCTTTTGTAAGTGACCCCGATTCTTTACTCGTTTTTACTCACGGGGATATGGCACCCACTAACAATCATATTGGGGTAGCTGGCCCTAAACTGCTTGATTTCGAGTATGGCGGCTTTCGTCACGCTTTTTACGATGTAATTTCCTGGCAAATCATTTGCCCTTACCCACCTACTTTGATAGAAGAAATGAACCAGGTATATCGCCAGGAATTAGGCGCAAGTATAGCTCAAGTTGCGGATGATGCCATTTTTCGCCAACATTTGCTGGCTTTGTGTGCTTTCGATTTATTTAGAACTTTACGCACGGCTCTAGCTTCGGCCCTTCAGATGTCAGAGCAATGGGCCACTAACTTCTCCAACCGCCAGGCAATCATTTACAAATTAGGGATATTTAGTCAACAGGCGCAGAAATGGGGTTATTTTAAAGGACTGGGCCTCTTGAGTTCAGAACTACAACTTCTTCTAATGCAACACTGGGGTATAGCTGCTAACAATGTATTAAACTGGCCCGCATTTCGCTAAAGCCTGCTTATGAGACAAGAATAGTTCCAACAATAGCCCACGTTTGACGGTTTACCAACTGCCCAGCTACTCGCCCAATTGCAACCCGATTGAGAAAGTTTGGCGTTTGGTCAAATGAAAACGTGTTAGCCGGACGGCTTGGCTACGTCCCGACCTGGCGGGTTTTGCTCCGGTGCTTTAGCTACGCTGACCGCCAACTGGCCCTGGCCTCTCTCGATCAGGTGGGGTTATTGGCCCAGGCTTACCAACGCTCCGATAGTTTATCGGGAGGACAACAGCAGCGGGTAGCAATTGCACGAGTGTTGGCTCAGCAAAGTCGTTTAATCCTGGCGGATGAGCCGATTGCCAGTCTTGATCCAGAAACGGCGGCGGGAGTTCTCGAAACGCTGCGCGAGATTGCCCACAAACACAATATTGCGGTGATATGCAGCTTACATCAGGTAAAGTTGGCTACCGAATTTGCTGACCGAATTATCGGCTTAAAAGCGGGTAAATTAGTAGCCGATCTTCCGGCTGCTCAATTTGATTTGAGTGAGCAAAGCCGCGTTTATCGCAGCGAAAAAATATTTGTTGTTGAATGATTCTCTATCATAATCATATTTCAATCCTTGAAAAATTGGGTGCAAGTAGAGAGCAGAATTGCAAAAAAGATTCCTCCAATGGATAATAGACCCGATAAATTGAAATAACTAAGTTAAACAAAGGAATAAAGATGAGTAATTCTCTGGTCGAACCAGAAAATAATGTCACAACCCCGGCTTTGCAATGGAAATTATGGATTTACACCAATTACGATTGTAATTTGCGCTGCACCTACTGTGTCGCCAAATCCAGCCCAAATGCACCCCGCCGCGCTCTGGGTCTGGCTAACGTGCAAAGGCTGGTTGATGAAGCGGTAGAACTTGGCTTTAGCGACATCTTTTTTACCGGTGGCGAACCTTTTTTGCTGCCCGATATTTATGCAATGCTGGCTTATTCCTCGGCCAGGGTCAGGACTACGGTGCTGACCAACGCTATGTTATTACATGGGGTGCGCTTAGAAAAACTGGTAGCCATCGCCAATCCTAATTTGATTATACAGGTCAGTTTAGACGGAGGTCGAGCCGAAGACCACGATGCTTACCGGGGCAAAGGAGCCTGGGCTAAAACGGTAGAGGGTATCGGGTTGCTGCAAGCGCAAGGTTTTCGGGTACGGCTGAGTACAACCGAGACTCCGGCTAACTCGCCCTATTTGGATCAAGCCTGCCAGTTTCATCGTAGCTTGGGTATTCCTGATGAAGACCACTTTGTCCGCCCTCTGGCGAAGCGGGGTTATTCTAAAGAAGGGCTGGAACTGGGCATGGCAAACCTCGTCCCGGAACTAACCGTAAATCTGGATGGGGTTTTCTGGCATCCCCTTTCTACCGACAGTGATATGCAAATTAGCAAAAAAATATTCCCACTCGCAACCGCGTTCGAGCGAGTGCAAAACCAGCTTGAGATAATGGCCCGTGAAGGCGGCGTACCCCTCATGACTTTTACTTGAGGCTAATATTCGAGAGTTTCCAGGCTGGAAACTTTAGCTTGATTGAGAGCTTGACAACTTAAATTTAGTTTAAAGGAGTTGAAGAAACAGAATATGATTCAGGCATATGTAATGATAAAGGCTGAACCTACCAGAGTGCAGGAGTTGGTAGAAGAGTTGCGCGAGATGCGGCTGGCGGGTTCGGTGATTACCAAAGTTCACGCCGTAACCGGCCAGTACGATTTAATCGCGTTGGTAGAAAGCCCCGACCTGCCTTCGCTGGGTAATTGAATTACCGCAGGCATAGCGAACGCCGTGGGCGTTCGGAGTACCGAGACCAGTCTCATCATCTGGTAAGTGGTGAAAGCTTTTATGTTTAGCACTCGAAGAAACCGATTAAGGACAGTCCTTTTGGTT
Organism: Chloroflexia bacterium; assembly: GCA_038323095.1. GTDB lineage: Bacteria > Chloroflexota > Chloroflexia > Chloroheliales > Chloroheliaceae > L227-5C. Next base: position 5,342 of record JBBQGP010000082.1, on the reverse strand, counting down.
GCTATATTGAGTGCTGTAAGTATTGGGGTTATTTATACCGTTATTTCGGTTGTGCAATCGAACTTTTTCCCAAGTGAAAATGTAACATTTAATGACATAGATATACCCAGTGTAACCAAAATCGAAGTTCAAACTTTCGATCATTCTAAAACTCTTCAAACGATTGCGGATGCCGAAACTATAAATAACACCGTTAGTTTTCTCAAAAAATACAATGGTAGGTGGAATATTCCATTTGATAAGAAATACCCACCCCAAGATATATCACTCCGATTTTTTTATAAGGTGGGCTTTCCACACGGCGAAGATGGTGTAAGTTTTGGGCAAGACTCGATCATAGCTCAGGGGTGCTGTACGCCAGGTAAGCAAAGATGAAATAAGAAATCTCCGGAATATTTTAGGAGTTCAATGATTTGAGTGAAATAAGAGCGTTATAAAACTACACCTCCACACTACACTGAGAGAATTACCGGCAGCAGCACTCCCAACCCCAAAACGAATAACCACAAAGCTGGGGCGGGAGTCCCAACCGGGCGACGCAACCGAAGTTCACGAGCCGCCAGTCGGGGGTCTAGTTTTAACCAGGCTTCATGACGGCGTTCCAACATTAGGAAGACTAACGCCGTAATCGCTCCATAAAGTAAATGACCGATTAGGGAAGGCAAAACTTGACCCGCCGCCGCTACCGTCCAGGTGAGCGACCCCCCTAAAAGGCCAGGGAAGAGGGTTAATGGCCCTAAAAACCACCAGATTAACCCGTAGACTAAACCCCAGGCGACCCCTGAACCCAGATCAGGGGCTTCTTGTCGGAAGAGCAGTCCATAACTCATACCGATTAAGGCACTGATAAGCAGATGTACTACAAAACCGAGTTCGACGCTCGTCCCCCCAACTAGCTGGGCTACTTTGGGCAACGTGCCGGTAGCCAGCATTATCAGACTAAAGATAAGGCCACCCGCTAGACTACCGACTGCACCCCAACCCAGCGCTTGCAAAGTGCGTGTGCCTGGGCCTTCCGCTTCCCGTCGAATCGGATCAGAATTGATGAAAAATCCGACCCAGAGCCGGTTCAGGGTAGCATAACCCAACCCTACCAGAAGGCCATAAATAATATGCCCGACCAGCGACCCAAATAATATTCCGGCTTGCTGGTACGACCAGTTGAGCGTTTTACCCTGCAAGAGCGGCAAGAGCGTTAGTGGGCCAAGAAACCACCAAAATATTCCGTAGGCTACTCCCCAACTCATACTTGAACCATAGCTGCGAATATCCAACTGAAAGAGCAGGCCAAAACTGATGCCAATAACCAGCGCAATTATATAATGCAGCACCATTCCCACTTCTTTTGAATTGGAACCGACCAGACTGGCGATAGTGGGAAAGAAGTTAACCTGAGTCATCCAGCTACTAAAGGCCCAGCCTCCGACCAAGCCGGCCAAGCCTCCAACTATCAGGGCTTTCGCCAGACTGAAGCGATGAGACTGTATTGCGGCTTCGGCGGGTAATTCGGTAGCCTGCACTTTGTAAAAAGCACCCCACAAGCCCAGCACCAGTCCAAGAGGCGCACCTAGATAAAGTATATAAGCTACCAAATCAGGAAAATGCAGCCGGGTGGTGTCCAGATTGCCCATTGTCTGCCCGCTTCCCAAAAGCGGAAACAAACTGGCCGGGCCGACCAGCCACAATAAAAAAGCGTAACCCAAGCCCCACAATAGTCCCGCACCGGGACTGCTGGCTCGTTTAGCACCTGCCACCCCGAAACCCAGTCCGTACAAACCACCTAATGCCGCCCCGCCCAGTAACCCTATCGCCGATACCGACGAATTAGCCGTTGCTGCCGCCAACCCGCCTATCAGACCTACTACAGTACAGCCAAACAGCCGACTGGAAACAGCCCAGTTCGGGTTAGCCCTGAAAGTTGATGAAGAAAGCATAAAATCTAGCTCCTTTCCTGACTGTTAGTGGCTGCCGGGTCAAGCTTGTTGGAAGAAGTAGGCTTTTGGGAAAAATCAATGGTTTGGACGATGTCTCGTGGGAAAAATAGTTCGATGTTCCAATCCAGAAATACCCGCACCTTGCGTTCCAGACCGGGCAGTTTAGCTAGATAGATCGCCCGCCACATCATCCAGGCCAGTAAGCCCGAAAAGCGAAACCCTTTAACTTCGGCGCAAGCAGTCTGATGTCCCACTACACATAGTGAACCGAGCGAGTCGAAGTGGAACGGTTGGCCCTTTCCACCATAAACTTTAGCGTGGATATTTGAGGCTAACCGATAAGCTTCCCGGAGAGCAAATTGAGCCGTCGGTGGACAAAGCTGACCGTTCTTGTTATCAGTCACGGAGGCACAATCGCCTACGGCCCACACCCCCTCATAACTGGGGACTGCCAGAGTGCTATCCACTACTACAGCACCGCGCTTGTCCCGTTCTATCGGCAAGTTTCGCACTAACGGATTAGGCTCTGTCCCCGCTGTCCAGATTAGGGTTCGGGTTAGAATTTCTTCCCCTGAATTTAATAATACCGCGTCGTGTCGGGCATCCGCTACCCGGCTTTTGAGCTTGAAAGTTATGCCGCGCCCTTCCATTTGTTTGAGTGCGTAATCAGCCAGCGACGCGCTGAGTTCGGGCAAAATTCTATCACCGGAATGAATCACCACGATTTTTATTTCTGTGGCGGGAATGTTGGGATAATAGGCCACCATTCCACGCGCAAAATCATTTAGCCCACCCGCCAGTTCTGCTCCGGCAAATCCAGCTCCGGCGATTACAAAAGTTAACATCATCTGGCGCAGGGCCGGATTGGTCTCCTGGTCGGCCCGCTCAAACATATCAATCATATGGTTGCGAATCTGGATCGCATCGCCCAGCGATTTAAAGTCAAATGAGTTCATTTCGACCTGCTGTAGCCCCCGGTAGTTGGAAACCGCCCCTAGTGCCAGCACAACATGGTCGTATTCTAACTCGCGACTCTGAGGAGAACGGCTGTCCGGCTCCAGTTTTACGCGCCTTTGGGACAGGTCAATTTGAGAGATTGTGCCAATTACGACCTGGGTACGGCGCAGGCTGGTACGAAGGGGGCTAGAAATGTGAGTAGGTTCGAGGCTACTGGCAGCTACTTCAGCCAGCATTGGGGTAAAGAGCAGCGCGTTGGTATCGCTTACCAGGGTAAAAGAGACTGAGGGGTCAGGGCCAAACTCTTTTTCGAGGTGAGTGGCGGTAGTTACTCCGGCAAAGCCACCTCCTAAGATGAGGATGCGTGTAACCGGGCGTGCTTCTACTGGACGGGCGGTTGGTTCCGCCCCTAGTTGCCAGACCGCTAAGTCGTTTACTAGCTGCACCAATAAACCCAGCCCAGCCCCATAAATTACCCAGCCGACCAGAGCCGGAAAAAGCATCCTCATTCCGGCAGCCGTCCATTGGGGAGTGTTACCATTTGCGAGAGGCCCGATTACCACACTGAACAAAGCCCACAAAGGAATTCCCAGGGCGGCAGCACTCATCGCCATATCAAGGTACGCCCGGCGAGTGGGTCGGAAAACCAGCCCATAAACCAGTCCGATAACCCCACCCAGTATTAAGCCCAGTACCACATTACCCAATGTTGCCGCGAGGACTATTCCGGCTACTAAGCCAGCCACTAACCCAATCAGACCGCGCCGCAGGTATTTTTTATAGTTGAAAGGCTCTTTAGGTGGAGTAAGGGTTTCATCTTCAATTTGAGGATAAGCCAGCAAAAAACTACTTATTTTGCCAAACAAGCCGGGTCGTTCAGCCAAGCGTCGGTAGTAACGAAGTAGCAACCCGTCCAGGCTATACTGATAGTTTGGCCCGGAAACAACGAAAATTAGCGGCAGTATCACGAACGGTAGATAAAAAGTTAAATCTTCGCCTGGTACAGCAGCCAGCCCAATTACCAGATTAAGCGCCCACAAGAAGCCGGTAATTCCACCCAGCCGGGTAAGCAAACCGAAAATCAAACTAAAGGCAATAAAGCCTTCGGTGAAAAAAGTCAGCCAGGCAAAAAAGGTGAAATTTGGTATTATTAAATTTTTGACAAAATCACCGTACAGCCCAATGAAAGGATGTTGAGCTTCAAGGCTCATCCAGTCGCATAACCCGCTCAGTTTCCCGGACGGCGCATTAAAGCCCTGCGGCCCGCACCCAAAATCGGGCGGGGTCTTCCAGCCTAATTGTCCCCACCAAATAAGTCCACTATAAACCCGTAGCGCGGTAAGCCCTAAAGTCAAGGCCAGTCCCAGGTAGAAATTGACTGACTTTTTCCACATACCTTTATTCGCCTCTTCTCTTTTCAAAATTTCATATATTATCCCAACTTAGCCCGGTCTGTAACAGCACTGTTACAAACCGGGCTAGGTTGGGATAGGAGAAATTACTAACAAACATACTATTAACTTTAATCCAATCAAACCAGCTATAGCTACTTATGTGGTTATACTAAGAGTATTCTAGCACAACCCGATGAGGAATAGCTTACAAATCTTTCAAGGTAATTATCTATTTATTACCACTTTATGAACCGGGCTAATTACAACCGAGTTGAAGGGCTTACAGGTTTACAATATCTATTACTTTAACGACATGTTCGTCCCTGGCAAGCTGGATAACTTCATCACCCGCCCCGATTTCACCTTCCTGCCACACTGCCAGATAAAAGCCGGTATAACCCTGCCTCAGAAAAGGCTTGAGGATGTCGTCCCGCCCAAACTTCAGACCCCGCTTATAACAAGGTAGCCGCAGTTGAGTTACGATTAGTTCGGTAGTGCCAATTTGAAACCGGTAGCCAATATTAACCTCGGTCTCGTTCAAGTCGCTTACTGTCGGTTTTCGCCGACGATACCCAAAATAATATTAATCAGCCCCGAATTGCGCCGTCCGGTTAGAAAGCTGGCAATAAACCCGGCCAGAAAACCAACAATAACCAGACCAATCAATGAAAAAAGCTCGTTCAGGTGCTAAAACCTCCGTGTGGATTTGTTAAAACTGAAGTGCCATTGTCCTTATAATTTGCAACTGTCTTTTAGTTTACGCAAATTTGGTTTTTTAGTTTAGCCTTTTCGTAAAATTAATAATTTTTATCAGGGGCGGGTTTGTGTTATAATAATAGGCACAAAAGCTTATAGCGGGTCGGAAAACCCGCCACAAATGTAACAAAAGAGGAATCATGAGCAGGCGAACAGAGCAGGTAGCGGAGGCTATCAAGGACGACATCAGTGTTCTAATCCAGCGCGAATTAAAAGACCCGCGTTTGGGTTTTGTAACTATCACGCGGGCCGAAGTTAGCCCGGATTTGAAGCATTGCAAAATCTTTTTTAGCGTGCTTGG
>JBBQGP010000081.1:0-22579 GCA_038323095.1 Chloroflexia bacterium | reverse complement strand
CGACAAACTCGGCTTTTTTACCGCAACTTTTGGACGAGCAGAATGTTTTATATACAGAGCCAGAAAACCCGGTTGCTTTGGCGCACTCTTTGCAACAACTGCGAGAAGACCCGCTGTTAAGGGCGCAGCTTGCTGCCGGGGGATTAGAACTTAGCCGCCATTTTAGTTGGGAAAGTATCGCGGCTGCTCTGCTAAAAATCTTGTGAGGAGAGGAGACGCTGTCTGCTTGTTAAAGCGCAACGTCAAAACTGAAAGCCGAAAAACTAAATACGAATTTCAAGCCGCCCTTTCGCCAAAAATTACTTTGCAAAGCCGGGCAGGAGTTTTGCTTGGGCAGCGCACCCAATGGCTGCTGGTAATTGGCCTGACGGGGCTGGCCTTTCTTATGCGCCGCAAAGGGCTGGCAACTCAATCGCTTTGGTTTGATGAAGCTGATTTGGTCAGCCGCGCCTCGCAAGATTTGCCCACTATTCTAAAAGGCTTTGTCAAAGCAGGCGAAAACGGCCCGCTATACACCCTTTTTATGCACTTTTGGCAGCAATTTGCCGGAACGGGCGAAGCGGCGGTTCGCGCTCCTTCAATGCTGGCCGGAACTGCCGCCGTACCGCTAATGTTTTTGGTCGGGCGCAAACTTGGCGGTGCGGCTTTAGGCTTGCTCGGTGCGTTCCTGCTCACGATTTCGCCCTATCATTTGTGGTATTCGCAAGATGCCAAAATGTACCCCCTGGCCCTGTGCTTTACCCTTGCTTCGGTTTATCTGTTCCTGCGCGGTCTGGAAAGCACTCACAAGGGTTGGTGGTTCGCCTACGTCATTATTACCACTCTGGGCCTTTACATCCACCTCATGACCGTCCTGATTATCGCCGTCGAAATCGTCTATTTCCTTATAAACTCACGCCTAACTCGCAACTCAAAACTAACTCACCGCCGCGCCTTAATCTCGTTCGGGCTGCTGACCTTGCCCTATTTGCCGATTGCCTTATGGCAAATTGTCGCGCTATGGGATGGAACAGTCGGCAACGGCTGGAGTCAGCCAATCGGTTTACTTGATATTTTTAATACACTGGGCCGCCGTTTTGGGGTAAACCGCAGTTCTGAACCCTGGGAGAGTTTGGGCGCAATCGCTTTCGCGCTCTTGGCCGGATTTGGCCTATTCGCAAAGTATCAAGTATCAAGTAACAAGTATCAAGAAAAGTCGGAAGTCGGAAGTATAAAGTCGGAATCAACTCGCAACCCGCAACTCGCAACTCGCAACTCTAGTTCATCGACAACCCTAAAACCCTCAGTCCTCAGTCCTCAGTCCTCAGCACTTTTCCTGACCATCTACTTGCTCTTGCCCGTGCTGGCTTTTTACCTGCTGACTATGCGCTTGCCTCTGTTCGCTGACCGCTATTTGCTGATTGCTTCGCCCGCCTATTATTTGCTGGTGGCAGGCGGGTTGCTCTGGCTGCTGGAAAAATTTTGGCCGATAGCGGTGGTATTGCTGGCGGCGGGGTTGACTTGTATACTGGTGTCATTGCAAAGCTATAATTATTCCTCGACGGTTCATAAAGAAGATTGGCGCGAATCGATGCGCTGGCTAAGTGAGCAAGTTCGGCCCGGCGATGAAGTTTTTGTAATCCCTGGCTATCTGGATACGGCTGTCAAGTATTACTTTAAGCCTGGTTTTGATGTGCCATTAATAACCCTTCCGGGGGATTTGCTGGATGACCGGGACGATGTACAATTAAATGACTTTTTGCAAAAAGCAATTAGAGGGCATGAACGGGCTTGGCTGGTAGTTTCGCCGGAACGCTACGTACAGGCTGACCCAAAAGAATTTGTCCGTAAAGTTTGGTTCGATTACAACACCTTTATGTTTAGCCATCCCGAAGTAAAGGTGGGCGTAAACGTTTATGGCTACGCCTTCAAGCTGATACCCGGCACAAACGCTGATTTTTTTGCCAAAACTTCCCGGCTAAATTACCAGTTTGGCGAATCGCTCAAGCTGGAAGGTTATGATTACGCTTCAAGTAACAATTTGCCCGCCGGAACAGTTCGCTATGGTGAAAATTTGCATCTAACAACGTTTTGGCGTAAGCTTGATTTTAGCAAAACCAGCTATGTTATTAAAACCCGCTTGCTGGACAAAGCCGGGAATGACACCGGTACTAATTATGCTTCGTTACCGCTCAACGGTTATTATACCAGCGACCAATGGCGGGGACGGGAAGCGGTGCGCGATTACCGGGAATTATTTATTCACGTTCCACCCGGTGAATACCAGCTTGAATTAACTATTTATGCTAACGATAACCCTGATGTACCCATCAGCATTAATGGGGCAGAGCAGGGAACGAATGTCGAAGAGGCGAACCGGGTAATTTTTAACAAACCAATTACCGTTCTGCCCGCTCAAGGCAAGTAAGGGCCAGGCTCGAAGCCCTGTGAGGTTGGAGAGAAGTTTTTTATTTAGGAGAAAGGTTAGGCAGTTGTTCAAATCAAAGAAGGGCCAGTTAATCGGCATTGCCATTACCCTTTTTTTTCTGGCTCTGGTACTTACTCGTATTCAGTTTGATAAAGTGGCTCAGGCTTTTAGTCAAGCCAACTATTTATATCTTATCCCCGCCATTACCGTAACAATGTTAGGCTATTTCGCCCGCGCCTATCGCTGGCAAATCATCTTGAAACCGACCAAATCCGTCCCATTTTCTCGCGCTTACCCGATAATGATGATTGGCTTTATGGCTAATAACTTGCTGCCCGCCCGCATCGGCGAGTTTGTGCGAGCTTACGTGTTAGGTTCGCGCGAAAATGTTAGCAAAAGTTTGAGCCTCGCCACTATTATTTTGGAGCGGGTTTGCGATGGCCTGACCTTGATTGCCCTGATGGGGCTTTCTTTGCTGGTTTTCCCTTCACCGCGCCAGAGCGGGGAAGTTGAGCTGGTCGAATATCTTTCTACTGGCGTTTTTGTTGGTGCAACTCTTTTTCTACTATTTTTGCTTTTCCGCGAAAAATTGGCCCTGAAAGTAACCAGCTTTTTGATGAAGCCTTTGCCGGGCAAACTGGAACATAAAGCCCATCAATTGCTAATGTCCTTTGTATTGGGCTTGCACGCTCTCAAGCATCGTTCGGCTTTGCTTGGGATTGTGGGCATGTCGCTGATAGTCTGGTCGCTCGAAGGTAGCTCGTATTATTTGATGCTGCGGGCCTTTAACTTACAGGACAAAATGACCCCGATGCAGCTTGTCGGGGCGGGTATTTTCCTGCTGGTATTCGTGAATTTAGGAACAATGGTGCCAAGTGCGCCGGGTTTTGTTGGCGTGTATCAGGCGGCAGCGGTGCTGGCCCTGAGTGCCTATAACGTAGACGAAAACGTCGCTTTTGGTCTGGCGTTGCTGACAAACACTTTCCAGTACGTGCTGGTAACGGGGATTGGCCTTTTCTTCTTCAGCAAAATGAATTTGTCTTTCAAGGGTATTCAATCGGCCCGCCAGAAAGAAGCCAATCAGGATGAAGCTGAACCAGCCCCCGAACTTTCGGCGGCGGATAGCTAGATTAGTTTCAAGTTTCAATTTGTGAGAAGGGTTGTCGGTTGTCAGTTGTCGGTGGAACAGGGTTAATCCCCCGGACATAGAATTGTCCGGGCTAATGCCATGAAAACGGCCCTAAAGGGCTAAAAAAGAGTTTAGCTTTATCCGTAGTGGCTTTAGCCAAGTTTTTATGACATTAGCCCAGCCTTTCAAGGCGGGGAGTTCACCTGAAACTAGAAACTCGAAACCTGAAACTAGAAACCAATTTCAAGCGTCTTGCTTGCTAGAGGATAAACGAACAGGTATACTTAAATCGCTTACCTGCTCGGTTTGCTTGTAATTATTAGAAAATCGGCCAAACGGCCCGGCCTTTCAGGGAATGGTAAACCAAGAAAAATGAATTTGTTCAGTAAAGATAAATTAAAATTCTGGGTGGGGCTAGTGGTTAGCCTTGTCTTTTTGTATCTGGCTTTTCGGGGTCAGGATTTCGGGAAAATCGGACAGGCTCTAGGCGAGGCTAACTATATCTGGCTGTTACCTGCGCTGGTGTCTTATTTTCTGGGGGTGGGAGTTCGGGCATTACGCTGGCATTATTTGCTTGGCCCGGTCAAAAAAGTACCAACCCAACGGCTTTTCCCGGTGGTGGTAATCGGCTATATGGCGAATAACGTGCTGCCAGTACGGATGGGCGAAGTGGTACGGGCTTATGTGCTGGGGCGGCGCGAGAACGTTAGCAAAACCGGCACTCTGGCGACAATTGTGGTTGAACGGATTATGGACGGCATTACAATGCTGCTTTTCCTGTCCGTAACCGCTTTATTTGTTACCATTAGTACCGACATCGAAGGTATCGAGAAGCTGGGGGCGGCGGTATTTCTGATTTTTATCGCCCTTTTCTTTATAATTGCCAGCAGCCGGAAAAACTTGCTACGGCTTGAAGCTTTCGGTTTGGGTCTTTTGCCCGCCGGGTTGCGGCCCAAAGTAGCTGGAATCGCAGATAAGTTTATCGAGGGATTGCAGGTTTTGCGGCAATGGCGCGATTTGCTGGCGGTTTTCGGCCTTTCGGTATTGGCCTGGCTGTGTGAGGCCGGGATGTACTGGATGGTTGCGCTGGCCTTTGCCGGGTTAAATCTGAGCTGGCAAGCCATTATTATGACGCTGGCGGTAGCAAATTTGTTTACGCTTGTACCATCTACGCCCGGTTACGTTGGCCCGTTCGATTTTGCCGCCAATAAAGTTTTGGTTAGCATTTTCTCGGTTCGGGCAGAACTGGCGGCCAGCTACGTTATTTTGCTGCACGCCGCCCTGTACTTCCCGGTTACGATATGGGGCTTGGTCTACTGGGTGCGCGAACATTTCTCGTTTAAGGAAGCCGAACACGAACGCGAATTGACAATTGAGGAAAAAAAGCAGCCGCATCCTGTTTCTTTTATTCAGCCCGCCCCCGAAACCGAACAAGTTCCGCGCCGGATGCGTAAGTGATTTTTTACTCTAATAATTCCCTGTAAGAGGGATTTCTAATCCCGACAAAGACGGGTTTGGGCAAAATCGGGATTAGAAATCCCTCTTACATGAGATTTGTATTTAACCTTAAAAACTATGGCTGCTACAAAACTTGAAGCTGGCGAAAAACTGTTGCTGGAACTTTTTTACAACGGTAAGCCAGCTTTTTCTGTGCCTGAATACAGCGAAATCGAATTACGGCTGATTAACCAAAGCCGCCAAAATCTGGAAAATTGCGCGGTAAAACTGGGCGGGGAAATCATACGCGCCGGGTTAAATTTGCGGCCTGATGCAAGCTGGTCGCTGCCTTATCGGGTGGATGATTTGGTGGGGGACTTAACTTTCAAGGCGGTTGGCCCGGCTTGTGAAAGCCAGTCGAGCTTGCAGGTTGTGCCGCAAAAGCTTTCGCAGGATGAAGTGTTTTACATAAAAACCGAAAGATTGCCCGGCTTGCTCTCTCGGTTGGATGCCCCTAACGGTTTGCAATTGCGCTATTATGACCGGGACGAGCAGCCGCGCCTGTTCGATTTTTTCAGTGCCGATTACACCGCCGAAAAGTTGCGCCACTTTAGCCAAAGCTTTTTGGAGCAGAATTTGGCTGAGGCAATTTTGGGGCGGCTAGATTACCTCACGCCGGAGCAGCCCGAAAGCGAATTATACTCGATACGTGGCCCGGTGAACTGGCCCGCCACGATGCAGTATTGGCTCAACCGACCCGCCGAAACCGGGCTGTATCATCAATGGTCACGCGCTCCCAAAAACTTTGCGACCCTGCCCAATTTGTTATTTGTGCGCTTTCAGCTTGAGCTTGAGTGGGAGTTGCTGAGGTTGGTACGCTTTGTAGAATTGGGTGGGCCAGCGTCATCCCGCTTGCAAAGAGCTTTGCCCGAATTCCGGGAACGGGCCACCCGTCACCACGCCCTGACCGAGTCGGCTTTGCTGCCTTCCGCCGCCTTTGCCCTTGATTTGGATAAGCAGGCTTCCAGTTTGAAGGCCGCTTTTGCTTCCGAATGTAGCCGTGCTGCTTATGCTAACCCGGCTTATACTCAAGTGTCAGTTTTATGGTCGGAATTTTCCAGCCGCTATATCGCTTTGCCTGAAGATGATACCCAATTGGCCCGAAGTGGCTTGCAGCCCATGAGCAAAATCTACGAATTATGGGCGGCCTGTGAAGTAGCGGCGGCTCTGGGATTGCAGTTTGAAACGGTGGAAGCCACCAAAAGCTTTGATGGTACGCCCGCTATGGCGGCAGAAAGCGCGATTTTCAGGAGCGCGGACGGTAAAACCCGGCTTTTTTATAACAAGGGTTTGCGGGGCGGCTGGTATAGTTCCAGTCGGCCCGGCTTGCCTCGCCCTGACCTTAGACTAGAATCTGAAGGCAGACAGCTATTTTTGGATGTAAAATACCGGGTAGGCTCGGAAAATCGCGCTCGTCCCGACGATATTTACAAAATGCTGGCTTACATGCACGACTTTCAGGTTAAAGTTGGCGGTATTATCTTTCCCGGCCAGCAACCCGGCCTCACAACGCTGGAAATTAAAAATGAGCGTGACGAAAGTATTCTTGAAGTAGCTTTGCGCCCGCCCCTTGCCGGAGAACAAATCGAATTTGAGCAGGAGCTTGGGGAAAGATTGCACAAACTAATTTAAGCTTGATAAAATTTGAAAGAGAGAACAATGGCTGAAAAATTGAGCGGTTTAACTTATCATATTGTCCCGAAGGAGTATTACGAGGCGCAACCGTCGGATAAAGATTATTTGCCCGAACCGATGGTTAAGGGCGTGGAGAATTTTATGCACTGCACTACCGGGGCGCAAAACGTGGTAGATACGGCCTATCGTTATTACGCCAGCGATAGCCGCCCGTTTTATTTGCTGGTGATTGATTTGGATAAGGTGCAAGCTCCGAGCCGCTTTGATGCGGCTGGCGAAATTTTCCCGCATATCTACGGCCCGCTAAACCGGGATGCGATTGTCGAGGTTTTGCCTTTTGAGCGGGACGAAAACGGACGCTTTTTGAAACCCAAGCAAGGGTAAAGCAACACCTTTTACTTGGTGAAAACTTCTTGATGACCGGTCACTTCCAGCCGGAAAATATAGCGCAGACGCGGGCTATGTTCGATTTCGACAATATCGCCCACTTTTATTTCATCATACAAAAAATCGTTTATATCGAATTTGCGAACGCCCGCGCTACCAGCTTGCAACCCACCGTCAGCTACTACAATCTGACGACGGGCATCATTGTTTACGCCCGTAACCCGCCATTTGCTTAGAACCGGGCCAATCGTCAGCTTTTTGGGCGAACGCAAATCACGTAGCTTGCGGAGGAAGCTATTGCTCAGGAAAAGGGCGATAATAAGCGCACCAAAAGCCAGGGCGGGCAAGATGTAGCGTTCGTACAAGCGGGCATCCAGCCCACTACCAAACCAGATTGGCAAACGGGTTAGCAGGATAAAGCCGGATAAGGCATAAAGCAGGACGGCACAGCTAAAATCGGCAAACAAAAAGGTTTTGAATTGCCAGCCGGGATGATAGCGCAAGTTGTTTGGGCCGCCTTCCGCCAGCGAAGGGACAGCATCCGGCGGAAAATCGGCGGCAGTCAAAATCCGCAATCGTCGAACGTATTTGAAAATTGGAGTATATTCTAATTCCAGATAATCAACCTGGTCGGTCTTTAAGAAACTATTCTGCGAAACCTGAAAGCGCGAAGTTTCTCGCCGACGTTGGCTTTTGGCTTTGCTGCCAGTTCGTAGCACCAGCGCATACCCGGCGGCACTATTATCAGCTTGCTCCACTCTGGCGATTAGCACCCCCCGCACTACCCTAACAGGTTGCAGCCAATCAAACAGGCACAACAATCCATAAATCAGGGCAGCTACTGCCACAACTGCCGCCAGAATTAGTAGCCAGATTAGCGGGGTTTGCCATTGCTGAAAAGCCGCATTTGCATCGAAGCCATCCTGAATAAAGCCGCTATCTTCAGTTCGAACATCATAAACGTGCAATGAATGTGGCGAATGATTGACTTTCACTTTTTCGCCCAGGCTGAATTCAGCTAGAAGGCGCGGCGCAACCTCAAAATGATAAGTTTGCCCATTATCGCTACGGACATCAAACCCGGCCAGGGTATTACGGAATTGGGCGTGCATTTTGTAGAAAATAACACCCTCGATGGTTACGGGCTGGCTCTGCCTATCCGCCCAAAAATCTGAGCCAAGCGGGATAGACAGGCCCAGCAATAGCCCTAGCCCTAGCGTAATTGCCAGACTTGCCGCAAAATGTATGATAGGATGTTTCTTCCACATAGCCCTGTTTACCAATTCTACCAATATTCTGGACGCATAGCTTGTAAACCAAACTACCCGAATTGCACCTTCTCTATTATACTCAGTTTTAAGCGAAAAAAAAGTATTTAGCGGCCTGAACTTAAAGTTTATCTCAACTGGTAGCGGTCAAAAACTTGTTAGCTGGGCAACGGCCTTTCCGCTTGGGAAACAATGCTAGTGGGTTTCTTCGTGTTTTGGCCCGAAATCCTCCGGCAAAGTACGCCCAAGTTTCCGGGCGCGACGCAAAGCCTTGAAATAGGCCACCGGGCCGTTAAGATAGCCCCAAATTTCAAGAGCCAGCAAATCGAGTGGGTAAAAAGTAAAGCTTTGCAATCGCCAGCGTATTCGCCTTAGCGTTTTTCCCGGCAAGATTACCGCCAGATAAAGCAAGGCGCGTTGGTCATGGTCGCGGAGTAAAGTGGTTAAATGGTAGGAAATATGACCTTTACTATAATCAAAGAGTTGTTTACGTAAAGCTTTCATCTCGCGGCGGTGCGAATGATAAACCAGCGCAAGCGGTTCATAGGCACAAGCGTAACCCTGCTGCAAGATTTTGTAAAACAGGTAAGTATCTTCCCCCACTCCGGCGGGCGTACCCGGCCCTAGCCCCTCATCAAACGGCCCAATTTGCGGATTTAAGAAAATTTCGGCCCGAAAAGCCGCGTTAGCGGTTGCCCCAATTCTCCAGGTTGGCAAATAACGGTACTTTTGTCGCCGGAAAACATCCTGGGTGTAGTCTATCCGGCCAAAACCCCGAAAAAGCCCGCCGTATTCCTCGTATAATTCCGCGCTGGCCGCTTCCAGATTTTTTGGCAAAGTACAACCTGTGACCGACATCACCTGTGGTCGCTCGAAAGGCTTTAGCAAATTATCCAGCCAATTTTCGGCAAAAATAACGTCATCGTCGGTGCAAACAATAATATTGCCCTGCGCGACCCTGATACCCGCGTTACGGGCATAGCTCAAGCCGCGCCGCCCTTCCGTTATATAACGTACAAGCGGGAAGCGGGCCGCAACGGGGGCAGTCAAGCCCGAAGCCGGATTATTATCGACCACAATAATTTCAAAAGGGGCAATCGCCTGATGTTGGGTCAGGCTTTGCAAACAAATTTCGAGGTCTTGCGGGCGGTCAAGGGTACAAAGCACAATCGAGGCAAACAAAGTTTTGAGAAACCCGGTTTTATCTTCGCTGCGGATAGACTTTTGCACAAGTTCATCGGCTAAATCATGGGCTAAAGCGTTTTCGGGGATTGAACCGGGTTCAGCCAGCAGCCAGGGCAAAATCTCGTTAGCATAACGCTGGGCAATTTCGGTTCGTAATCGCTTTGCGCTAATTTCGCGGTAATCGTTGGCAATCGTCAGACGGCTGATAACTTTACCCCGCCATTGCAAATAAACGTGAACCGCGTTATAATCGCCGGCCCGCTCAATCGCTTTTACTGGCTGGCTTAATTCCAGATGATGCACCAGCGTCGCCATTATTTAGCCTGCTTTTTTGCAAGAAAATTGCGTCTTTTTTGTTCGCGGCGGGCCTGAAAATATTTGAGTGGGCCGAGCAATGCCCCGATTGTTTCGGCCCGCGCCAGGGGCAAAATTCCGGCTTCGGGCTGTTTGCGCTGCTTTAGATATTGGGCCAAAGGCCAATGGCGAAACCACTTTTGGCTAAAAGTCAGAGCAATCCGGGCGTTGCGGGGGTAACGGAGCAGCGCGGCAGTCAGGAACGCAGCGTGACCCGTCCCCCAACCGTTAATCTGGTACTGCAAACGTTCGCTATCGGCCCGGTGGACGTGCCAGATTAGCGCGGCTGGTTCGTAAACCAAAGTATGCTTTTCCATCAATACCCGGAAAAAAATATCCAAATCCCCGCCCCCGTTGGTGACGGTACCCACATCCAGGGCCGGGTCGAAATTGCCAATCAAACCAAACAGGCCACGGCGAAAAGCCATGTTCGCACCCGTACCGAATTCGCCCGCCCCATAAAAATAAAAAGTACGGGGGTAACGCTGGTTAAAATGAAAAGTGCGCCGCCGGAAACCACGGGTAAAGCCCCCATATTTCTCGAAAAGTTGCTGAGCCGGGTGTTCCAGTTCGTAAGGCACCACCAACCCGGTTACGCACATCACATCCGGGGTTTCAAAAGCCGCCACCAGTGCCTGTAACCAGTAAGGGTCGGCTACCGTATCATCATCGGTAAAAGCCAGAATTTCGCCGCCTGCCTCGCTAATCGCCCGGTTGCGGGCGTTATCCAGACCGGGCAATTCTTCCAGCACATAGCGAAAATTCGGAAAATTCGTTTTTAGTAAATCCGCCGTCTGGCTATCGCCCGGCGCGTTATCAATCACAATCACTTCAAAATTGGGGTAATCCAGCTTCGCGATTGAATTTAACACCCGCGCCAAACTTTCGGCCCGGTTGCGGGTGCAAATCGCCACAGTTGCAAAAGGCTGGTAATTATTTTCAAGGCGGTACTGGCATTTTTCGGGAGGCGCATTTAACCCCGCCAGCAAATCCCCCACCGAACCTAGCCCAACTGCCTGATTATCAATCAGCAAATGTTCCAGCAAGGGATTTTGAAGTTCCGCCAGGATAAGCTGGCGCAGTTCGCCGGGTTCAATAAAAGTTTTGGTCAGGGGTATTTTGAGCAAGCCAAGCGGGTAATAATGCAACCGTACCAGCACCCAGACCGCGCTATAATTCGCCAGCTCCTCAATCCTTTGCAATTCCCCGTCACTTAGCTCGATACTAATTATCTTGACCCGGCCTGCGCTATCCATCACAAAGCCTAACCCTGCGCGGGAGCGGTAATTTCGGGGTTACTGATTTTTTCCTGATTTTGGAACAAAGCCCGAATTGCCTCGGTTGTCCCGGTTTGGGCCGCTTCGTTCGCCACCCGAATCGAATTCATGATGCCCTTTGCTTTCATCCGCCCGTGTGTGATAATCACCACGCCGTTTACCCCTAGCAAGGGTGCGCCGCCGTACTCTTCGTAATCCAGCTTTTTGCGAACATTGCCAAAGGCTGATTTGAGGCCCAAAGCCATCAGTTTATTAGGCAAAGTGGCGGTTAATTCTTTTTTGAGCAAACTTAGCATGGTAGTTGCGACCCCTTCGGCGGTTTTAATCAAAACGTTGCCGGTAAAGCCGTCGGTTACAACTACATCGGCCAAACCTTCGGGTACGTCCTTACCTTCGACATTGCCGATAAAGTTAATGCCTTTGACCTGCTTTAATAACTGGTGGGTATCCTGCACCAGCATACTACCCTTGTTTTCTTCTTCGCCATTGCTCAAAAGGCCGATGCGCGGATTAGCTTTTTTGAAGATTTTCTCAAAATAAATTGAACCCATTTGCGCGAATTGCACCAGATATTCCGGCTTTACTTCGGTATTCGCCCCAACATCCAGCACCAGCACCGCGCTTTCTTTGGAAGGAAAAACTGTCGCCAGAGCCGGACGCTCTACCCCTTTAATCCGACCCGGCGCACCCAAAATCGCTCCGGCCATTGTCGCCCCGCTATGCCCCGCCGAAACAAAAGCATCGGCCTCGCCCTTTTCCAGCATCCGCAAGCCAACCATTACCGACGAATCTTTCTTACGTCGCACCGCCTGCGCCGGATGTTCTTCCATTTCGATTACTTCGCTGGCGTTTATTACCGAAAATTTTAAGCCACTGGTCTGATGTTTGCCAAGCGAAGCTTTTACCACGTCCTCGCGCCCGACCAAAATTATTTCTGTACCATAACGACGCGCCGCCTCTACCGCCCCGGCTATTACTTCATCGGGGGCATAATCGCCGCCCATCGCATCCAGTGCTATCCGCATTTTCCTATCCCTTTTTAGTTTATTTGGCCTGGTTGTAACTGTTCAGTTGTAGGAGGGAATTTCAATCCCGATTTTACCTAAACCCGTTAGGTCGGGATTGAAATTCCCTCCTACATTGAAGTTGGCTGAGTAGTTACAAATCAAAATCTTTTGCGTTAATATATTACCTGATTTAGCCTGTAAACACAAAAAAGCTTAATCGTTTATTTTTTGGTCTCCTGCGTAATGTCCAGTTTTTTGCCGATGTATTCAAGCTTGAAAGTTGCCCCGCCGCCTTTTTCCAAAGCTATGCCGGGTTCGTAATTTACGCTAATTACATAATGCTCACAATTTTCGAGCAACCATTCTCGCCATAAAAAAGGGCTACCCGTCATTATTTCGGTGACAAAGCCCGCCAAAGCCGCCCCATGCCCGACCACTGCCACAGTTTTGTGTACTCCCGCTTCGGCTTGAATGATTTGCCACAAAGCTTTATCTACCCGTGTATGAAAGGCAATGCGAGTTTCGCCACCCGGCCAGCCAAAATCCGGGTCGTCCGAACGCCAGGCCGAGAAAATTTCGGGCAATCGCTCCTTGATTTCAGGAATGGTCATACCTTCCATTTCGCCAAAGTTTAATTCTTTCAAACCATCGAGAACAATCGGGCTATGGCCGGTAAGCCGGGCTAAAGGTTCAGCCGTCTGCCGCGCCCGTCGCAAGGAACTTACATAAATTTGCTCTATCTCAAATTGGCTGGCAAGCTGGTCAGCAGCTTGCCGGGCTTGCTCCTGCCCTTTTTCGTTTAAGTCAGGGTCGCCCCACCCGGTCAGGCGCAAGCCAGTATTATGGTCAGTTTCACCGTGACGGAGTAATATTAAGTTCAGTTTGCTCATTTCCAACTTTCTTGCGGTTCTGCTAAAACCTTTGTCCAACTAACCGCACTACAATTTGCAATCAACTTTACGACAACCCAAAAATAGTGTCGCAGATAATGATAATCCCCGACACACTATTTTTCAAGGTCAATTTATAATAGAAAAGCGATAGATTAAAGTGACAGGTTGAAGTAATAGGTTAATGCAGCAGGCCGATTGAGCGAAAATCCAGTTCAGGAGCAGTTTCTATATCTGAATTCGGTAATTTGATGCCCGGCGGTAAAACAATCCAGCCGGAGCGACCATCCTGCTTGTAGTTCCAGGGTATACACTCCTTGACTTCGGTCAGGAAAATTAAAGTCGCGAACTTTGATTCAAGTTTACGGGCTAAAAAATCGCTGGAAATTGCCAATTCTTTCTCATAGCGTCGGGCAACTTCGGTAATCTGGTCGGGAGTTAAATCCTCAAATTCTTCCACCCGTATTGCGTCGGCTTCACCCAAAATCAACCCGCCACTAAGTTTGAAAAAAATATGGTCGCCTGCTCTTATTTGTCCATAGGGCAAACTTTTTAGACGGCTAAACCGCGATTCAATTGTTTTTTGCCCGGCTAATATTTTTTCCAGTATACTTTTATGGCTCAAAATTGCAATATGTTCCATAAAGTTTTGCTTCCTGTTCAAAGTTTTGTATTATGTTACTAAATTAGTTTTATTATACGCCAAATTTGCGAAAAAAGCACGGTCTTAAAATAGTAATATTCTTTTGTTAAATACCAAAGTCAGGCCAAAAGCAATATAGGATAAAGATTGGGGATGAGCAATTTCAGTTCAAGGTTGATTTAATGCGGATAATCTCCCGCCAGAAAAGTTAGCACCACCAATCTAGCTGGGCCATCGTTGAACACAGCGTGTTCTAGGTTTGCCGGAGCAAGTACCGCCTGCTTTTCAGTCAGGGTTTGCTCGTCTGCCCCAACCTGAAACCGGCCCTGCCCTTCCAGCACTACATAAACTTTATCAGCGTTTTCGTGGCTATGGGCTTTTTGGCTCTGGCCCGGCTCAAGGCAATAAATGTCGCAGAAAAAGCGGTCACTGGCAAATAATCCCACCTTCTGCATCTTTTCAGCACTCCACCGCCGCGCCTCCCCAATATTTTTAATTTCCACTGTTTTAACTCCTTTTACTCTTTATAAAGATAATTATAGCATATCATTATTTTTGGTATTTCTGGTATCGAATTCAGGCCGAAATGAAAGGTTTATAATCCTTTAACCGTTTATAATAGAACAATGTGGTAGGATTAGGCGGCCTTGATTATCAGCAGAGAGGGGAACTTATGTACAGCCAGTTACCGGCTATCCTGAAATGTACTTATTGTGGGCGAGAAGGTTTGAGCCTGAGTGATGGAGCGCAAATTAGCGAGTTAAACGGGGTAGAAACCGTTACAAAAGGGGCGGTAAAGTGTGTCCGTTGCGGCAGTAGCTACCCCATCGAAGATGGAATCGTAAACTTTTTAAATCGCAACGTTAAAGGAATTAGCCCGGCCCAACGCAGTAACCATACTAAACTGGTAGCCTGGGGCTACGAACGTTTCTGGCGGCCTAAAGCTTTGAGCCTGCTGGGTGGGAGGCCCTGGCCGCCCGAAGAAGAATTGGCGACGATTATTCGAATGTTGGAACAACCCGAACCGGGCAAAGTAGTTACCCATAACGAAACAGCCTTTTATCTTGACCAGGGCTGTTCAACCTGTTTTTATGGTCGAGCTATCACACGAGCCATTAAAGCCAATCAATTGCCCGCTTCGACCAGCTCTACCCCCGCTCACGTGGTTGCGCTGGACAATTCCTGGCCGATGTTGCAAGAATCACGCGGTTTTATCGAACGTGAAGGCTTGACCGGGTTGATTAGTCTGGTGCGAGCTGATACCGAAAAATTGCCTTTTATTGACGGGGCATTTAGCGGCATTGCCAACGGCGGCTCACTCAACGAATTCCGGCATACCGCCAAAGCTTTGGAAGAAACCAAACGGACGCTGGCTGAAAATGGGCGTATTGCTTACATGGTGCAAATGCAGGCGCGGGGCGGTTTTGGCAAAGCGATTAATACTTTTCTGGCTTTAGGTAGTGGTTTACACTTTTTTGAGCTGGGCCAACTCAATCGTTTTTATCGGCAAGCCGGGTTCAAGCTAATCGAACAGCAAGGAAGTGGCCTGATAACGATAAGCCAGCTTTTAGCTGACCGAGAAATCGATGTAAACAACAAATCTTAATTTTGTTTACGCAATCGCCAGCTAACGTCAATGCTATTGAGGGTGGAGTGCGGTATTATTAATGTATACAAACTTGGGCTTTGGGGTAGTCCCCTAAATATGTTGGGCTTAAAACGTTTTGAAACAGAAGGCAGACAAAGCATGGCTTTCACTAAACTGAAATCCACTAAAACTGGATTCAGATTAGCCACCATACCAAAAAATACACCACAGGGTAACGCTATGAATTCCACAGATACAAGAAAAGAATTTTCGCACTCCAAAAATAATTTGACCAGCACCAGGCCCATTCCTTCCAAAGGGCCATCTTTAGCCGTTCTCAAGCAATTGGCCGAGCAAGGCGGAAGCGGCTTTTGGGAGATGCTTGGTGGTGTTTTTGATAACCTGGAACAAGGCATAATTATCGCTGACCGCAGCGGGCGGGTGGTCGTTTTTAACCGCCTAGCCGAGCAAATCATGGGTTATCAGGCTAATGAAGTGGTCGGGCATCGCTCTTTATGGGATTTTTGCGATGAATGTGACCGCCCGCCGCTTTTCCGGGCAAGCCTTTCTTCCGGCAACTCTTTTCCCGAAGAAGAAGTCGAAATGGCCCATAAGAACAACGAAAGTACCATTGTCGGGGTCAAGGTAACGGCACTTTACGGGCAGGATAACCGCCTTGAAGGTGCTTTGGCGGTAATCCGCAGCTTGAGCGAAATTCGGGAACGTGAAAGCGAACGTAAGAATTTGGTGAGGCTGGCGGCTATCGGGCGGATTATTTCTGCCGTTGCTCACGAAATCAATAATCCTTTACAGACAGTTCGTACCTCGCTGGAACTGGCTCTTGACCCGCGCAAAAGTGCCGAACGTCGTCGCCAATATTTACAAGCCGCCGACCAGGAAATTAACCGAATTTCTCAGGTTATCGGCCAGATGCGTTCATTTTATCGCCCTACTCCTATCGAAAAGCAGCCGAGCCAGCTTAATGACCGGGTACGTAGCGCACTAAATTTGCTGGAAAAGCCTTTGCGTGAAGCCGAAGTTACGGTACTAATGCAACTTGACGAAGCTTTGCCCACTGTTAATTTAATTGATTACCAGCTTGAGCAAGTTTTCCTGAACCTTATCCTAAATGCGATTGAAACTTTACCTGACGGTGGTCAATTGACTATTAGCAGTCAACTGATAGAACCAAGCCGGGTTGCAATTTCTTTTAACACTAATACCTCTAATCAGCATACTCCCCAACGTTTGGAACATATATTTGACCCGCTCGAAAGCCGTCGCAATGCCGGGTTAGCTATCGGTCTTTCGGTAAGCCGTGAGATAATTCACGAAATGGGTGGCACTGTTGAAGTTTCCGACGTTTCTGGCCTCACTCTTACTGTGTATTTGCCTTGCTAATAGCAACCGTCAACTAATCCTCTTAGGTTAAGAACCAATCTCAATCGGGTGGTACATTTTGCAGGATATTGTTCTGCCAATAGACTTGACCCGCCCCGATTGAGATTGGCTTTTACTGACAAAAGATTTGGCCTGGACTGCAACTAAGAATTATTTGCAATTTCTTAGCAAACAAATTATTGACAAAATAAAGAAATCGGGCTAAACTAAATTCGTCAGCTTAACAAACGTTAAGTAAGCAGATGAAAAAGGAGTTTAGCAAATGGCAAGTAATCGCCGGAATTCAAATTCGTTGTTAGATAATTTGCAGGGTGTTGGCCGCCAGTTTGGGATACTGGCGAATAAAGGGGTAGCCGCCGCCTACGAAGCGGGGGCCTATCGCTTTATGAGCAATCAGGTAATGCTGATTACTACTACCGGGCGCAAAACCAGTCGTCTTTTTACAACCCCGCTTGGCTATGTTGAAGGTTCACAATATGTTTATGCTGTGACCAGAGGTGGCGACCAGATTTCCAACTGGTTTAAGAATGTAGAAAAAAACCCCAGAGTAAAGCTTCAAATCGGCGAACGGGTGCTAACGGCAACGGGCGAGGTTTTGCAAGACCCCGACCAAATCAAGCAAGTGTTACGCCTTTTCTTGCAGCATCGGCCTAATTACCAGCGTTTTTTGGGCGTTGGGGCAAATGCTAGTGATGCCGAATTGGACAAAGTAGTTTTGAAATGGCGGGCAGTTCGCTTTCAAACCAGCAAAAAAGGTTAAAGTATGGCTGCGTCCCGAAAATTAGCGGTTGGTCAGGAAAATCTTGAGGTCGATGTTGAAACCCGCCATCGCATTATCGAAGCGGCCCGTGAGCTTTTTAATACAAAGGGTTATAAGGGAGTTTCAATGCGCGAAGTGGCCGAAGTGGTGCGGGTAACTCCGGCGGCCTTGTATTATCACTTCCCCGAAGGTAAAGAAGATTTGTTTTTAGCCGTACTCAAGCAAATGTTTGACGAGCAGGCCCGCGCTATAAGCGAGGCGGTTACGCCCGGCCAGAATATCCGGGAAAAACTACGCCTGCTGTCGGTACAAATTATTTCAGGTTTGCTGCGTAATAGTAGCTGGCCGATGCTAATGCGCGATGTTCACGAACATTTGCCCGAAAACAAGCACCAAATTTGGGAAAATTATGGCGCGAGTTACTTTCACGCTATTCGCAATGTTTTTCAGGAAGGTATAGATAACGGCGAATTAAGTGGCAGCATTTCGCCCGAAATTCTTTCCAATATGTTTTACGGCATGACCGCTTCTTCTAATTGGCATCCGCGTTTACGCGAAAGCTTGCATGACCCGGTAGAAGTGGGTCGAATTGCCGATATTATTGTTACTACTTTACTAGATGGTATTGCACTAAAAAAACGTTAGTATTTAGAACAAGCTTAACGAACATTTAGTTAATATGTGTTAATTTTAACATCAAGGAGGGTTCGGATGTTGGATACACAGACAGCCCAAGTGGAAAACCAAACTTATCCTGATAACGCTGTTATAACTGTCCGCGATTTGGTGAAAACCTATCCCGGCGGGATAGAAGCGGTTAAGGGTATTAACTTTTACGTCAAAGAAGGCGAATTTTTCGGCTTTCTTGGGCCAAACGGTGCGGGCAAATCCACCACTATCAAAATGCTGATTACCTTGCTTTCCCGAAGCGGGGGCGACATCAGAATTTTGGGGCATGATGTCGAAAAAGAGGCCGATACGGTGCGTACCCTGATTGGCTATGCTGCCCAGGATGCCAGCCCCGACGATGAATTGACTGCCCGCGAAAATCTGGATATTCAGGGCAATCTTTATGGCCTGAACCGTTCCGTTCTCAAGCAACGGATTGAAGAACTCATCGAACTGATGGACTTGAAAGAAGCGGCTAACCGTAAGGTCGGTACTTATTCGGGCGGGATGCGAAAACGGCTTGACCTGGCTACTGCCTTGATGCACCGTCCGCGCATCTTGTTTCTGGATGAACCAACGACAGGGCTAGACCCGCAAAACCGGGCCGGGTTATGGCGGTATCTGGAACGGCTCAACAAAGAGGAAGGTTTGACTATTTTCCTGACCACGCACTATATGGATGAGGCCGATAAGCTTTGCGCTCGTCTGGCAATTATTGATAACGGCAAGATTATTGCTGAAGGTAGCCCGGCTCAACTCAAAGCCAACCTGGGTGGGGATGTGATTACCCTTAGCTTCAAAAGTGACGCTACCAGCGCAACCGACAAGGTTACTCAAGCTAAAAGTTTGCTGGAAAATCAGGATTTTATCAAGACTATGACCATTGGGACGGGTGAAAACGTTGGTACACTGGCAATTGTGGTGCAAAACGGGGGCGAAAGTGTTCCGCCAGTGCTGCGGGTTCTGGATAATGCCGGAGTTATCGTTTCGGGCCTGACCCTGACTAGCCCAACTTTGGACGATGTATTCCTGCAATATACCGGCTCACGTATCCGGCAGGATGACCCGGTAGCTTTCCAAACTTCACGCGGCCCCTTTGCGGCTCGTTCCCGGATGCGTCGCTAGGCGATTTCAGACTTAACTCTTTTGCTAATTCTGTTGCAGGAGGGATTTCCAATCCCGATAAAGACGACTTTGGGTAAAATCGGGATTGGAAATCCCTCCTACAATTGAACAATTATTTGGCCTGATGATTCTGATTATTTGTAAAGAGAGGAAATAAATATGAGTGCGCCCGCACAGACGATGGCTACTCCGTTGGCTAATCCGCGCAATAGTGGTTTGGCTCGGTTGCTGCACAATACCTGGACGCTTTATCGCCGGGCAATGATTCAGCTTATTCGCACGCCAACCCAGCTTTACTTCTCGATTATCCAGCCCCTAATCTGGTTTTTGCTGTTTGGGCAGGTTTTCAGCCGCCTGACAACGGGCTTTGGGGCTGCTCCTACCGCGCCGGGAGCGGTAAACCCGGTTACGGCCCAATTCGGGACGGACAATTATCAGGCGTTTTTCTTGCCCGCGATTATCGTCCAAATGGTGCTGTTTGGGGCAACCGGCTCGGCTTTGGGCATTATCACCGACGATTTGAACGGCTATTTGAACAAACTACGGGTCGCCCCGATTGACCGCTTTTCGATTTTGATTGGCGGTTTGCTGGCGAATTTGACCCGGATGTTCTTGCAAACCTTTTTGCTGGTACTGATTGGCATTATTTTCGGGGTGCGTCCGGCTTACTGGTACTTGCTACCGCTAATCTTTGTATACGTTGGCTTGTTTGGGCTGGTAATCGGCGGGCTGGGGCTTATTATTGGCCTCAGAACCCGCAATGTTCAGACTACCTTTTTGCTGGTCAACTTCTTTACCCTGCCCTTGTTCTTTACCAGCTCGGCCCAGTTGCCTATTACCTTTTTGCCAGATTGGTTGCAGACCATTGCCCGCTTGAACCCGCTCACCTACGCCATTAACGCAGTGCGTGTAATTATAACCGGGCTGAACCAATCCCAAGTAGACGCGGGCGACACCGTTTTTACCGTTCTGGGAAGCGGCGGGTTAATCCTGCTGGTACTCTCGGTTATCGTCCTTTTCTTTGCCACCCGCATTTTCAGCCGTCAGATTGCCCGCTAGTTGCGGTTTTATCCAGTGGTGGAGGAATGTTCTACAAAATATACTGTCCTATCAGGATAAGTTCTAAATAAGAAAAGGGGTTGGTATAACAGACCAACCCCTTTTTTTTGTGCAATTGTTTTTATTTCAGCCCGATTTTGGCCTGTTGCAAGACGAAATTCCCGGCTTCGCGGCCTAGCTCCTGACCAAATTTGCTGTCGAGCGACCAGTGAATCCCGCCTACGATACGGGAATAGGCGGCATCGTTTGAGTCTTGCTCAAGCCGGATTTTGTCGTTAGGGAAGAATTTTTCCAGAACGGTAGCGGCGGCAGCACTGCTGGTAGCGTGGCCGGAAGGGTAGCTGGGGAAGGGGGGAGTATCAATCACGGGTGTCCAGCTTGGCTGGCTTTCCTGCATCCACTGGATTGGTCGCTCCACCATATACTGATATTTCACCTTCCAGGTCGCGCAGAAACCAGCGTGAACCGCTACACCCATTGTGCTGTAAATTCTGGCACTGGTGGCGTTATCGAGTTTATCCCGCAAAACCAGCTCACGGGTAATTTCGTACCACATCCCTGGCGGCGTGACTGTTCCGGCTTCTCCGGCCCACTTTTCAGCCAAAGCTTTGTCCTGCTCGGTCAAATTTTGTTGAGTGGCGGCAAAATCGGCCCGGTCTTTTTGGAAATCTGCCGAGTCCCAGGCAGGCGGGGGAGCAATCGGAAACTCTGTGCCAGCCGGAAGGCCAATCACGGCGACTTTGCCCCAACCCGGCTCTAAGGCCGCCGCGAATTTAGGTAAGGTCGGCTGCCATACGCCAACGGCGGGGGTTGGTACGGTAAAGGTGGCCTTTTGGTCAGCTCCGTCCTGTTTGGCATACGTTAGCACCTGCTCGGCAATCGCTTTGCCCAAATTTTGTCCAAGCTCTACTTCGTTGGCGGCGTTACGTCCTTGCCAAACCCCCACCCAGGCGACTTTATCCGCCAAATCGTTGTATTGTTGGGCGGCGGTAGGGTGAGTATAAGTTAAAACCGAGCGGGCGGCGGCGGCTAATACGGCATCGTCCGAAATTTTCTGTCCCTGCTGACGGGCTTGTCCCGCCACTATCAGCCCATCGTTCATGCTGACGGCCAGTAATGCTAACGCGCGGGCGGCACGCGGCGGGTTTAATTTATCACGCTTGATACTAGCCAATTCCTGATTAATCCAACTGGTAACGGGCTGTTCCCAATCTTTTTGCAAGACAGCATCGGCGACAGGTGGGGTTGCAGTCGTAGTGGTTGGGGTGGGCAAAGTTTTGAGGAACGCTTTCGGGTCAGCGATAAGCCAGGTGTGTGAGGCTGAAACGGTGGCGGCGGTAGTAGCTGGGGCAGTGGTGGCGACGCTGGTGGGAGTGCTAAGGCCACAAGCTGATAGCAGCGTAACCAAAACAAAACTGCTGGCAAAAACCAGCGATAAGCGTTTGAATTTGTTCATGTTTCCTTACCTTTCGAGTTCGTCCCTGAATAAAAGCAAAGCTTTAGCCAGCAAGATTTAGCTTACCGAACTTTTCATAGTCTTTCCCAATTGCCAGAATTTGCTCTGCTTGCCTTCGTAATAACTGAATTATAGCACATTAATATAACTTAATAAACAAAAAGTGGCTGTACTTTAGCTATACAGCCACTAAAAATTATCCGTAAAATCTTAAATACTAGGGTTGCCAGGAATTAGCGTATTGCTGGACAGCGAAATAAGAAGGCCGTTTAGAGCCATCTCGTCGCAAAATGCCCCAGCCGGCTTTCTCGTCGTTATCGTTAGGTGTGACCGAAGGCAGGGCAAAATTTAATTGCCACAAAAGCATTGGCCCCATCCAGTTATATTCCAGATAACCTTTCTGGAAAGCGCGGGCAATGTAATCGGCCTGTTGCTGTTCGCTAATTTGTTTGGCATACTCATAACCGGGCGGTGGAGTTGCGGTACTGTCCCAACCAAACTCGGTTAGCCACATCTGCTTTATCCCGTCGCCGTTATCTTCCATCACCTTACGGACTTGCTCAACCCGCCGAAAGTAAAAGCTGGGGTCGTTTGTCCAGCCAGGGCCAGGGCCGGGTTTGCTCGGCCAAAACGTATCGGGCGGATTATTGTTACTGCCGGGATGCGCCCCCAATACATCAAAGTAACGTTTGGCCTCACCGTTATTATAGGCGTAAAACAATTTGGTATATTCTACGTCGTCCACCACGTTATTAAAATCGGTAAAGCCTACTGGCGAAAGCCCGCCGCTAACCACTACCGCAAAGGGGTCAGCTTGCTTGATTGCTATATAGCTGGCTTTT
>JBBQGP010000080.1:0-22668 GCA_038323095.1 Chloroflexia bacterium | reverse complement strand
TGGCACAAAGCCGGATAAACCCGGTACCTATATGCAAACGCGCTGGGAAATGGAAGAAGCCGTTCGCAATAGCGGGATAAACTGGACGATTATTCAGCCAAGTATTTTGTTTGGCAAAGGTTCGGAATTTTTCGAGGCTCAAGCCAAAATTATCAAACTCGCCCCGGTTGCCCCGGTTATCGGCAACGGCAAAACCCCTTTCCAGCCAATTTTTGTAAAAGACGTGGCTCGTTGCGTGGTCGAAGCCCTGAATAAGCCCGAAATGATTAACCAAACGGTAGCGATTGGCGGTCCAGAGTTTTACACTTACTCGGAATTGGTCAATTTGATGGTGCGGACGCTGGGCCTGAAACGGATTAAAGTTATGTTGCCGCTTTGGGCCGCCCGGATTCAGGCGGGAGTGTTTAGCATTTTGCCCAAGCCGCCGCTCACTCCGGCTACCCTCGAATTGTTCAGCTTTGATAACGTTACACCCGACCCGCAAATCGTCGAGCATAAATTCGGCTTTAAACCCGAAAACCTGAAAACTTATCTTGAACAAAATGGAATAGGATAATAGTTGTTGGAGAGGAAGTTGTTAGTTGTTAGAAAGGTTGTCGGTTGTCGGTTGTCAGTGGGGATAGAGGTCTCCCTGCCTTAAAAGGCTGGGCTGATAACATGAAAACGGCCCTGAAGGGCGGGAAGGGAGTTTGGCTAAATCTGGCACAACCCGTAACGGCTTTCACTCTGGTACAGTATACTGTATATGGAACAAATAATAATTAGGTTTGGCTAAATCTGGCACAACCCATAACGGCTTTAGCCACGTTTTCATGTTATCAGCCCGGACATTCCATGTCCGGGAGATTACCACCTTCTAATAAGTCGAAATTGAACTCGAAACTTGAAACTCGAAACTAAACTTATGATAAAACTGACGATTGAAGAAGCGAACCGCCTTGCGGTTGAGAAGATGCTAAGGGCCGGTATTCCCCCCGAACAGGCCGAAATTGCCGCCCCGTTGTATATCGAAGGGGAGCTTTTGGGGCGGCCTTCGCATGGGCTGCGCCATTTGCAAAATAATTTGATACAGTGGCAGATGGCGGCAGAGCGACGTACTTCTCTGGCGATTTTGAACGATACTCCTGTTTCGGCTCTGGTAGATGGCGGCTACCAACAAGCTTATTTTGTGCATGTTAGCGGAATGCGAAAAGCGATTGAGAAGGCCAAAATTAGCGGGATGGGCATGGCTGCCGTTCGCAAGGCAGGCGGTAGCGGGGTATTGGGCTACTACACCCGCACGATGGCGGAAGCGGGCTTAATCGGGCTGGCTTTGAATACCGCTCCGGCGACGGTTGTGCCACATGGCGGTAAACGGGCTATACTCGGCACAAACCCGATTTCAATTGCCGTCCCACGCCGCGATAATCCCCCGATTGTGCTGGATATGGCGACTTCCGCCGGAACTTTTAACCAGGTTATGCTGGCCCGCATTACAGGTAAACCCTTGCCCGAAGATAGTTTCTTGAACGCGGAAGGCTTGCCCACCACCGACCCCGAAGCGACACTGGATGAAAACAGCCGCTCCCGTATCCTGCCATTAGCGGGACACAAGGGTTTTGGGCTGGCTTTTATGTTTGAGATAATGTCGGCGGCGGGGGCGGGTTCAATGCTGGGCTTTCAAAATGGCCCGGTGCATAACCCCGATTATTTTAGCGGGCTTTATATAGCATATCGCCCCGATTTGTTCATTAGCCGAACCGAATTTGACGACAAGGTCGAGAAGTTAATAGCTGATACCAAAGCCATCGAACGCGCTCCCGGTTTTGACCGTATTCGTATTCCCGGCGAAGAAAGCCTGAACCGTCGCGCCGCTACCCTAGCACGTGGTTATATCGAAATCGAAGAAGCCACTCACAAGATGCTGACTGACAACTAACTCGAAATATTACCCTTCCAAAATTGGCGGGGTATCTGACTGGCTGGATTTGGCCCGGACCCCCTGCCACAAAAACCAGCCAGTCGCCAGCAACACCAGAGCCAAACCGTTAAAGGCCAAATCGTAGGGCAAAGCATCGCTCACACCCTCGCGTACCGGGTGAAGCTGCAAAATTTTATGCTGGATAACCCCGTCGTAAAGATTAAAACCGCCCATTCCAAAAAGGATTCCGGCAGCCAAGCTTTTTCCCCGATTCAAGGTACTCAGCAGCCGACGTTTTGACCAGAGTTGCGAAATCGCTAACCCGAACATACTGAGTGAAAAAATATGGAACAGACCATCACTAAAAATGCGCCAGAACTGGGTCGAATGAACATAAAAGTTGTGCCACTGCAAAAGCTGGTGCAAAATTATTTCGTCCAAAGCCCCAATTAGCCCAATCCCCAGCGCAATCCCAATTTTTAGCAAAGTTTTGTTAGCTTTCCCAACTTTTGCCGTCTCCCCGTTTTCGTCAAAGCTCGTAGCCACTCGTTTTGCTGCCCTTCTAGGTATATTTTACTTTGGGTAAAGTATTAAACCACTTTGCCCACTTTGTTTAATTTATCTTATTTCTAAAGAAAGCAAAACAAGCAAAACTTATTCCCAAAATTAACCTTTGCGCTTTTGAGTGAAACTTTTATAAAAAATACTGGTAGATGGCTTCGGAAAGACGAGCCAGCTTTTGCACTCCGTCGGCCTCATTGGTCATGCCTTTGCTCATCAAGGCGACGGCATAGGGGCCGTTAGGAGCGTAAACTATCCCAACATCGTTTCGGACGCGGTTAATACTGCCGGTTTTATGGGCGACACGGGTTGGCGAAGGCAGATAAAACGGCAAAATAGTATTGTATTTCTGGCGGGAAAGAATATCAAGCATATCCTCACAAGCCGCGACGTTCAAAACTTCGTGGCGGGCGATAAGGTTCAGCAATTGGGCCATATCATAGGGGCTTGCCAGCACGTTGTCGGTTTCGGACAAAGCCCGGCAGTTCGGGTCGGTTTTGTGGGCTGGGTCGTCGAAAATAGTCCGGCACATCTGGTAAGTGTGTTCAGGATTGGCCGGGTCTAGTCCCGCCAGACTGTAAAGCATCCCACGAATATTCATCGGGCTTTTGATGTTGTTCAAGCCCAGACTTTGCATAGTTTCTTCGACCTGTGAGAGGCCAACCAAATCCAGAATTAAATCAGTCGCCGTGTTATCGCTGACCACCGTCATTAAAACCGCCAAATCGCGGACGGTTGGTTGCAGCCCAAAACTTAAATCCTGCAACACCCCCGAACCTGGCACAAGTTGTTCCGGCTTTAGCTCGATACGTTGGTCGAGCTGTAGCTTTCCGACCTCAACCTGACAGTAAAGCTCATACAAAATTGGTACTTTAATAGTGCTGGCCGTTGGAAAAAGTTGCTCGGCATTGATTAAAATTGGTGGCTTTTCTCCTTGTGCAGCGTTCAAATTCCAGGCGGCAACTCCGATAACTCCTTCGATTGACTTGATTATTTGCTCAATTTTTTCCAAACCTGAAACTGGCGTAACTGACATGTTCTCGCTCCTTTTTGGGCTATCACCAAAACTATCCTGATTGTTAATCCGAAAATAGCTTACTTTTAAGCTTGCTCAAAGCTGACAGAAGTATACTTGAGAAGTATAATCATAAGTGAAATAAAAAACCAGTATTTAAGAACAGGAGATAAAGGAAAATGCCAGGTTTGAAAACAGGAGATACCGCGCCCGACTTTGCGCTGTCAGGCTCAAACGGCAAAACCGTAAAGTTGAGTGATTATCGTGGCAAAAATCATGTAGTGTTGATTTTTTACCCCGCCGACCAAACTCCGGGCTGCACCAAACAACTTTGCTCGGCTCGTGACGACACGAAACTTTACACCGATGCCGGAGCGGTAGTTTTTGGGGTAAATCCGGGTAGCCAGGAATCGCACGAACGCTTTATCGAACGCCACAGCCTGACCACCCCGCTACTGGTAGATAGCGGAATGAAAGTGGCTCAACAATATGACGCGACGCTAGGCTTTGGCCCGCTCAAAATCGTCAATCGGACGGTGGTAGTAATAGACCCGCAAGGCAAAATAGTTTTCTACCAGCGCGGAATGCCCAATACTAGCCAAATAATCAATTCTTTCAAGGGCAAAGCCACCGCCAACGCTTAAAATAAGTTTAACTTTTGTTTGTAGGAGGGATTTTCAATCCCGATTTTACCTAAACCTGTTTCTATCGGGATTGGCAATCCCTCCTACAGAAAAGCAAGTTAGTTACTATTTTTTCTTATCTTTTTTCTTTTTATCGCGAGCTTCGGCTTTTTTCATGGCAGCCTGCATTTGGCGTTGTTCGGCGGCCTGCCCGATTAACTGCTGGCGACGACCTTCCATACGAGCTTCTTCTTCCTGCGCGGCTTGCTTGCCGCCAGCCACCACATCGGCCATTACACCTTGTAGACGGGCTAAAGTTTTATTGGGGTCGCGGGTAACAATCAAAGTGGCGATGGTTGCCCCGGTAGCCGCCCCCAAAGTTGCCCCGACTACAAATTTCACAATTCCTACTATAACGCCCAAGTAAGTATGCTCCTCTCTTTCGTTTCGCCTAATCAGAAAAACCTTTGCGAGAATTTTGGTTTCCGTTTTTAAATGTTCTGTAAACCTGAAAATGAAAAGCTATGCTTTGCAGCTTAATACGTGTATAATATAGCACAATGTGGGCCTGATGTGCATAGAGTAGTAAGTAATTAAACGGCCCTGAAATACTTTAATCGAAATCGAAATTGAGAAAACAGGGTGAGTATCAGGAGGTGGTACGGTGAGCGAGAAACTACCTTCACGTTGTCCCAACTGCGGCAGCGATAATCTCCAAACCGAGCCGCTTTACGATGAGGAAGAAGGGCCAACTGGCGAATTGGCCTTGTTTTGCTTTAGTTGCGGGCGGTATATGGGCGAAATGCCTTCCGAATTACAGCAAAAAATGCAAAGCTATCGCCAGAGCTTGAGTGATTTACTGCCGGGTCAACCCCAAAGCGAAACTGATACAGTTCGTGAATATTTGCTGGGCCGGAGAATGGCTTCTTCCGATTTTGATTAAATAAAAAATAAAAGCGTTATGGCTAAAAAACCTGCCACACAATCTACCACTAATACTAACGGGCTGGCCGCTTTTTTCAAGGTAAAAGCGGGAGAAGGTCGTGCCGTTTTTTTGGTTGGCTTTGCAATAATGGCAACCTCGGCGGGCTACTGGCTGGGCGGTAACAGCGTCGAAGCTATTGTCTTGAATAAGCTGGGGGCGGAAAGTTTGCCTTATTTGCTGATTGGGAAAGCAGTTTTAGCCTTTTTCTCAATAAGCCTTTATAACGTCTGGCTGGCGCGGGTCAACCGTACTCGTTTGCTAACTGTTACCAGCTTGCTAACCTTTTTTATTTTAATTGGAGCATGGTGGCTGGCTTTGCTTAATCCGCCCACCGCTTTTTATTATCCTCTGCTGCCAGTTACTTATATTATCCCCGACTTGCTGATTTTACAGGCATGGTCTTTGGCCCGCGAAGTCTTTGACGCACGCCAGGCCAAGCGAGTTTTCCCCTTAATTAGTGCGGTAGGGGTAGTTGGCATCGTCGGCGGTAACTTTTTGACCGTACCTCTGACCAGAATATTTCAGGCAGTCAATATGATTGCGGCCTGGGGGATTTTGGTGCTGCTGGCCTTTTTCGCGATGTACACCTTGCGGCGTGAGCTGGACAAAAAGCTCAAAATTAAGAAGCGGCGCAAAGGCGAACGCGCCCGCGACGATACGGGCGGAATGTGGGAGCGGCTCAAGCTTGGCTATACTTTCGCCCGTTACTACCCGATTATTGGCCTGTTGGCTTTTGCTACCGCGCTAGGGCTGGTACTTTATTGGGTGCAGCTACAGCTTTTCTTGCAAGCCGCTACCCTTCAGTTTGGGGATGCCGACCAATTGGCGGGCTATCTGGGGACGGTCAACGGGATTTCGACCCTGATTGCCAGCGTGATTGGCTTGTTTTTGACCAATCGTTTGTTTGCCACGATGGGTATTCGGAATGTGTTGCTGATTTTGCCGATGCTGGATTTAGTTAGCTTTGGCCTACTTTTGCTAAATGCCGGAACTGCTCCCTTACCCGGTACGGCTCTGGCTCAGGTTATTTTGTTTACCCGTATGGCCCAAATGATTGCCAAAGAAGGAATTGACGGCAGCGCAAATCAAACCCTTTACAACCTGATTCCGGCAGAAACCCGCGAGGTCGCCGAGACTTTTAATCAGGCGGTCAGCCAGCAAATCGGGATTGGGCTGGCGGGCTTGATTGTATTGCTAATCAGGCGGGTCAATAACGAGCTTATATTATTATGTCTACTTGGGCTAGGGCTTTCCCTGCTTTATTTGTGGTTTTGCCTGCGGATGCGTCGCCAATATCGCCCGACGCTGGTGCAGCTTTTGCGCGAAGGCCAACAGGATTTCTTCCGTAGTGATGATACCGACAGGCGCGGACTACTGGCTGATATGGGCAATAGCCCTGCCGGAGACGACCCGCTAACTATCGCTATCAGCAATTTGCAGGATAACAGCGAAGGTACACGCCGTCTTTCCGCCGAGCTTTTGGGCAAAATAGGGGCGGAAGAAGGTATTGCGCCGCTTCGTCGGGCGGTTTTGATGGATGCTTCCCCCGAAGTACGGCGTACCGCGATTCTGGCTCTTAAAGAAGTTAATATTGAAGCGGGCCTTTCGACTATCGCCGAAGCAATGGGTGATAGCGATGCGGGAGTACGGGCGGAAGCTGCCGCCGCTTTGCGGGAAGGCACAATTGCTCTGAACGGCGGCCAGCCCGACCCGATGGCCTATTTCTTCCTCAAGAAAGCTTTGGGAGATAGCAGCCCGATTGTGCGGCGCGAAGCAGCCCTTACAATGGCGGCTTACGGGCAGAAGGGGCAGGCTTTTTATGTTTTGTGGGAAATGGGCCAATCTTCGGATGCGATGATACGCAGCGAGGCGGCTACCGGCTATGGATTATTACGCGACCCGGTTTTAGTGAACGAGCTGATTCGGATGATGGACGATGCCGACCCGCTAGTACGCCGTAAAGCAGCCGCTTCTCTTAGCTATATGCCCAGCCGTAATACTATTGCAATTCTTTTGATGGCACTTGAAGACGATAACGACGGGGTACGGGACGAAGCGGCCCATTCGCTGGCGGTAATGCGCCAGTATTCCGGGCGGGTGTTGCTCAAATATCTCTACAAAACTCCTAACCAGAAGGGGCAAGCAGCGGCTTTGCACGCTCTATCGCTGGCAAAATCGCTGGAATTGCAAAGTACAGGTAGCGAACGCTTTGCAGACCGCCATAATTTGCTTGTTGCCAACGCCGGGTCTGCCGATGCTGATGCTCGTTCCGGCAGATTGGCTTTGCGGAGTGAGGTCGGCTTTGAATTAACCCAGCAAGACGAAGACCGTTTAATAACTTTTGGGCAGAATCAGATAAATTTGGCTCAAAGGCTTAATGGCTATTTGCAAAATTTGAAAAAACTGGATTTGCCGCCCATTCCGTCCGATGCCCCTTTACTATTGGCTCGTCGCGCCCGCCGCAATCCCGATAACTTGCTTTTGCTGCAACGTTCGCTCAAGGAACGCTATCAGGCTGCCGTTCTGCGGGCGGTAAATGTAATCGGTTTGCTTGGGAATGTTGAGGCGATTAGCCTGGTGGCGAATGGCCTGGTAACCCAGGGTCGCAACGCCGCCCGGATGCGGGCCGAAGCTATCGAAACTTTGGAAAACGTGGGCGACCCGCGCCTGACCCGCGATTTGGTGGATTTGCTGGAAACTGCCGATAGCGAAAACGCTTATGCTGAAGGTAAACCGCTTTCCCAAATTTTGATTAGTATCTGGCTGGAAGGTGACAATTGGTTGCGGGCCTGTGTGCTGCACGTTGTCGGTATGTTCGATTTGCGCCGCTTGCGTCCTTTGGTTGACCAAGTTTTGGAAAACGATAACGACGAAACAGAGGCTGACCCCTGGATTGAAGAAGCGGCGATGGAAAGCTTGCAGCGTTTTGAGTGGCCGCGCGATGACCGTGAGTTGAACCGAATATTAGAACGTAGTCTTTTGGAGAGAGATATGCAAACCCTAACAACCCTAACAACTATGTCACGTATTCTTTTCTTGCAAAGAGTGCCAATTTTTGCAAATCTTAGCCCGGAAGATTTGCGCCGGGTAGCTTTAGTTAGCCGTGAACGAAGTTATTCGCCTAGCGAGATTATTTGCTACGAAGGCGACCCCGGTGACGAGCTTTATATCGTTATCACAGGTCGGGTACAAGTAATCGTCGGTTACGGCAACAACTCTCAAAGCGTGGTCGCTATTAAGAGCGAAGGCGAATCGGCGGGCGAGTTTGCCATTATGGATGATATTCCACGTAGCGCGACCTTGCGGGCTAACGGTTCAGTACGCCTTCTGACGCTAGGGGCAGACGAATTCCGGCGGATTTTGCGCGAACGCCCGGAGCTGGCCGTCGAAGTAATTCGCGTACTTTCGCGCATGGTCATCGAAACCAACAAGCGGGTTCAATCTACTTTCGACCCGGCAGACAACCTCCCGACCCAACCGCCCCCCAGCTATTCGCTGCCAAGCAAAGACCGCCGACGATAGTTTATTTGCTTGGCAAGTGTGGAAGTTTCTTAGCTATTGTAAGGTTTGTTTTGCCTTAGTTTCTCAAACTCCTCTATTAAATTATGCAAGGTAGTACAGGGATTAGGGAAATTTTCTGTATTTGTCATTTCAACTTCAGCAAGGCAACTTTTAGCGTGTTTTATAGCGGTATTAGTTTTTGGCAGAATTCTTTGGGGTACAAATTTTTCCATAAAAACCAAACTTTTTTCGTAATCTGGCTCATGAATTTTCAATCTTTTAACAGCGTCGTCAGCATTAGCTAAAGAGGCTGTGGTTTGTTCAAAATGAAGTATAAACCAGTATTCAACACAGGGATTGGAAATAGCTAAATTAAACTCTCTCTTTTTGGCATTAGCTATAGCTTTTAAAAATTCCTCTTTTTGGTCAATACCTTCTGTATCAAATACACACCAGATAATGTCAAAAGGATTTTCTTCTTTTTTCGCTTTGTCGCGCTGTTCGATAGCTAGTTCCACAACCCGTCCTGCGTATCCTCCACAAGCGCACTCGATTACGACAACTGTCTGTAATTTATTGGCTTGTGATAAAGATTCAAAATATAATCGCTCACTGTCACCTTCGCAAGCGATTAAAATTCGCTTCTGCTGTTCTCTGGAAGGGCCACGACGATTGTATGAGTGTGAAGAACGGTCATCTCTAAAACGCGATTTAGACTTTGTCACAGATTTATCCTATTTGCAAAGGCTCTTGTATCATCGGTACTGCCCCGTAACGTCCTTGAATATAGTTCTTTTGAATAGCTTCTCCAATACGAGGTTTGAAATCAGACAAAGGGTATAAGTGAGAAGCACCGTCGGCATCTTTTTCTACAAGCCAAATTTGGTCACGCCGAAAAAGATTTTCGGTATCCAGCAAAGTAGTATCGTGGGTATTGAAAATGAGTTGTGCGCCTTTGGGATTAGAAGCCTTGTCATTAAAAAGCTTTACAAGCATCTTGCTTAAAAGAGGATGCAAACTAGAGTCTAGCTCATCTACCACTAGAACCCGTCCTTCCAGTAAAGCTTTAATTATTATCCCCCCAAAAGCAAAGAGCCTCTGGGTTCCCATTGATTCTTCCATCAAAGAAAAAGACCGAGTTACCGTCAAGTTTTTCGTACTATGTATCATGCTTATCTTCCAACCTTTTCGGTTGACGAACAAATTATGCAGAGCTTCACGCATATTCTCGGGCATATCTTCAGGCATGTCCTCTTTTAAGAGTTCTTTTTCCTCAGCTTCAAAATCTGTTATTCCAAGATCAGCTATATTAATAAGCTCCGCAAGTGTTTCCTTTATAACAGGATTTTCATTAGCCAGTTGAGCAGTTATTGTAGGAGGAAACTCACGAATATCCAGGAAAGTATCAAGACAAGAGTTAAACCAATCATAAACTTGCGAGAGTTGTTTGTGATTAGAGTCAGCGGCTTTAGATAAAAAGAGAACATTTGACCGCGTCTGGGCCGCAATTCGACGGCTTTCACCTTTTAAGCTAGAGCCGAAATTCCAGTTGTAACTAATTTCCTGTGATTTGTCTGAAACCTGATCTTTCACCCTTTCAAACCACATTTGAGAGCGATTACTAGGATAAGCGTATAGCGACTCTTCCACAACGTGAGTTTCGTCAACAACAAAACCGTAGCGATAGCGTACATTTTGATGTACAAAAGTTAATTCAAAGCTAACTTCTGCACCTGCATCTTCAAGCAAAAAAGGTTCCACTTCAATTTTAGAACCAATTTTTTTACGGTGCGAATTGCACACAAATCCTTCAACGAAAGCTAAAGCTTTGATTAGATTTGTTTTGCCTGAAGCGTTTGCACCGTAAATCACTGCGCTTTTTAAGATATTAAAGCGCGGAAAGGCAGGATTCGCAAGGTAGTTATCTGATAAAGAGCTATCAGGGCTTGCTACCATCGAAAAGGTTTGTTCGTCTTTAAAAGACCTGAAATTTTTTACTTTAAATTCAATTAACATAATTTTACACAGCTTTTTAGGCTTGATATGCCTGTCATAGCTATTGTTACGTGGTAAAATAGCCACTTATCCTAACTTCAACTTAATTATTGCATATTTTCTGCATATTTGTCAAGTATTTTTAATTTACATGCTTTTTGGCTTTTGTTCGAGCTGACCTTGCTGCATACTTTTGGGCAGCATCCTACAACCTCGAACTCAAATTTTTCTTAAAACTCAAAACTCCTTGAGCTTCCCAACCGGGGAGAAAATGACCCAGAGTGAAGCCAGCGTCAGGCCCATAACGGCAATTAAAACGGTAGGGCGAAGGCCAATCGCCTCAGCTAAAATTCCGGCGATTATCAGGCCAAAAGGTCGTACTATGCCGCTCAAAAAATGATTGCTGGCGTTAGCCCGGCCTAGCAGCAGTTCGGGGGTAACGGACTGACGCACGCTGGTTTCGTTTATCGCGAAAACCATTAGCCAAATATCACCCATTATTTGCGCCACAATTAGACAAAGCAAGGCCACTAAAGGCGGGTCAGCCGCGAAAGCAATTGGCGATTGCAGCAAGCCACCCAGCAAGGCCGCCCAGCCTAGCATTGGCCCAATTCCAAAACGTCGGTTCAATCTTCCGGCGACTACTGCGCCCAATAATGCTCCAATGCCGCCTGTCCCAATGGCGAGGCCGATAAAAGCGGGGGTCAAGCCCAATTCGCGCAAGGCATAGAGAGTGTAGAGTGTACCAAAAAAGCTGCCGAAAAAGTTTTGGGTGGCCGAAGTCAGGGTAATAGCCCGCAAAATCGGGTTTTGCCAGATTAGTGTTAGCCCCTCGCCAATTTCTTGCCAAATATTTTGAGTTTGCTCTGCCTGAGTTTTTACTTCGGGCTTGCGAACCAAACTAATAAAAAAGGCCGAAGCCAGAAACGAAAGGGCATCCAGAAAAATTACCAAAGGTGCGCTAACAAGCTGGATTAGCAAGCCGCCGAGTGGTGGGCCGCCGATTTCGGCCAATGAGCCGGTTGTGCCAAATTTGCTATTGGCCTCGACTAATTGCTCCCGGTCTACTACCGAGGGCAAAAAGGATTGGTCGGCAATCTGGAAAAAGATAGTCAGCACGCCCACAATCGCCGCCACGATATAAAGCTGTTCGATTTGCAGCGAATTGAACCAGGCGGCGACAGGAATAGAAAGCAGGGTGATGGCTCTGGCAAAATCGGTAAAGATTAGCACCGGGCGACGACGGTGACGGTCTATCCAGACTCCCGCGAACAAACCCACCAGCAAAGCCGGAACAGCCTGTACCGCCCCCAACAGGCCGATTTGACCGGGCGTGGCTGAAAGCAGCAGTACGGCAGTCAATATCAGCGCGTCCAGAGCCATTCTTGACCCAAACATCGAAATTGTCTGCCCGTACCACAACTTCATAAAGTCCGGGTTCTGCCATAGCCCGTTCAAATTCTTTAGCACCTTGTTTCACCGCCCTTTCTGATATAGCTTGCTTACTTGTTTATATTGTACAAGCTGTAAGGGCTTCCCGCAACCCCTTTGATTCATCCTTTCGATGAGTTACGATTTTCTATAGATACTCAGAAAATGATTTAGAATTGTTAGATGAGTGGTCATCTTGCCCTGAAATGAATTTCAGGGCTAAGATACCGCAAGTTGGTTCGGCGAAGGTGGGCTGTGCCGAAACCAACTAATTTAGCTGAATCGAGGTTAGTCAAAATCAACTGGCGGAGCAGCATCCTACAGGGGATATGGGCAACTTGTAGGATGTGGCTCTGCCCATTGATTTTTGGGATAAATTCTAATTCAGATAGAGACATACTTTGTAAGAGTTGGTTTGAACCAACTTCCCATTACTTAGCCCTGAAATTCATTTCAGGGCGATTGAACGTCAGACGAAATTTTTAAATCATTTTCTGACTATCTATAGAAACTCAAAACAGCACCAAACCGGGGTCATAGCCAGTAGATTGGGCAAGTTGGCTTAAAACTTCTTCCGCATCGCTGGGCTGCAAACTAATATCGTAATGATTCATATCTATAATAATTTTCGGGCCAATTTTGTAATCTTCGTAAAAGCGGTCATAGGACTGGTTCAGGGCCGCTAAATAAGCCTGGTCTATCCCGGCGGCCTCGTAACTTCGCCCACGCAGGGCGATACGTTCGAGTAAAGTAGCTTCGCTGGCCTTAAGGTAAACCAATAAATCGGCGGGCCGCACCAAGCCTTCGACCAAATGATAAAGCTCGGTCAGGGTCTTGAATTCGCGCTCTGGCAAAATCTTTTGTTCCAGCAAAGAGCGGGCAAAAACCTGTAAATTCTCGGCAGCACTTCTTTCCTGAATAGCGTTGGACTCTCCTTGTGCAATCAGGATTTGCTGGCGGAAAGTGCGCTCCAAAAACACCAGCTGACTGGCAAAAGCCCAGCGCGAACGGTCTGCATAGTAATCGGCCAAATAAGGATGGTCTTCGACGGTTTCTTCAAAAAGCTGCCAACGCCAGCGTTGGGCAATCAGCCCGGCCAGCGTAGTTTTGCCTACTCCAATATTACCGCAAAGAGTTACATAGAGGCCCACAAATTTCTCCTTTTTTGTGTTAAAACCTGTTTATAAGCTTGACATAAACTGGCAAAAAAGTTATAATTGGCTAATATACTGTCAGTTGATTGAGGACATCCTCATACCAGTTTAATACTAATTTGAAGTATACTACACTGGATGGTGGCAGATAAAAGATTGGTAAGCGAAGGAAAAAGTGCCATTCTAAATGAAGGCCGGGTGAGTAGGCGGGCTGCTTTGGGTAGCTACGCCTTTTAGCGTTTATTTTTGGGGCAAATTTTCTCGGTCAATCGATTCGGCCAGTGTTGTTAGTGAAGTAAGAATATATTAAAAGCGGAAGGTTTACTTTGGTAGTCAATAATTATACCCCACGTTTACTAAAGTCGGGGGATTGGTAGCAAAAATGAGCAGACAAAATCAACAACGTGTTATTAACTACGTACCACAACAAGAACCCGAACAACCGCCCAGCGATATGGGAACGGTGCGACGCGGGCTGTGGATGTATACGCACAAGCTGGGTCTTAACTTTACGCTGGTCTTATTTTTGGCTCTGGCTTATCAAAGCTTTGTAGCAGTGTTCATCGCCTTGCGAGGCGTGCGAACCCTGCCCATCTTTGAGAAGCTCTCGCCCGAACCTTTTCCACAGGCGTTGGGAGGGGTAGGCGCGATTGTAATTGGCTTTATCATTCAGGGACTAATTATCGCTGAAATGGCTCAGGTTGTTTGGTTACGCCACCCTGACCGCCTGAAAGTCCGCCTGATGAGCGGTAGCATCTGGTGGTGGGTGATGCTGATTGCCCTGTTGGTTAGCATTATAGTAGATTTCTTTTTGCTTTTCCTGAGCGTAACTGGCACAAATAATATCGCCGAAGCCTGGAAATCTATCTCTAACGACCAAATGACTTTTGCTACAAACGTACTGCTGGCAATTCTGAATTTGCTAACTTTGTTGCGCTGCGCTTCGGTAATGCGAACCAGCACCAGCGAAGAAATCCGGCACGAGGTGGAAGAACGGCTCAAAGCGATTGCCGAAGAAATTTTGATTGACGCGGGCGATTCGGCGCGAGTGAAGGCCCAGCAGGTCTGGAAAAAGCTTTCGGTGAACCCACAGCGTTTTATCCCAATTCATGACTCGGTCTTGAACCTGATTTCTACGCAGCATCCTGAGATAATTCCCTCAAATTTGGGCGGAGATAGCTGGGCTTATGATTTTAGTGGCAATACTTTCGCGGTTTTGCCGCCCGATTTGCATCAAGCCCTTTTGCAAAGCCGCCACCAAATTAACCAGCGCAACCGTAAATTCATGGACGAAGACCAGGCCCATCTTTGGAAATTGCCTCCGGCGGATATGGCCGAAGTCATTTCCTATAATATGGAAACTTACGGCAAGCCGCGCTTTGTGGATGTCTCCGAGCCGGACAAAGAACCCCGCTTTATTAGCCGCCCGGTGGAGTTTTCCAGCTTGCTAAATCCTGTGGCGACTGCCCCCGTCGCTCCCGTGGTGCCGATAAAAGCGGTTGCGCCCGTCGCTCCCGATGCCAGCCAGATTATCGGGCAGCTTTCTTCGCGTGAAAAAGCTTTGTTCGCGGCGTATTTGACCCATACTGTTTTCCCGCAATTGCACGGTTCACCTTTCCCGCAATTGCCCGATTTGAGCATTTTTCAGGCGTTCGACGAGGTCGAATTGCAATGGTATTACCGCGAGTGGCGTAAGCACGCCGCTCCCCAAACTCAGTATTAGGAGTTTTGAGTTCTTTTGTAGGATATTGCTTCGTCAATAGATGTTCGGCTAAAATCTATTGGCAGAGCAATATCCTACAAGAATCCAAACGTATAAAAACTCAAGATTCTTTATAAAATTCAAAACTTAAAGCTCAAAACTAATTATGCCGCGCGACGAATACGACAAAACACTTGAAATATTGGATGAGCTTGAGGCCGGAGACGAACGCTACGGCCTTTTCTCGTGCTTTGCGGTTTTGCCGTCGGGCGAGGTAGTGCATTTTGATGAGGTCGGCACGCCCTGCCGGGTTTTCGCCAGAGGTACAGCCCTGGTGCAAGGTCGCCCGCTAGATTTGCAAAACCAGCCAATCCAGGTAATTTCGATTACCGAAGCTTTTAAGCTTTTGGCCCAAAACGAGCAAAGACGCTTTGTGCAGCAGCAAGCTACGCTCCAGCTCAAGCAAGCGAATTGGCAGCAAAGCAAGCGGCGCAAATCTTTACGCTGGCTGGCGGCAGCCGGCTTTGCCTTGCTGGTAATCGTAGGGTTAGTGTTTG
The DNA here is from genome assembly GCA_038323095.1 of Chloroflexia bacterium. Lineage (GTDB taxonomy): Bacteria > Chloroflexota > Chloroflexia > Chloroheliales > Chloroheliaceae > L227-5C. The sequence goes on along the minus strand of JBBQGP010000080.1, from coordinate 7,244 downwards.
CGCTTGTTCCGGGCGGGCCAGAAGCCAAATTGCGCCAGAGTGAGCAGCAACTCAAGGATTTTTATGCTCAGGCCGGAGTAGCAATTAGCGGCTACAAAGATGTAATGGTAGTTAATACTGGTGGCTATAACCCGCTCGGCCCAATTTCGATTTCGCGTACTACTTTCAAACAATTTTTGCAGGAAATGAATAGTCCAGCATCGCCAGAAGCCGAGGCAATGTATCAGGCGTGCGTCGATGAAGGCTGTGACCCGGCGGTAGCTCTGGCCTTTTTTGAGCATGAAAGCAGTGGCGGACGGCAAGGGGTGGCGGCCATCACCAAATCTATCGGGAATATTCGTTGCACTTCGGGTTATTCCTGCTATACTACCGATGGAAACGGCTCTTTCCGGCAATATAGTTCGTGGTCAGAAGGGGTGCGTGATTGGGCGCGGCTCTTAAAAATGTATAAGGACGATTGGAAGCGCGTCACGCTGGAAGACATTATCCCGAAATACGCGCCGCAATCCGATAATAATAACGAACTGGCTTATATTGCTGCGGTGAAAAAGCGGGTAGATAATTTGCGCCAGCGCGAAGGAGCGCAAACTGTCACCAAGCCCGGTAACGGCGATTTGCCGACGGGTAGCCCGGTTTATGAACCCGATTGGGTAATCACCCAGGGCTATAACGCCAAACATCCTGAAATAGATATTGCCCGCCCGCTCGAAGTTTCGCTTGGCACAAACATTCACAGCACCCTCGATGGGGTAATTACGGTAGTGCGGAACGACCCGCTTTTTGGCAATCGAGTATTTGTGACAGGCCGCGATTTTACGACGCATTATAATCACCTGACCGACGATATTCCTGTTAAAAGTGGGCAAATCGTCAAGCGCGGCGAGGTTATCGGTTATATGGGCAATACCGGCAAAAGCACCGGGCCGCATCTGGATTACGAAATCTTTCAGGGCAGCCAGCGTCTAAACCCGATGGATTGGGTGATGCGGCAGGGCTAAGGCCAGCCCGGAACGGGACACACTTGTTAAGGAAGAAATATGGAGCTTGAGTATAAGCTGGCGGAACGCGCCGGAACTCCTCTGATTTATTTGTCAGGCCGCTTTGATAGCGAAGGGGCGGAGTATTTCAAAGAGCAAATCGCCAGTTTGGTAAACGCCCAGCGGCCAAATTTGGTAGTTAATATGAGCCAGGTTGAATTTGTAGATAGTTTGGGGCTGGCTGTGCTGGTATCGGCTCTAAAGCTGTGCCGCCGTTACAAAGGCGTTATGAAGCTGGTCGGTATTCAATCTGCCCCCCGAATGCTTTTTGAAGTTACTCACTTAAACAAAGCCTTCCAGATTTACGACGACGAAGATAGCGCGTTTGCCAGCTAAGAAAACAAAACAAGGCCACCTTCATGCAAGAAGATAATTATTCTGCTCCGGCTCAAGATAAGCTTACTCTAGCACTGGTAGATGTTAGTATCCCGGCCAGTTATGAGAATCTAACAATTTTCGGTACTATTATTCGGGAATACTGTGCTGCCCTGCCCCAATTATTGCAAGAAGCTTTACCCGCGTCTGAAACAGCCATACCTACGAATTACAGCCATTTGGTATATTGTGTCGAACTGGTAGTACAGGAAGCCGCCAGCAACATTATCCGGCATGGCTATCGGGAAGAAGCCGGAGCAGGTGAGTTGCGTTTGCAATTAAGTCTGGACGCATCTGAGGCTAATTTGCACGCTCTGGTAATTCTATTGGAAGATAGCGCACCGGCTTTTAATCCAACTTTGGCGCGTATCGAACCGCCCAACCCGCTTGACCCGCGCGAATCGGGCTATGGTTTGTACTTAATCCAAAAGCTTACCGATAAGCTGGAATATTGGCGTGAGGCGGGCAAAAATTACCTGAAAATGGTAAAATACCTCAAGTAATATTAAAAATAATTCAGGGAACAGGCATTTTATGCTAAAAATAGACCAAAGCGAAATTATTATAAGACTGGCTTCGGTAAAGTTTTCGGGCAGACTGGATGCACAGGCTGGCCCAACGTTGAAAAATTTGTGGCAGCAATATAATGAAAAAGGCTTTAATACAATTTTGCTGGATTTAACTTTAGTAGAATTTATTGATAGCATCGGCATTTCTTCACTGGTAGCCGGCCTCAAGCAAATGCGGGCGCGAGGCGGCGACCTCAAGCTTATTGGTTTGCAACCCCCCGCCCGCGCCATCTTTGAACTAATGATGCTCAACCAGGTTTTCGAGATTTACGATACTGAAAAAGACGCTTTAAAGGGTTTCTAAATGCGTCTTGCTTTACTTAGTCGGGCAGCTTTTCCCTATCATCCGTTTGGGGGAATGGAACAGGCGGTGTACGGGACGGCTTGCGGGCTGGCCGAATTGGGCCACGAAGTTATTCTTTTTACCGCTAATCCCTTGCCCGGTTGGGAAAAACGGGCGCAAAGTGCGGGGCAGTGGCCGCCCCCTTTTCAAACCTGCTTTCTGCCTTATCGCCTTTTCCCGCTTGGTCGCCGCAATTCTATTCCTGATAGGTTGGCAAATTATCCCCTTTTTGCTTTGCGCCTGAAGCGCGAAATATCCAAATTAGCCGGCCCACCCGACCTTGTTTACTGTCAGGGCTTGAGCGGCTTTGGTTATGCCCTAAAGCCGGGACACGGGCCATTGGTGGTCAATCCACAGGGTATGGAAGAATTGAAAGTGCGGGAAAAGGCTAAACAAATCGCCTACGCTCCGTTTAACCAGATTTTGCGCTTTACCGCCCGCCATGCCGCCGCCGTTATCGCTACCGATACGCCCCAAATAAGCGAGGTACAGCAGCTTTTGGGTGTTCCTGCCGCAAAAGTAGCCCTGATACCCAATGCGGTAGATTTGGCCCGATTGGATAATTTGGCGGATGAAGCGACAATCCGGGAAATGCAAAACCGCTTTAAGGCTGACGCTGAGGTTTTGATAGTTAGCGTCGGACGAATAGAAACTAATAAGGGATTTGAGGTGGGCCTGTCGGCTCTGGCTCAGGCTCGATTGCCGGAGAAGTGGCGATGGGTTATCGTTGGGCAGGGTTCACAAAGAAGTAGTTTGGAAAAAGAAGCGGCTCGCTTAAATTTGCTCAACCAAAAGATTTTCTTTGCCGGAAGTTTACCAGACCGCGAATTACACGCCCTTTATGAAGTTGCCGATTTTTTCCTGCATCCAACCCTGTACGAAGGCAGTTCGCTGGTGACACTCGAAGCGATGAGCCATCGGTTGCCAATTATTGCAAGCGCGGCAGGTGGTTTGCCTGATAAAATAAGCAGCGAAGGGCCAAACGCTAACGGCTATCTTTGCCAGCCCGGTGATGCTAAAGCTTTGGCAGAAGCCGTTTCTAAACTAGCGGCTCTAAGTCAGGCAGAACGGGCGCGAATGGGCGAAAACAGCCGGGCGAAAATCGAGCAAAACTATAGCTGGCCCCAAATAGCCCTACAATTAAGCGACTTATTTGAAAAATTAGTTCAGAGTTGAGTAAAATTATGCTAAATTTGAAAGACCAAAAGAAAGTTTATCTTATTGGCTTAACCGGGAATATTGCCTGTGGGAAAAGTGCGGTACTAGAAATGCTGCGCCAGCGCGGGGCAGAAGTAATCGATGCCGATAAAATTGTACATAAGCTAATGGAAGTAGGCGGAACAGTATATGGCCCGGTAATAGCCGCTTTTGGAGAAGAAATTCTGGCCGAGCTGGATGTACAAAATCAACGTCCGATAGACCGCCGTAAACTAGGGGCAATTGTTTTCGCTGACCCGGTTAAATTGCGCCATTTGGAAGAAATTTCGCATCCGCGTGTCCGGGAAGATTTGTTGCGCCAGATACAGGAAACTACCGCCCCGGTTCTGGTAATTGACGCTATCAAGCTTTTGGAAGGCGGGCTGGCCGATGGCTGCGATAGTGTTTGGGTGGTTAGCTGCCGGCCCGAAATCCAGCTAGAGCGACTGATGCGGCGCAACAATTTTAGCCGGGAAGAAGCTTTGCTGCGGATTCAAGCTCAAACCCCTCAATCCGAGAAAATCGCTCGCGCTAATGTCGTGATTGATAACGGCGGCTCACTCAAAGAAACCGAACGACAGGTGCAGGAAGCGTGGGCGAGAGTTTCTAATTTCTATAGATAGTCAGAAAAAGAAGTGGAATTGTTAAAGTAGTGGTAATTTTGCCCTGAAATGAATTTCGGGCTAAGAGACGGCAAGTTGGTTCAAACCAACTAAGAATTTATCTACATCGAGGTCAGGCAAAGTCAACTGGCGAAGTAGCACCCTACAGGGGAGGCGGTATTTCTTGTAGGATGTGGCTCTGCCCATTGATTTTGACCAAACCTCAACTGGCAGAGCAGCATCCTACAGGGGAAGTGGTATTGTTTGTAAAACATTGTTTCGCCAATAGACAAGGCCACTAACTGTAAGGATAGGCTCTAACCCAAATAAGGGCCAAGTTTGTTAGAGTTGGTTTGAACCAACTTCACATTACTTGGCCCGAAATTTATTTCAGGGCGATTGGACGTTAAACCCTTTTCTAAATCATTACCTGATTAGCTATAGAAGCTAATTAGTGCCTCCCGTTACGGTTGACCGGGCTGGGTTCGGGGCTAAGGTAGTAGGTCATACTTTGCAATGCGCCAACCGGGTCAATATTGCGAGTGCGGACATCAGGCGGAACCTGGACGGTTATCGGGGCATAATTCAAAATTGCTTTTACTCCGGCCTGTACCAGCAAGTCCACCACTTCCTGTGCGCTGTGAGCGGGAACGGCTACGATTGCAACTTCAAGATTCATTTGTTTAACAATTTCGGGAATTTCGCTATAGTGATAGATTTTGCGGTCATCCATTGTGCCGCCGACTTTAGAAGAATCGGAATCGAATAAAGCAGTAATTTCGAAGCCTTTATCCTTGAAACCACCATAGTGAGCAATCGCCTGACCCAAATGACCCACGCCAACCAAAGCCACGCCCCACTGCTGCTCCAGGTGCAAAATATCGCGAATCTGGTTGAGCAAGAACTGAACATTATAGCCTTTGCCTTGCTTGCCAAATTCACCAAAATACGAAAGGTCACGCCGAATTTGGGCAGCAGTTACACCAATCCGCGAACCAAGTTCGCTGCTGCTAACCGTAGTTACGCCTTCTCCTGCCAAATACGAAAGGCTGCGTGCATAAATTGGCAAGCGGCGAATAACAATATCGGGTATTTCTACATCCTTCATCATAACAGGTACTGGCTCCTTTCACGGTGTCGCGTGCTACGGCGCACTTCGAACCGTTGTGATTAGAGAGGTTTACTGCCCACGTGAATGGCGGCTGCGCCCAGCCCGTAAAGTCGGAAGCTAACCTGCTCCAGCCCGGCCCGCTCCATAATGCGCTTTAGTTCTTCCGGGGGCGGAAAGTTTTTAGCCGACTCCGGCAAATAGGTATAAGCTTCTTTGTGTCCACTAATCAATTTACCGATAAGCGGCACGATTTTATTAAAATAAAGCTGGTGTCCAAAGCGAATAATAGCCCAGCGTGGACGGGCCACTTCTAGGCAGACGACCTTACCACCCGGCTTGACTACCCGATTCATTTCAGAAAAGGCTTTTTGAATATCCACTACGTTTCGCATCGCAAAGCCGGTAGTAATGGCATCGAAGCTGTTATCGGCAAAAGGCAAATTAAGAGCATCGGCAGCCAGAAACTGAATAATATTATTCATCCCGGCTTTGTCGGCTTTGGGAAGACCCGGCAACATCATATCAAAAGCAAAATCGCTGGCGATAACTTCGCCCTGTGGCCCAACCGCTTTACCTAGTTCAAGTGCAATATCGCCAGTGCCGGTGGCTACATCCAAAGCGCGTCCACCCGGCTTGAGCTGGCAAGCCGCTACAACCGCCTTGCGCCAACCCTGGTCAAGCCCGAAAGTCATCAAGCGATTTACCCGGTCATAAGTTGGCGCGATTTGGTTAAACATGCGATTAACATATTGAGCCTTATTTTCCGGCTTGAACCCCGGTAAACGCTCATTGGAAATTTGGTGCTGACCAATTTCCCCGGTAGCATCCTGCCCGTCGTTCGTCTCTACTTCAATTGCCAAAACTTGTTTTTCCTGTACTACTTTAAAATAAAACCAAAAATTTAGAGACTCCAGTTTCGCTCACCCCGAAAGGTACAAGAGTTTGATATTATTTTAACATTCTAATTGGCTAAAATCAAGCTTTTGCGCGATTTATCACAATCTAAACTCGTAAAGCCACATTACAGCATCTTCCGGGTCGGGAGTAAAATTAAGGGAACTCAATAAAGCTTTGGTAAGGGGAGTTTCGGCAGGCTGGGCGTTTAAGGATGCATCAGGCTGTGGCTGAATTAATTCTTGCAAAAGCTCGGTTAAAAGTTGATGGGCCGCTTTTTCTTCGCCACTAATAAAAGATAACCAGTATTGCGGCAAATCTGCTTCTTTACTGATAATTGCCACCGCTTTTAGCTCATCCTGTTCGCTCAAACTAAAAACTTCGCCTTGCTCAAGATGCTGGGCCAAAAGCTCACGGCTCAAAGGTTTCCAGAGCCAGCTATTAGCGTAAAAGCTTTCGGTTACCTTATATTCTACCGAACTAATTACGAAAGAATGGATTTGTTCAAGCTGGCTAAGATTCGCAGTTTTGTAGCTTTTGAGTTTAGTTTCGTTTAGTGAAAGACTCAAGGAAGATTTATAATGAACCAGAAAACTACCGATATGCCGGAAGCGGTAGAGTTGGGCGAGGTGATGCATGGGAGCATTAAATTCGGCAGTGGTATAGCCCAAAACGCTGCACTCAAGTTCGCGGCTAATTTGAATGGCGTGTTCAATTATTTGTTTTGCCAGCCCGCGCCCTCTAAAGGCGGCTGCCACCCGCACGCCCTGAACCCAGCTCGTCCCCGGCCCGGCAATCCCCAGACGAAGGCAATAGACGGCGGCGGGCTGATTTTCCACTTCCAGCAAATAAAGTTGGTTTTCAGGACTACTAGCCCATTCTCCCCACATATACGGCACATAGTCTTGCCCATCATATAAATCCACGCAAATAATTTTGACTAAGGGCAAGTCTTCGGCACTACTACGCCGGATATTTACACAACCCACTTGAACCTAAATCTTCCTTTCTCCCTAAATAGCCTCAAATTCAATAGGCCGTTGGAACTGGAACAGGGAGCGGGTAAGGCTTTTCCTGTTGTTCCAATTTTTCTTCTTTTGGCTCTAGCGGGGTGAG
>JBBQGP010000079.1:0-23000 GCA_038323095.1 Chloroflexia bacterium | reverse complement strand
GGTAGGAGTTAAGGCAAGAACAAATGCCGGGCCGGGTTTATCACTGCAATACTTGCGGCGATTTATTATTCCTTTTATAGCAATTTTACTGCTGTTAATTATTTTTATTTGGCGAACGCTGGCGGGGAATCAGGGTTATGCTGATTTGATGTCGGTAATTATCATCAGCCTGACCTTTGCCACGCCGATTACGCTGGGAGCGTTGGCCGGAACTTTTTCGGAACGAAGTGGCGTAGTAAATATTGGTATCGAAGGAATGATGCTTGGCGGAGCGTTCTTTGGAGCGTTGGCGGCTCTTACTACCGGGCAATTGTGGCTGGCGATAATCGTCGGCCCGCTTAGTTCCGCTTTTCTGGCCTTATTGCACGCCGTTTTATCGATTTATTTTCGGGTAGACCAGATTATTAGCGGTACAGTAATTAATATTTTTGCCTTTGGCCTGACTTCTTACCTGAATGCACTGGTACTGCGCGGCAATAAAAATCCGATTAAATTACCAAATTTCAGCTTTAATATTGGCACTTCGCCTTATAGTTTGGGCCTTATCACTATTCTGGCGATTATTCTGGTGTTCGTCGCCCATTATGTGCTGTTTAAGACTAGCTGGGGTTTGCGGACACGGGCGGTAGGCGAAAACCCCAAAGCAGCCGATACCGCCGGGGTCAACGTTTTTCAGGTACGCTATTTGAACGTTCTGACTAGCGGCGTTTTGGCCGGAATTGGCGGTATTTACTTTTCTTTGCAGGAGCTTGGCTATTTTACCGAAGGTATGACGGTAGGGACGGGCTTTATTGCGCTGGCCGCGATGATTTTCGGAAAATGGACACCCATCGGCGCATGGGGCGCGGCTCTGCTTTTCGGCTTTTCACAGGCGATGGATACGGTTTTACAAACCTGGTACGGTCAGGTAAGCTGGCTGCATACTATTACGCAAGCATTGCCTTATCTGGTAACAATTGTCGTCTTAACCGGGCTGGTAGGTCGTAGCCGTCCGCCCGCCGCCGTTGGCACTCCTTATGTCAAGCAGTAGTTTTGAGCTATAGACTTTCGTTACAACTAATTATCCTTTTGATTGTTAGGGAGAGCGCATGAGGTTTCAAACGGTAGTTCAACTTGGTGGTAAAACTGCGACAGGCTTTCAAGTTCCGGCGGAAGTAGTTGAGGCAATGGGTTCGGGTAAGCGACCACCAGTACGTGTCACAATCAATGGTTACACTTACCGCAGTACCGTAGCTCCTATGAGTGGTGTATTTATGCTACCACTGAGTGCAGAGAACCGGGCTGCTGCCGGAGTTGCTGCTGGAGACACAATAGAAGTTGACCTCGAACCCGATAACGAACCACGTGAAGTAAGTCTGCCAGCCGATTTTGCTGAGGCACTTGAAAACGATTTAGAAGCTAAAAAAGTTTTTGAGAAATTGTCCTACAGTCACAAACTGCAACACGTTTTGGCAGTTGAACAGGCCAAAACTGCCGAAACCAGACAACGCCGAATTGAAAAAGCAATCAGCACTCTGCACGAGGGACGCAAATAATTCGGGGCTTCCCAGAGTACAACTTTTGTCGATTAGGCTTTGCCTCACCTGAAAAACAAACGGTTTGTAAGCGGGTGTTAGTGGCAGTTGTCACAGAACGGGCGTTGGCAAAAGCATTAACACGGTGCGATTGAAACTAAAGGCGAGGTTAGCAAATGGCAATCAAGGTATGTGTGGCAGGGGCGACGGGCTGGACAGGCCGGGCTGTAACTGAAAGAATTTTGAATGACCCTCGATTTGAACTGGTAGGGGCGGTAGCGCAGCAAAAAGCCGGGTTAGATATTGGCGAAGTTTTGGGGTTAGCCCATGCCGGGATAAAAATTAGTGGCTCGGTGGCTGAAGCTCTGCAAGTGCCAACCGATGTTTTGATAGATTACACCAAGCCTGATGCCGTTAAAAACCACGCTTTCGCCGCGCTGGATAAAGGGGTGCGGGTGGTGATTGGCACATCCGGCCTGACTGAGACTGATTACAACGAAATAGCGGCAAAGGCTCAAGCTCAAAAGCTGGGCGTAATCGCCGCCGGGAATTTCTCGATTACTGCCGCCCTTGCCAAGCACTTTGCCCTGATTGCCGCCAAATATTTGCCATCCTGGGAAGTGATTGATTATGCCAGTGCCGGTAAAATTGATGCGCCTAGCGGTACGACGCAAGAATTGGCCGAAGCGTTGGGCAAAGTCGCCAAAAATCAGCTAGGAGTGGCAATCGAAAATACGCACGGGCCAAAAGAAGCACGCGGGTGAGTATTGACGGAACGCAGGTACATTCGGTGCGCTTGCCCGGCTACGTAATCGCCTTTGAAACTTTGTTTGGCTTGCCGGATGAACGCCTGACTATTCGCCATGATGCCGGGTCGGGGGCTGCCCCCTATGTGGGCGGCACGCTGCTGGCAGTTGAAAAAGTGATGGAACTTGACGGGCTGGTACGTGGTCTGGATACTCTGCTTTTCAACCAATAACAGCTGGAGAAGTTTTAAGTTTTAATTTAGGAATTGCACAAAATTTTGCTCTCTTTTCTACAAGAATACAATAAGTTAATTGTAACCACTCAGCCAGCGTCAATGTAGGAGGGATTTCCAATCCCGATTTTACCTAAACCCGTCTTTATCGGGATTGGAAATCCCTCCTACACCTGAACAGTTACAGTTAATTTTAAGTTCCAACAATTCAAAACTCAAAACTCAAAATTAAGGAGTTACAGAAGTGGTAGTGGGCGATGTGACAACGGCGGTGGATGTGCTGGTGCTGGGGGGAGGGCCGGCGGGCTACGTGGCGGCTATCCGGGCAGCTCAACTTGGGCGCAGTGTCGAAATGGTACACGCCGAGCCACCCGGCGGCACTTGCTTGCACCGGGGCTGTATTCCGCTCAAAGCTTTGCTGGCGGCTTCCCGTCGCTATAGCGAAGCTCAACCCGACGCACTGGCGGGAATGGGTATTATAGCAAATGGCCCGCTAACCTTTGATTTTGGCAAAATGCAAAACTGGAAAGAAGGTATCGTCAAAAAGCTGGGCGGGGGGGTGCAGCAGCTTTTAAGCGGCAACCGGGTAGAACTATTAAACGGTAAAGCCTGGTTTATTAGTCCAAACGAGGTACGTATCGAAGCCGAATATGGTCTGCACCGCGTTTCGTTTGAAAAGTGCGTGATTGCGGTGGGGTCGGAAGCGGCTGCTTTACCCGATTTGCCTTTTGATGACCACAAGGTACTAACCCCCGAAGCGGCCTTAGCCCTGAGCGAACTACCCACCGCTTTAAGTATTTACGGCGAAGACTATATTGCGCTTGAGTTCGCCACTTTGTTTGCCCGTTTGGGGGTAGCAATAACGCTGTTGCTGCCAGGAGAGCGATTTTTGCCCGAAATAGAGGCGGCGGCTGGGCGGCTGGTGCAAGCCGGATTACGAAAACTGGGTATAACAATTGTTAGCAATGTTGAGCCAGTAGAGATAAACGAAACGCATTTAATTTACAGGACGGATAAAGGGCAGCAGCAAGCCCCCTTGCCTTTGGTGGTTTCGAGCGGAAGAAAAGCGCGGACGGCTGATTTGGAATTGGGGGCAGCTCAACTCAGGAGTAACCCAAACAGTTTTATCCCGGTCAACGCCAGCCAGCAAACCGTCCGACCCGATATTTTCGCTGCCGGAGATTGTACAGGGCAAGCCAGCCTTGCCGCCGATGCTATCAAGCAAGGCAAAATTGCGGCGGAAAGCTTGAGCGGACGCAAAGCCGAATATGCACCACAGGCTCGGCCTTATGTGGTGTATTCCGCCCCCGAACTGGCGGCGGTGGGTCTGACGGCGGAAGCGGCGCAGCAAATGGGCTATAAGGTAGTAACGGGTCGCTTTCAACTTGGCGCAAACGGCAAAGCCCTGACGCTGGGGGCGGATATGGGAGTAGCCTTGACGGTAGCGGAAGCGGGAAGCGGGGTACTGTTGGGAGTTACTTATGTTGGGCCGGGTGCAGGCGAGCTTATCGGGGAAGCGACTTTAGCCCTTGAAATGGGCGCGACGCTGGTTGATTTAGCCGAAACTTTGCACCATCATCCCGGTTTGGGTGAAACTTTAGGCGAAAGTGCCGATGCCGCCCTTAATCAAGCCATTCACGTTTTAACCTCACCTTTGGCAGGGGCAAGCAAAAAGTAAATTTAGGTTCACACGTTATATGTAAGAGGGATTTCCAATCCCGATTTTACCTAAAGCCGTCTTTATCGGGAAGGGTAATCCCTCTTACAAAATTTCTGGTTTATTAAAATAAAAATCCCATGAAGTAGCTTGATTACTTCACGGGATTTTTATTTTACCCTATCAGAATTTCAGGCTGTGTGGACGGGCCTAATTAGGATTGGTGGCATGAACCGCAATCAAATTTAGGCCAATCTGGAATTGCTCTGGGGTAGCGGTGCGGTAAACCCGGCGCAATTCGTTCATCTGAACCCGCCCCGTGTCGGTCAAGCGGTAAATCCGGCGACGTAATTCGCCATCCCGGTAAGCCTCAATCCAGCCTGCCGCTTCCATTTCGTGCAACAAGGGATAGCTCACCCCGTAACCACTAGCGCGACGCGAGAGCGAAGCCAGTTCGCGAATTAATTTATCACCGGCAGCGTCACCTTGTTCCAGCGCATTGAGTACGCCTAGTTCCAGAACCGCACGCGGCAGGAAATTAGGCAAGCTATAGCTAGGCCGGGTAGCGGCTATACTTTCAACCATTGCTAGTAATTCATTTAATTCATTCATTTTAGCACCCTCCTTCTTGTCATATCTTATCTAAACACAATTTGAAATATGTATATAAGTTAATATTTGATAATTGAAATATTACCGTTTTGGTAATAATTTTAGCTTAAAAAATTTTGAAATGATGTGACCTTAATCACACTTTTGCTTCGAGTCTATTATTAGGATTTAACTCAATCCCGACATCATCACTTATAGCGTTAGTTTCCAGACCTTTGGTGAGACAAATATCTTTATCGCCCAGTTTGGCTCGTACTTTGGAGTAAAGCTCAATTAATATTAACCGTTCTGCCGGAGTTAAAGCTTCCAGCACGCCCTGAGCCATTAGTTCAAATTTGTGCTGGTAGGCATCTGCCAGCTTTGCCCCATGTTCGGTTAGGGTAATTTGAAAGCTGCGGCGGTCATTGCGGTTCAGGCTACGGGTAACGTATTGCTGTTCTTCCAGGTGGTCGAGTACCCGTGTCAAGCTACTCAGGCTAACATTATTTAAGCGACTGGCGATTTCTTTAACTACCAGTGGGCCACACTGTGCCAGTAGCTTTAGTACCGTGATTTCCTGTATTGAACATTTGCTAAAATCTTCAAAATCTTCGGTACTGTTTTTAAACTTCTCACCCAGAAACATAATAAAATCACGAACGTCAAAGACTTGTTCCTGGTCTAAAACTTTTGCACCCAACATGTTTTTAAGTTATCCTCTTAATGTCTTACCAGGAATATTCAACACTGATATATTTTCACTCTGGTAATATTATTGTAGCTCTTATTCGTTGCTTTGTCAAGAGGTTTTCCCTATTTTTTAACTTTTTCTTATAGAGTATTTCCAGTATGAAGGTACGCAATGTGCTTCATGAAAAGTTTTATCTAAAAGTTTTGGGAAACCCAGGAAAGAAAGGGAGAAACTGTATCATGAGCGAGAACCAACAAAGCACTTCAAGTTGGATGGCGACCAGGCCAGCACCAGCCGAAGCTAAAACTTTGAACTCGAATATTTTCGCCAGCGTTTGCGTGATTGGTGGCGGCATTGCTGGATTAAGTACGGCCTATTTGCTGGCCCGCGAAGGCAAGGACGTGGTACTGATAACCGAGGGCGAAATTGGCGGTTCAAATACCAATACAGCTCGTACCACCGCCCACCTTACCAATGCGGTAGATGACCATTATTGCGAAATTGAGGACTTACACGGCGAAGATAACTCCCGATTGGTTGCCCAAAGCCATACCGAGGCGATAAGTCGGATTGAAGAAATTGTCAAGCAGGAAAAAATTGACTGTGATTTCGAGCGATTGGACGGTTATCTTTTTTTGCCACCTGACGAAGCTCCGGCGGTAATTTATAACGAACTGGCCGCCGCCCATCGCGCCGGACTGGACGAGGTAGAGCTTTTGCCCAAAGCTCCGATAAAGGATTATGATACCGGGCCGTGTTTGCGCTTCCCCAATCAGGGCCAATTTCATCCCCTGAAATATCTGGCCGGGTTAGCCAAAGCAATTGAGGATAAGGGCGGCAAAATTTTTACCAATACCCGCGCTACCAGGATACAGGATGGGCCACGTGTGCGGGTCGAAACTGACCAGGGTTTTTACATCAAGGCACGTGACGTGGTGCTGGCAACCAATAGCCCCGTCAACGATTTGTTCACGTGGTCGAGCAATGATTTGGTGGGTATTCATACCAAGCAAGCGGCTTACCGTAGCTATGTGGTGGCGGCGCGAGTGCCGCAGGGCGCAGTCCCCAAAGCTCTTTTTTGGGATACGCTTGACCCTTATCATTACATTCGTTTGCAAAGTATGCCAGCCAGCGAAGGCGAGGAAGCTTACGATTTGCTATTGGTGGGCGGGGAAGACCACAAAACCGGGCAAGAAGATGACGGAGACCGCCGCTTTGCCCGATTGGAAGCCTGGACGCAAAAACGCTTCCCCGCGGTTGAAAAATTTGAATTTCGCTGGTCAGGGCAAGTTTACGAGCCGGTGGACGGGCTGGCTTTTATCGGACGGGATACCGCCGCTGACCACATTTATATTGCTACGGGTGATTCTGGTATGGGTATGACCCACGGCACAATTGCCGGAATTTTGCTGACTGACTTGATTCTTGGTCGCAAAAATCCCTGGACAAATTTGTATCATCCGGGCCGGGTGACGGTTGGGGCAGCCAGCGAATTTATTAAAGAAGGAGCAAATACAGTCAGCCAGTATGCCGATTGGCTAACCGGGGGCGACGTGGATTCGGTTCGCCAGATAAAGCCGGGTGATGGGGCGATTATCCGGGATGGCCTCAAGAAAAAAGCGGTTTTCCGGGATGAGCAAGGCCGCTTTCACGTTCGCTCGGCGGTTTGCCCTCATCAGGGCTGTATTGTCGCCTGGAATTCGACTGAAACAAGCTGGGATTGTCCCTGTCACGGTTCGCGCTTCGACCCCTACGGCAAGATGCTAAACGGCCCATCTATTCATGATTTGGGCGATGGCGATTAAATTTAATCTGCTTTAAAAGCAAAACAAAAGGGGCAACTTCTTACAGAACGGCTTTTGTAAGAAATTGCCCCCTTTGTTATTTAAATTTACATTCCCCAGGGTATTTGACGACGCGAGGAAAGGCCGGGAAAAGTGGAGCTTTCGGCCATTTGCTCCAACCTGCGAAAGAAAATTTCTACTTCGCGTTTATCAAGTAGTTCCAAAAGTTGAGCGTGAAGGGCATCACGGCGAACTGGGTTAGTGATTAATTCCAGCAAATCTTGATGAATATCTTCTGGTATAGGTTCGCCACTAAATTCCCAGATAATTGTCCGCAGTTTTGGCACAGTATTAAAGCATAGACCGTGGTCAATCGCCCAGATATAGCCATCCGCTCCCAAAAGACAATGGCTGGCTTTACGGTCAGCGTTGTTGGTGATAAGGTCGAAAATGGCGATACGCTTTAACTCATGCTCGTGTTCGTCCCGGAATTGATAATACTGGATATTTTCGTTAGCATCTACAAAAATTTGAGTTGTTCCCGACCCGTGGGGGCCATCCCGAATAATCACGGGCGGGATAAAATGCCAGTTTAAGGCGGCACTCACCAAATAAGCGGCGTATTCGCGCCGGTAAAGTGTACCGTTGGGGAAATCCCACAAAGGAGCTTCTCCCCGGCGAGGCTTGTAAATAATGGCGTATTCTGACCCGCCCTGCTCATCACATAGCGAAGACAAAAAGGTGTAATTGCTGCCCCAGGGAACAAGTTTCAAAGCCCCAAACACGCCCCGTTCCATCATCGAATTGACTTCTTCCGGCTCAAGGGCTAACCGCCAGGCTTTGCTGGCCGCCAATTCTTCCAAGCCTGGAAGGGTAGGCTCTTCTTCCTCGATTTCCGGCAGAGTAGCTTCTTCTTCAATTTCGGGTTGAGCCGTCATTTCTGGCGATTTTTGCTCATTTTTGAAATCTATTTCGATTATATTTGTTTCCAAATCCTGTATTTGCAGTTCAACTGCCGTCACCGTCTCACCCGGTACTTGTTGCGTCCGTTTTTTCCGTTTCGATTTGCTCATCGGGTAAGCTTAACCTCCATCTAGCGCACCAGCGATTGTTTGTTTCTACCCGATTTTAGTTTGAACCCCGCCTCTGTGTCAACGCTATTCGCCTTGAAGAAGTTGTTACTTGTTAAAGCAGGCAGGGTTGGCGGTTGTCGGGGAAGAAGTTCTAGTTTCTGGTTTCTAGTTCTTTGACACTTGATGCTTGATGCTTGTTACTTAGTTCCGACTTTATACTTCCGATTTCCGACTTTTCTTTGATACTTGTTACTTGTTACTAAAAGCCTATCCCAATAGAGAACAAAAATTCTAATGGGATAGGCTCTTAGTCTAATTGCGATAATCTGACGACCACTCATAAATCAGACTCTTGAGGCAAGTTACAGGAGATGTGCTAAACTAGGGTGTAATATTGCTGGAGCTAGAACGAGCCAAATAAAGCTACCTGAAGTAAGGGGAAAATTATTAGCATGGAACAAAGCGGGTTAAGTATAATCGAACTCAAGCGGCGGTTTACCAATTTGCTTAAAATTAACGAAGCCCTGACCGCCGAGACCGATTTTGATATTTTGCTAGGGCTAATTGTGAACCAATCCAGTGGTTTGCTGGATGCAGAACGGGCCACCCTTTATTTACTGGACGAAAATCAGGGCGAACTTTGGTCAAGGGTGGCGCAGGGAGTTGAGATTAAAGAAATCCGGCTGGCGGTGGGCAAAGGCATTGCCGGTTATGTGGCCCGCGAGAACCAGATTTTGAATATCCCGGATGCCTATCTTGATAACCGCTTTGATGCTACCCACGACTTGAGCAGTGGCTTTCGTACTCGCAACATTTTAGCCGTCCCTATGCATGACAGGCAAGCCCGGCTGGTGGGGGTGCTACAGGTAATTAACAAGCGCGAGGCGTTTACCGCCGATGATGAAGAATTGCTGGTTGCCCTTTCTTCCACCGCCGCGATTGCCATTCAAAATGCCCGGCTTTTGGACGAAGTAGCCGAAAAACAACGGATGCAGCGCGATTTGGAAATTGCCGGACAAATCCAGCGTAGCCTTTTGCCCCAAACCATGCCGAAAGTCGAAGGGCTGGATATTTACGCCCTATGTCGTCCTTCTAAAGAAATGAACGGCGATTATTACAACGTGATGGAGTTTAGTGGCAACAAAATTGGAATTATGGTCGCTGATGTCTGCGGAAAAAGCGTTCCGGCGGCTTTTTTGATGGCACTGGCCCATAACACGGTACGGATGGCAATGCACAATGGACAGCCACCCCGCGCAGTCTTATCAGAAGCAAACCACTGGCTTTATGAGCAGATGGGGGAACGTTACGTAGCGGTAACTTATTTGCTCTTTGATAGTGAAAATATGACTTTGACGGTTAGCAATGCCGGACAGCCAACCTATCCGCTAGTCATTCGCGACGAACAGCTAATCAGTATTGAGGTAAGTGGCATCCCGCTTGGTCTGGATGATGAAGTAGAATATCAGGAAGTAAGCTGCCTGATACAGCCGGGTGATTTGATAATTGCCTGTACCGATGGGGTAGTCGAAGCAATTAGCCCCACCCGCGAATTGTTTGGCTTCGAGCGTTTACACCAAATCGCTTTGCAATGCCACCAGCTTTCGGCCCGTGCCGCTATCGAAAAAATTGTGGAGGCGGTAGATGCTTTCTCCGCCGATACCCCGCAATCTGATGATATAACGATTGTGGCCCTGAAAGTAGCCAACTAGCCGAAGTGGGAGCGGTGTAAGTCCCGCGCCCGGTGTGGCATCAACAAATCAAGGGCATCATCCACCGTGACAATGCCTAGCAAGCGTTTTTCCTGGTCTACCACCGGGATAGCCAGCAAATTGTACTTTGCCAGCACAAAAGTGACTTCTTCCTGTGAAGCTTCGGCCTGAACGCTAATCGGAGCAGCCCGCATAAAGTCGGCAACGCGGGCGTTTGGTTTGGCGACAATCAAGTCGCGCAAACTCATTACCCCCAGCAAATGTTCTTCCTCGTCTGTCACATAAATATAATAAATGGTTTCGGCTTCGGGCGAAAGTTCGCGCAAACGATTAATTGTTTGCTCGGCAGTCAAAGTAGCCGGGATAGATACGTATTCGGTAGTCATTACCCCACCCGCCGTATCTTCGGGGTAGGCCAAAAGGGAACGAACGTCTTCGGCATCTTCCTGGTTCATCAAATCCAGCAGAGTAGTGGCGCGAGCTTCCGACATTTCGGCCAGCAAATCGGCGGCATCGTCCGGCTCCATTGCCTCGATAATATCGGCAGCGCGTTCGTCGTCCAGGCTACCCAGCATTTCAACTTGCAGTTCAGTATCAAATTCCTGCAAGGTATCTGCCGCCGTTTCGGTATCCAGCGTTTCAAAAACGCTCGTCCCCATTTCTTTACCAAGCTGGGCCACAATTTCGGCAATATCCGCCGGATGCAATTTGGAAAGACGGTCATATTTGAGCTTGAGTGCGGCAGTCCCTTCGTGCAAGGTATCTACCGCGTCCCAGGTAATGTACTGGCCTTCCATTTCCTTGCCCATTTTGCCCGCCAACGCTCCCAGACCCAGCCGCCGCAAAATGCCGCGTCCGCTTATATCCGCGCCAATTAAACGATACTGGCCGTTTACTTTAAGCAACTGCAAATCGTTGACCCGCACCAGCCGCCGTCCGTTAATATCAATAATCTGGCGGTCTAAAATCCGGCGGGCTAAGGGCAACCACTGGGCAAAACTCTGGGTCTGGCCGTCCGCCAAACTATCGGTCAAAACAGAACCGCCGCTATCCGCCGAATAACCACTATCGGCAGCATCTATTCCCACTGGCGGTAAGGGTCGCAGCCACTCAGCCTGCATTGTATGCAAGTCAGCCGCATTGACCTTAAGCCGGATTAGGCCCACCTCAAGCTCGTCCAAATCTTCGCCGGAAATCACCCGTACTTCTTTGGAACGGGTAGGCTTAAAAGCAATCGCCGAAATAAGCGGATATGATTGGGTTACATCCACTACTACATCAGTTAATTTACCAATCGGCTGATTGGCCGCATCCTTGACAGTTTGCCCAAGCAGACCACTTAAAAAGGGCATTATCTAACCTCCTGAACCAACCAGAAATTTACAGTTTATGATTAAATCAGGCGCAAGGCGTGATTAATTCTTTTATGTAAAGCTCTAAACTGGTACTAAGAGGGCGGCTAATCCGGGCAGAATTTGTATTTCAAAAGGGGGAGTTGTTAGCTGGCAGCTATCCGAAAAATTTCTAAAATCCAGAGCGCATTTTTAATGGGGGTGCGCTCCTTAAAACTTCAAGTAAAGTTCTATAGGGGGCGCAAAACAGCCCAAAGAAATGCACCGCCGGATAAATTACCCGCCTTGAAACTGTAAACTCGGCCCAAATTGACCGCGCCTCGGTTTTGCATATTTCTCATATTGTTTTGCTTTAGGTTAAAAACCTGTGACTGGTTAAAAGAGCGGGTATGGGCCGGATCACCAGCGTCGCCGCTACTACTATAGCCATCCACTACGAAATCACCTGCCTTTAATGCCATACGCCGCCCTATTTCGTCTGGCTGCTGTCCTGAAAGCCGTTCTGACGGAGAACGTAGCGTAACTTGAAAAGTAACGGTTCGGAGTTATCGAAAAATCACAAATAAAAAACCTGCCATATCACACAGCAGGTCGAACAGTGCTTACGAGAATATTTTCTCAGCCCAGCCTAACCTCAAAATTTGTGTGATACCTATGGTCCGAACCTGTTTGGCTCATATACCTGTTTGTATTTCTATTTAGTAGTAAATCAGGAAAGCGTTTAACTCTCCCACCTGCTAGTATAATTTGCTTCACTTCATAAGTCAAGCAAATTATGTGCTTGAAACAGTATTGAAACAATTGAATATAAATAAAAAATAAAGAAGCCCCGCGAGTGCAGGGCTTTGGCATTGAGTAGGCTAATATCGATTTATTCCACCAGAGCCGGGCTACTACTGACGTTACGGGCGCGTTTTTCCAGCAATTTCAAAGCCGAGCGCAGCATTTCAAGCTGTTCGCTACTCAGAACTGCCGTAATATCAGTTTCAAAGCCATGACTCAAATCAGCCATTCCAATTGTTTTGGTGCGCCCGGCTTCGGTTAAATAAACCAGCGTCCGTCGGTTATCCGCCGGGTCAGTTTCGCGCCGAATCCAGCCTTCACTCTCCATTGCCTTGACCATTCGAGTAGTCGCGCTGGCATCCACCCGTAGAATTTTAGTAAGGTCAGATTGGGTAAGACCGTCTTTTTTTGCCAAAAGCAGCAAAATCCACATCAAAGGGCCGCTCAGACCTTCCGAACGTTTCTCGAAAGCCAGCTTCAAGGCCCATGAAGTCCGGGCAAGTTGGTGCATCAGGGGTTGGCTATAAATTTCCCCTAAAATTTCTTCTAATTCTTCTGGAAACTGATTTATCTTGACTTCTTCTTGCACTACTTTTACCTTAACCTACTATAAATTCGTTGACATTTCAAGTATAACACAATTGTTTGATGAATCAAGAGTTTTTTCGATTAGTTTTGCGTTAGCAAAGTCGGTTGCTTTAATTGGCTGAATTTGCTAGAATCAGGCTACCAATGGCAAATTTAATTACTGCTTAGAAAGGTTACTGCTGTGGCTATCACCCGGCGTTACGTGGTTCATGGGCGAATGCCTTTGCCGCGCACTCCCCAAAGCGGCTTGTTTACCACTCGCTTCAAAGAAGATGCCTTCTTTCTCGATTTTGATGAGCAAAACATTTTGTTTAACGAGGGGGCGCGTACCGAACAGGCTTTGCGGCTTCCCCTTTTTTATATAGACCGAGCCTATTACGAAATTCGTAAATCGGTGGAAACTCTAGGTTTGGACGGTGCGGGCGGGCGGATAGAAGCTTACATTCAGTACGCCAAATTGCCTTTGCTTGACCCGCAGCATTTGGATGCCTTGCGCCAGGAAATTATAAATCGCGGCCAAATCGCTCGTGAAACTTATGTGGCTCACCAAAACCATCAAGCCTTGTTTTCGCTTTTGCGTTTACAGCTTTGCGATGAGCCAATTGTTTATTTTGAATATAATCGCAACGAATACAGCCTTGATATTAAAGCCCGTATCCCCAAACCACCAACCTTGCCCGATTCTACTCGTACCAAACGTGGCCGAATCAACTTTTTCCGGGAATACGAGGACAGGGTTTGCTCTAAAGCAGTGGCCTACGTGCTGGCTGCTTTTGAGACTTTGCCTTTTTTGCAAGAAATCAGCATTACGCTAACCCGGATGGAAAGCCGCCAGTTCGAGGGACTAATGTTATTCGATGAACAGCAGCAGCAAAAAAAGCTCTGGCAATTGCGCCGCAATGTAACCCCCGAAGAACTTCAGGAAAGCCCTAAAGAACGCAAGAAACGCGAAGCCGCCGAAAAGAAGCAGCTAATCGAGCAAGAACGCGAGGACGCTAAACGCAAGAGAGAAATGAGCAAATCGCGCCGACAACTCGAAATGACCAGCCGTAGTCCCGACGAATTCGACGAGCTTTTTGACGGTAGCCTGATTTACGAAAACAACTTGCTGGCGGCTCGTATTCCGCGTCAGGGCTTTATGGATTTGAGCAAAAGCAAAATGAGCTACAGCGCCCGTCGCGCCCTTGAGCAATTTAGCTTACGCCTGATTGCCGACGAAGAAGAAGCTACTTTTGCGCCGATAGAACCTTATTTTGAGCCAAAACCATTAGAAGAGGCTTCGTCAGCCCAAAAACAGGAAGCTTAATCCTGATTTGGGTTAGTTTGTGGGACATTGCGCTACCAAACGACAAAGTAGCTTTTAGTCTGCTTTGTCGTTTGCACCAATAAGCAGGAAAAGGCCGCCCAGTAGCAAAGTAAAAATACCGGGTACGCCATATTGTAATATCATCAAAATTGGGGTTGCCAGCGCGAGTAAAAGGCCGATAATTGTAAAGATGTTAAGCCGGGAAAAACCCGAACCACCAAACGCTTTATTCATTTTCCCAAGATTCCTTTCTTGCCTTGCCGTTTTTAGTAAGAAATTATCTAGTAACTATCGTGGATTAACAGGCAAGAAACAGGCCAGAACCCGCCTTTTTAGCCCAGCACAACTTTGGCTGGAAGCGGTGCATTTGAAGCTGGCTCAAGCGTGATTCGCCAGAGCCGGGTTTTGCCGTCCAGCCCTTTTAGCTGCACTTCGTTATCTTCCAAATGATAGGCTTGCAGCAGTTCACGCACTCCCGGCGCGTTTAATATGGCTTCGGTAAAAACAATCTGGCCGGGCTGGGATTGGCTTTCGGTACGGGCCGCCGTATTTACGGTTGAGCCAAAATAATCCAGGCGTTCATTCAAACTAACATACAAACTTGGCCCGGCGTGCAAACCAATCTTGAGCATCAGGCAATCGTTATCGGGCAAATTGTGGTTACGGTTATAAGCCTGAATTTCATGTTGAGCCTGAACTGCTGCCCGCATCGCGTTCGCTTCACTGATAAAAGCGGCCATTACTGCATCCCCGATAGTTTTGATAACCGCCCCCTGATTTTGGTCGACTACCTGACGCAAAATCGTAAAATGCTCCCGCACCAAATTATAAGCGTTCGGGTCGCCTTTGCGAGTGTAAAGCGCGGTAGACCCGGCTAAATCGGTAAAAAGCATGGCAACTCGCCGCACCTCAAAATTTTCGCCTTCGGGCAAAGTTTCGCTTTTGAAAAAATCGCGGAAAGCCTGGATAGTCAATAATTCGTGGGCGGTCAGGGGCGCAAAAGAAACTTCCTGCTCACGTTTCAGCTTTAGCACCGTTAGGGTATTGCCGTCGGCGGTAGCGCGTTGCCCTTGCTGGCTTTGCCGCAAAACCTGACTTAAAACGTCGCCAGTTTTGGTAACATTTTTGGAAAGAGTACGGATATTGGGATGAATATTAAATGTTACCTGCACATGGTCATCAAAATGGGCCTCGAATTCGGTACTGCAACCAATACAACGGACGTGGCTATGGCTTTGCTGCAAGGAATTAAAATAGCTGATTTGGGAATGGCAGGCGGGACATTGTACTTCCCAATTCAGGGTAAAAAGCCCTTCGCGCAATCCCAAAGCCAGCAAATCCAGCGTCTGCCGTTCGTCCAGCCGCAGTTTGCTTGCCAGATAGCGCGGGTTCATTCGGTACAAATCGGTATCTTGCGCTTGTTCCAAGTGATTAAAAAGGCTGTTTTGGATATTTTCGGGAATTTGGTATTGGGTCAGCCGATGCTGCAATTCGGCCCGGTTAATTTTCCTGGATTTGAGAAGTCCCATTATATAATTGTCCCTTTTATTGTATTTAGTCTTTAGCTAAATCTATAATTATTACTCGGATATTTTTGTAGGACAAAGGTTATAGCGCGAGAGCTTTTCCAAAAAATCCGCTAATAACCCGCCCTTGCATTTATTATACATGATTATCTCCAAATCTGGATGTTACTATTTGATTAATTCTCGCTGTTTTAGGCAAAGTAATTGTTAAATCATACTAAAGTTTTTGTAACTACTCAGCCAGCGTCAATGTAGGAGGGATTTCCAATCCCGATTTTGCCCAAATCCGTCTTATCGGGATTGGAAATCCCTCCTACACCTGAGTAATTACATAAAATTAAAGTAGCCTGAGACAAGTCTCAGGCTACTTTAAGTCAAAACTAAAAACTTCAGAAATCTACCCGATACTAATCATCGGTTCGCGCAAAGCCTGTTCTTCGCCTTCCGCCGCCGCGCTTTGTTCAAATTGCTTCTTGCGGTTGGGAAGGGCTAGAGCCAACAACGCGACCAGAGCCGTACCGACTGCCAGATAAAAGAACAAATCGTTATTGGCGGCTGTTCCGGCCTGCGCCGCCAATTGGCGGAAAGCTTCCTGAGCTTGCGGGCTATTCGGGTCAGGCGTGACCCCTGCCGGAAGATTTTTCAAAGCTTCGTCCCGCAATTGAGTAAAGTGTGAAGTATTTTGCTGCACCAGCAAAGTAATAATAATCGCCGTTGCAATCGAACTGGAAATCTGGCGCGTCACATTAAACAGTGAAGTTGCCTTTGCCAGAGCCGGGCCGGACAGGGTTTGCAGGGCCAGAGTTTGCACTGGCATCATAGTTATACCCAGACCAAAACCAAGCATTACATTCCAGGGAGCCATTGTCCAACCGTCGCTGGTAACGGTAAGGTGGGTAAGCTGCCAGAGGGCAAAGACCAGAATTAGGCCACCGCCGAAGGTCATATTTCGGACACCTAGCCGATTGTAAAGCACTCCGCTCAAGCCCATACCGATTACTGCCCCGACCCCTTGCGGCATTAAAGCCAACCCGGTGTCAAAGGCGGTCATATGTGGCAAGCGGACTTGCTGCAAGAAGACCGGCAGCAGCAGCAAGCTACCAAAGACCGTTGCGCCAAGTACCCAGCTAACCAAACTGGCAATCGTATAATTATAGTTCTTGAACAAACGCAAATCCAGCACCGGGTCATTACTAACCCGCAATTCGTAAAGGGCAAAAGCCGCCAATAAAACTGCTCCCGCTCCTACCAGCGTCCAAACCAGCCAATAGCTCCAGCCAAAAGGCAAGCCCTGGGGATTTAGCTGGCTACGGGTGGCCGGGTCAATTTGGTTTACCAGCGTAAAGGCATAAACCACCGCTAATACGCCCAAAGTTGAAAGTATTAATCCAATATAATCGAAATTAGGCTGTTTCTCTGCCCCAATTGGCTTGTCAGCCGGAATAATCAAAAGGCAAAGCACAACCGCCACAATACCAATTGGTACGTTAATCAGGAACAAATATTCCCAGCCAAACGAATCGTTAATCCAGCCACCCAAAATAGGGCCGAATACGGGCGCAAGCAAAATCGGAATACCGATAATCGCCATCGCGCTGGCCCGTTCTTTGGCTGGAAAAGGGCTAATCGCCAGAGTTTGCCCCACCGGGAATAAAGCTCCCGCTCCTACGCCTTGCAGCACCCGAAAAATAATCAGCCAGGTGGCATCCCGCATCAAACCGCAAAGCAATGAACCAACTGTAAAAAGAATAATCGAGGCGATAAAAACGCGCCGCGCTCCCAAACGATTGCTAAAATATCCGGCAATCGGAATAACCGCCGCCTGTGAAAGAAAATAACCTGTTACCAGCCATTGCACCGTCCCCAGTTCCACCTTCAAGGCGTTAGCAATTGGTACAAGGGCAATATTGATAATGGTGTTATCCAATACACCCATAACCAGGCCAAGTGCAGCCGTTAGCGCAATGGCATATCTACCTGATTTTTTCATTAGTTCTCCTGTTATGTCAATCTAAATAACTGCCACAAAAGTTCTTAAAAAGTAAATTTCTGTTTGTAACCTTGATTGTATTAAAAAACGTCTTTTTGTGATTGTGGCAGTGCTATGCCGTCCAGCCATAATTCCAGTAATTTTTGAGTTAATACTTCTGAAGGTATCGCGTTGCAAGCCGTTATATTAGGCAAACGGTCTTTGAAGGACATAATATCTTCAACCTGTTTGCATAGCCCAATAAAGCTAAAAAAAGCTACGTCCGGCTCGACTTGCCGCAATTCGCCCCGTTCGATACCTTCCTGAAAAACCAGCATTGCCAAATCATAAAGCTTTCTAAAGCTTTCTTGAATAACAATCGCTGATTTTTCGTCCAGTTCTTCGGCTTTGGCGCAAATTAGCTGACGATGGTCAAGCAAGGGTTCAGCGATAATTGAAAGCAGCATTAGCCGGAGTCTTTCTCTGGCGTTAGGGCTACTTTCCAGCGCGGTTTGCCATTGGGCGGCTTTTTCATTAGTAGCGGCGGCCACCATCTCAATTAACATTTGCTCTTTACCATCTGGAAAATGATGATAAAGAGCCGCTCGCGTAATGTTAAGGCTACGGGCAATGTTATCTAGCCCCATATAGCTGTAACCGCCGGCCTGATAAAGCCGTCGAGCCTCCTTCAGTATCTTTTCTTTGGTATCGGTTGTTCGTAAATCAGTTTTGACTGTCATAGTCCTAAATTTCTTTTATGTGATAATGCTAACAAGTCTCGCTATTAAAAGTAACTTACTTGTTAGTAAGGTAATGTTAGCACTGCTTCCAGGTTTTGTCAACAGGTTTTGGTTTTTAAGCAAGGTGAATGGTTAGAGTGTTGGCAAGGAATTTGCAACTTTAGTTATTTAGCCATAAAATATTATGAGTAAATTCAGTGCGTCTATCAGGAGGAAACGCAAGTGCAAAAAGGCGATATTGTAATTGTGCCGGGAATGTTAGTTTTTAGCGCGGCAGATACCCCTTTGGGAACAGTTGAGGGCGTAGATGAAGAAAGTTTATTAGTAAATAACAGACGAATTGCTATTAGTGGCGTTTTAAGAACCGACACTACCACTGTTTATCTTTCCGGCTACGGTATGGAAAGTTATAACCAGCAAGAAAATCTAGCGACCCGCGACGCGCTTTTTGGGGCGCGACCCGAACAAGGCTTAAACCGCGATACCGAACCGTCCCAGGTACAAGCCGGGGTAGAAGTAGTCGGAGTGGACGAAAAACACGTTGGCATGGTTAAATCAGTACAGGATGGCACTATTTTAATCAGCCGTACCCTCAAGCGCGACATCTATATTCCGTTTGAGGAAGTTTTGGACGCTTCGGATATTCGGGTGGTGCTACGAATGAAGGCTCATGAAGTAGAACATCACCACTGGCCTGAGCCGGATTTACACACTGGTTTAGGGCAGTAATTTTAGCTAAAGCTCTACTAATTTGAAAGATTCGGCGTATTCAAAATCAAAATCTTTGGCGGCATCGCGCAATCTTTGCCGCCAGCGTTCCTCAAAACCAGTATTGGACATATCAAATTGGCTGGCGTGGGCGCGGGTGGCCTGCATTTTCTGCTCAAATACTTCATCAATATTTACAAAGTAATCGGGTGCGTCTGTACCGAAGAGCAACAGTTTTTTGGTACGATGAACCTGCAAGTTTTCCTCCCGCAATTGCTCTGGGTAGCTAAGTGGCATCATGGCGGCAGGGAAAGCGGCTTCCAAAGCCAATTGGCCGCAAGCCCGGTGGTCGGGGTGCATCCGATAATTGCGGGTGAGGGGATCCCAGGTAAAAATTACTTCGGGCTTGAATTTGCGAATTTCACGCACTACTGCGCCCCGGTTTTCCAGACTGTTAATTAGTTCCCCGTCAGTAAAATGCAGAAAGACGCAACTTTTTACCCCCAAAATTTGAGCGGCGGCTTCCTGTTCGGCTTCCCGGATACGGCGCAATTCGGCGGGGTCAGCGTTGGGGTCTTCCGTACCTTTATCGCCACTCGTTAAGACCACGAAATGAACTTCACAGCCCGCTTTAGTCCATTTGGCAACTGTGCCGCTACAGCCAAATTCGGTGTCATCAGGGTGGGCCACAATTGCAATTGCGGTTTTAGGAGTTTCAAATTCTGCTTGGGGTGAAAGATTTGCCGTCATATTTTCGCTTTCTTCCAAAAGATTAGCTTAACGCAAAAGGCCGCATTCCAGCAAGCTGGTTGCGGCCTCTGCTATGTAAAGGACATCGCCAGTGTCTAGTAAACTAGACCTCCGGCGACGCCCCTACGGTTATCATTTATCATGGGCATCACCTCCTTTTACTTCGACGCAATCTCTTTGGATTTGTGTCAGGGTCATAATATCATTTATTCAGCTTGATGTCAAGGGTTTTTAGCCCAGAAAAGTTAAGATTAGTTAAATTCGTGTGATTGTAAAGGGTAATTCTTTTTTGCTTTTGCTTTTAATTTTGATTAAAATGTAGCTGTTTTATTCAGGATTTTTCAATTTAAAAAGGGGGAGAAAATGAGCGAGGCTAATAGCGCGGTGCTGTACCAAAAGGAAAATCATCTGGTAACTTTGACCCTGAACCGGCCCGAAATTCACAATGCGATTTCCGATAACGAAATGGTCGAGGCTATCGTCGAGGCGACCAGCCGAATAAATGCTGACCGGGAAGTTAAAGTAGTAATTTTGACCGGGGCAGGCAAGTCGTTTTGTGCGGGCGGCAATATCAAAAAAATGGTAAATTGGAGCGAGCAATCCCCGTTTGATTTGCGTCAGACTTATCTTTCGGGCATCCAGCGTATTCCATTGGCAATTTATAACCTGGAAGTACCAATAATTGCGGCAGTGAACGGCCCGGCAATCGGGGCGGGTTGTGATTTGGCCTGTATGTGCGATATTCGGATAGCCAGCGAAAAAGCCAGTTTTGCCGAAAGTTTTGTAAAGCTTGGGATTATTCCCGGCGACGGGGGAGCGTGGTTTTTGCCCAGAGTAGTCGGGCTTTCCCGCGCTAACGAGATGGCCTTTACAGGCGAGGCGGTCAGTGCGGTGCAAGCTCTGGAATGGGGCTTGGTTTCCAGAGTTGTTAGCCCCGAAAACTTGCTGGAAGAAGCCCGAATGCTGGCCGCGAAAATCGCCGCTAATCCCGGCCACGCCTTGCGAATGACCAAACGGCTTATCCGGGAAGGCCAGCACGTCAAGCTCGATACTTTGCTGGAACTTTCGGCGGCAATGCAGGCTCTCGCCCATCATACTGCCGACCACAAAGAAGCGTTAGCAGCCATGCTTGAAAAGCGGCCTCCCATTTTTACCGGGCAGTAATTGGTCAAGCATCCAATAGTGGAGCAATGTCCTACAGAAATAGGGCTTTATACGAAAGTTACACCCAAATTCTTGAGAACGGGGTTTTTGGTTAGCTCCCAGGTCGGGACGGCATAATTGGCGACCAGATAAAAACCGGCGAAGTGCAAGCCGACGACGCTTTGACTGTCGAGATTGTACAGGCAAGAACCACTATTGCCGCCCAGCGTCGAGCAATCGTGTTCCACCGCTCGGACAGTTTTACCAAAGCTGGTGGTTTCGCCCCGACCCAAAGTATAGCCGGGAGAAAGCCTTTTTTTCTCGAAAATATTGTCAAAAACTTGCATTTGCACCGGGATACGTTCGGACTTGCTGGTATCCAAAGCCGGATAGCCAATCGAAGTTACCAGCCCGTCCTTGAGCGGTTGGGGTAGCGACCCGGCCAAAGGCAAAGGCTCAAGCTTTGGCGTGGCTTCGTCCCATTCCACCTGCAAAGCCGCCAAATCCCAATAATCATCCACCAGCAGAGCTTGCCTGATAGCCGCAATCTGGAAACGCTCTACCTGATATTCCTGAGCGTAATCTATGCGCGGATTCAAATCGGCCTGTATTTCCAGACTTTTGCTTTCCACAAAAAAGCGGGCAACATGGCGGTTGGTCAAAATCACATCGGGCGCAACCAGAAAACCCGTACCAATATAACCAAGCGGGCTTTCAGTTTTGATTTCGATGCGCCCGACTGCCGGGAGGATTTTTTCCAAAGCAATTTTGTGTTCGGCTAAAAGCGTCCATTCGCCTACTTTGGGGACGGCAAAGCTATTGTTTTGAACTAGCAAAGCCGGGCGGTTTTCCTTGAGAATAATCGCGCTAAGGGCTTGGGCTTCCTCTGCGGTAGGTTCGCGCTTGCGTTCCAGCTTGGTGAGGGCTGTCAGGGCGGTATTGGCGGCCCGATATTCGGAAATAGCCGAAACCGGGTCAGAACCACGCCCGCCAAACGCCCCGCTTGGCCCACTAACAGGTAAGCCCGCTTCATCCGCTTTATCCGCCGCCTCGTCCTGTCGTTCGCGCAAACGCAAGCGGCCCGCGCTATAGCCGCCCATCACCCGTTCCAGATACGCTTTTTGGGCTTCATCCAGTGCCATAAAACACCTTTTCCGTTACAAGAAGTGCAAACCTTATAAATCAGGCTGAGGTGAACGCGCCAGATAATTCTCATAAGCCGAGCCAGCCACTAATTTGAGGACATCGTTAGCATCAGGCAAAGGTTTACGCCAGAGCCAGATGGGTTTTATCCACAAACCCGACATAGACCTCGAATAATATTTGCCCTGCTCATCCGGCGAAACGGCTTCGTACTGGTTTTTCTCATTCAAAAGATAGAATTCAGCTTCCTGAGTTTGCAGGTCAATTAGCCAGTATTCCGCCACACCTCCGGCGGCATATTCCGCAAATTTATCTACCCGGTCACGTTCGACGCTTTCTGGTGAAATTACTTCGATAGCCAAATCCCCCGCGCCATCTATAAAAGTATGCTGCAACTTTCCCAAATTAGCTTTTGCCACAAAAACTACGTCTGGCTCACGTCCCGGCCCATCCTTGCCCGGTAGCTTCATTTGAAATGGGCCTAACACTTTGCCCAAATCGTTCAATCTGGCATAACCGCCTAAAATCGCTTTCAGAAAATCGCTGGTATCGTGGTGCAAAACGTTAATCAGACTTGGCATCAATATATCTCCGTCAACCCATTCAGCGTGGCTATCCTCATCTACCCATCTAAAAACTGTTCATAGCTAATTTTTCCTTCGGGCAAAGGTTTATCAGGCAAATGTCGAAACAAAACCTCTAGTTTACCACTCGTTTTTATCATAATAAAATTCCTGTTAAATCGAGCAAATTATGTAGGAGGGATTTCCAATCCCGATTTTACCCAAACCCGTTTTTATCGGGATTGGAAATCCCTCCTACAACTAAACTAGATGAATTGGCCCTAATCGTCGTAAACTGAGTTAAGGAAAGTTTCGACGGATTGGTTAAAGAAATTGGGATTTTCCAGATTGGGCATATGTCCGGCTTGCGGGATGAGTGAGAATTGCCAGTCCGGGATTTGTTGAGCCATTTGCTTTGCGCCTTCGGG
>JBBQGP010000078.1:0-23126 GCA_038323095.1 Chloroflexia bacterium | reverse complement strand
GCCCGAAATTGGCGCACCCGGCGAATCCACTTCGATGATTGCCGGTACTGGCAACAAAACCGGGGCTTTCGGTGGTACTTCCGGCGCAACCCCGATGATTTCCGGCTCGGCTCTTTTACTCAAGCAGAAATATCCGAACTGGACTCCGGTTGAGATTAAATCGCTGATGATGACGACAGCCTTTACTGGCGTGGTAACTCCTGGTAGCGGTGGCAAAACCTATGCTACCCCGATTAGCCGGATTGGTGGCGGTGAAGTCCGCGTCAATCAAGCGGCCCGCAGTGGTATTTTGGTGACAGTACCGGGCGAAGACCAGGCGGCAATTAGCTTTGGCTTCCAGACTATTGACAATAACACCAAAATCTTTACCAAAGATGTTAAACTAAAAAGCCTCGAAACTAGCGGTTACGGTCGCTTGTACAACATTTCGTACAAGTACCGCAATAGCGGCAACGGTGCGATTAGCTTGTCCGGCCCTGGTAGCGTTTGGTTAGCTCCCGGTCAGGAACAAACTATTACCGTTCAATTAATGCTGACCGGTCAACAAGTTCCGACTTGGCCTTTCACCGCTATTCCGGGTGGTACGGCTGGTTCAGATGAAGCTATCCCAGCCATTCTGGACAATTTCGAGTTGGACGGCTATATGATGATTGATGGTGGCACGGACAACAAAGCCAGCGTACCTTTCTACATCCTGCCCCACAAATCCACCAATGTAACAGTTGAAGGGGTATTCGATACCTGGAACAACGGCCCGGTCAAGGCTCTGCAAATGGGCAACGGTTTGGGCGTGGTCAAGGCTCGGGTAGATGTCTTTAACTTGCTTGGCACCAGCCCGAAAAAAGCGGTCAACGCTACCAGCTTCAACTACTGGGATATTGACCTGAAAGAGTTTGGAGTACGCGAAACTCCTTGCTTTGAGGGAACTTGTCTCCAGTTTGCCGCTACCACTTACGAACGTCGCGCTATCCCGAACTTGCCAAACCTGTATGACATTTTGGTAGTAGCCCGCAACGCCAATGGCTCGATTAGCGGCATCTACGAAATCCAGAATGCCGATTTAGGATTGTTTACTGGTGGTGGTCTTACCGGCGAGAACGTAGTGGCTATTTTCAACCTGCTAACTGGTGATGGTAGCATCTACTACTACACTCAGGCCGACTTTAGCTCTGGTAACGCTATCCTGACCGTACCGACCTTTGACCCGTCCATTGGCCTGGATATGCGTGGCAAGACCTTATCTAATTCAGTCGAAGCGGATGACGTATACTACGGTGGTGCGAGAGACGCTATCGGCACTGGCTCTATCTCGACCTGGCCGACCTACAAGGTTGGTTCACCCAAATACACTTTGTCGAAGTTGCCCTGGACGAACGCGGGAACGCTGGATAGCCTGGGTCTGACCATGAGCTTTGACAACAACGGTACGCAGGTACAGTTCAACAAGACGGCTGGCGTAACCACCAGCAGTCCTGGTCTGCTCTTGCTCTATCGTGATGCAGTGTCGAAAGAATCAGACGTGGTAGTATACCCCTAGTATGCGAATACGTTAGATAAAAAAAAGGGCTGGCCTTCGTGGGTCAGCCTCTTTTTTTTATCTAAATTGTCCAGCCTGAATTGACGCAAGAAAGAGCGCACTATATAATTACCTGAAACTCAAATTTGCTCATAGCGAAGGATAGCACACAACTTTTTTTGCATGATGATAGTTATACAATTAGGAAGATTTTGCTCTAGTTGCGTTACTATGGTAAATTAAGCCAGTTCTCGGAAAACTGTTGCTCGAATTGCCCGTTGTATTAGTAGCGCGAATTTACAGGCGAAATTATGTCCTGAGTGAGAGGAGCTTTTTAGCGTGTCTGACCTGGATTTTATCGATAAAAATAGCTTGCTTCAATTAGAAAATACCAGCCTTGCTTCGGCAAAGCGGCCCAGCGTTTCGGTTTTCTTCCCGGCCTATAACGATTCCGGCACAATTGCCAGCATGGTTATTACCGCCCTGCTGACTTGCCGCCAAATCAGCGATGATTACGAAGTAATTGTGATTAACGATGGCAGCAAAGACCATACCGCCGATATATTGGATGAATTGGCAACGATTTACCCGGAAGTAAGAGTGATTCATCACCCGAAAAATCGGGGCTATGGCGGGGCCTTGCGTTCGGGCTTCTCGGCAGCTACCAAAGATTTGGTGTTTTACACTGATGGCGATGCTCAGTACGATGCCCGCGAAATGACATTACTGCTGGAAAAGCTTACACCTGGGGTAGATATTGTAAACGGCTACAAAATCGAACGGCACGACCCCTTTCACCGGGTTGTAATCGGCAAAATGTATCACTGGACGGTTAAAGTTGCCTTCCGGCTACAAGTGCGCGATACCGATTGCGATTTCCGGCTTATCCGGCGGCAGTGCTTTGACGACATTGAGCTAACCAGCAATAGCGGCACTATTTGTTTGGAACTGGTCAAAAAGTTGCAGGACGCTGGTTATAAATTTGCTCAAGTCCCGGTACACCATTATCACCGGGCCTATGGCAAAAGCCAGTTTTTCAACTTCCCGCGCTTATGGCGAACGGGCGTGAATTTACTGGAACTTTGGTGGCGGCTAATGATTTTGCGGGAGCATAAAAGCTTCCACCGGGGGAGAATCCGGGCGAGGGAACTGCAAAGGCAGGAACTAAAAAATAGCAGTATTGGTTCTGCCGATTCGGGCAAAGACTAAATTTGTGTGTCACGCCCGCTTTTTACTTTTGATAGCAATTCTCAATCAGTATTTATGTAGGAGGGATTTCTAATCTCGACAAAGACGGGTTTAGGCAAAATCGGGATTGGAAATCCCTCCTACATTTGAATAATTGTTTTTGATAAAGAGCAACAAATGGGTGACAAACAGACCAAAACAGGGGCGGGAAGCCGCTTTTATAACAGCACAAGGGCAAAGTATAAAGAAGTAATGATAGCAGATGAGAAATTAACCATTATTATTCCGGCTTATAACGAAGAAGAGGTGATTAGCCAGGTAGTGGCGCGGGTGCGGGCTACCAAGCCGACCTGTGAAATTATTGTGGTGGATGATGGCTCAACAGACCGCACCCCGGTTTTGGCAGAACAGGCCGGAGCGCGAGTTTTGCGCCATCCCTACAATAAGGGCAACGGGGCGGCGGTCAAGACTGGTATCCGGGCGGCACGCGGTGAAGTAATTTTGTTGCTGGATGCCGACGGGCAACATTCCCCCGAAAATATTGACAAATTGCTGGAATACATCGGCCCGTATGATTTGGTGGTTGGGGCGCGAACGGGCGATAGCGATACGCAAGGCTACCGCAATTTTGGTAACTGGATTTTTAGCCGCCTCGCCAGCTATCTGGTCGAAATGAAAGTGCCTGACCCAACCAGTGGTTTTCGCTGCTTCAAGCGAGATAAAGTGATGGAATTTATTCATCTGCTACCCAACAAATATTCCTACCCGACCACCACGACCATGAGCTTTATGAAGGCGGGCTACAACGTGAAACACGTACCGCTAAAGTTTGAGCGGCGGCAAGGCGGTAAAAGCCATATCCGGCCTGTTAGGGACGGCATAAAGTTTATCACTATTATTCTAAAAATGATTACCTTGTTTAACCCGATAAAAGTTTTTATGCCTTTGGCCCTAATCTGGTTTGTAGCCGGTGCGCTTTATGGTTTAATAAACTTCTTCCTGAACGGCAAAATTCCGAATGGCTCGGTACTTTTATTAAGTATTAGCGTGCTAATCTTTTTGTTCAGCCTGATTTCAGAGCAAATCGCCGCCCTCCGTTTCGAGCAAAGCAGCTTGCGAAACCTTGCCCCCCCCCCAACGAATAATTATCAGCAAACTTCGACCCGATCCGAAGAATCGCCCTTACCCCCTCTTCGCTAATGCTTACTCAATCCGATAAAGTTTTAGCCGCCCGGCCTAAAAAAGCAATACTACGCTGGGTTGTCCGACTAGGTGGTACGCTGCTTTTACTTTTTTTCCTGTGGCGATTAAACCTTAGCCCGACTCAAATTTGGGATGATTTGCGACAGGCTAATTTGGGGTTGGTAGGGTTGGCGATTATCCTGGTTTTCCCCTTTATTGCTCTCAAGGCATGGCGATGGCGCATGATTTTGCACGATTTGGGCATCAAGTTAGGCTTTGGCCCGGCTTTTCGGCTGTACTCTGTCGGGTTGGCGGCTGGCAGTTTCACGCCCGGTCAGGCTGGCGATGCTATCAAAGCCTGGTATTTGCGCGACATGGGCTATTCGCTGGGCCTTGCGCTGCTCTCGATTGTGCTAGATCGGCTTTTTGATGTAGCGGTATTGCTACTGCTGGCGGCGGGCGGCTTACTTTTTCTGGGTAGCGAATTTGCGGGCGAACTCCCGGCTATTCTGGTCTTGCTAGGCGGTACGCTAACCGCGACACTGGCCTTAGCTCTTCCGCCCATTCGCCAGCGTCTTATGGGCTTCGCCCTGAAAAAAGTCGGAAGTAATAATCAAGTATCAAGTATCAATTCGGAATTTAACCAACCAGAAACTGGAAACCAGAAATCAGAAACTGGAAACTTTCTTACTGACAACCGACAACCGACAACCGACAACCTTAAACTTTCGACCCTCTTGACCGTATTTGGGGCGACTTTACTTGGTTCGGGGTTGGCTCTATTTCGGATATGGCTGCTTGCACTGGCGTTAGGCTTGAACTTGAACCCCTTGCAGGTAGTAGCAGTTAGTAGTTTGGCGACGGTGGTTAGCCTAATACCAATTTCGGTAGGTGGTATTGGAGCGAGGGATATGACGCTGGTAGGGATTCTGTCGCAAATCGGCTATGCCCGCGAAAAAGCTATCAGCCTTTCAACTCTAATTCTTATGCTAAATCTGGTCAATCTGATAGTAGGTTACGCTATCTGGTTTTTTAGCCTGGAGCGTACCAGGAAAAAGTAATTGTTTGCAAGTATCATTGTAGGAGGGATTCCCAATTCCGATAAGACGGGTTTGGATAAAATCGGGATTGGAAATCCCTCCTATATTTGAACAATCGGCAGATTTTAGCCGATAATTTCCGCCCCGCCCTGACGAAGTTCTACCCGAACATCTGGCGCGAGGTTACGCGGTAGCTTGATAACCAGACCGTCGCAGTTAGTCAAGCCTTCGCTATTGTTCCAGAGTGTCCCTCTTGAGGCAATATCGCCCCAATTTACACCAGCCAGATTTGCTCTGGTCAAAACTACTCCGGCCAAATTCGCCCCGCTTAAATTCGCCCCAGTCAAGTTAGTTTGATCCATTTTAGCCCCGCGCAGATTGGCCCGCCGCAGATTGGCTTTCTCCAAAATCGCATCTTTCAAATTAGCATCCTGAAGATTGGCTCTGCTCAAATCAGCGTCGGTAAGATTTACTTCAGTAAGGTTGGCCTCCTCAAGTTCAGCCTCGATTAGACGAGCATTAACTAATCTGGCCCAGGTAAGATTAGCCCGGTTTAGCACGGTTTTGACAAGTTGGGCTTTTAGCAAAGTAGCAGCGAAAAGAAAAGCGTCGCTCAAATCGGTCTCGTTCAAGTTGGCTTCGGTTAAGTCTACCTGATCCAGAATAGCCCCGCGTAAATTGGCATTGCTAAGGTCAGCCTGCATCAAATTCGCTTTCTGCAAGCGTAAGCGTAGCGTACCTTTACCCTTTTTTATACCAGCCAGCAACGAAACCAGGTTGGTAGCTGTCCAGCGTTCGGTGCGGTACTCTTGTAACCATTGACCCAGAATGGTACTGTTGAAATAAATCAGGGTATTGGAATGGTTCGGGCTGGCGGTTGGCCGGGGTTTTACACTTTGCTCCATTTCAATCAAAAATTCGCGGATAACGCTGGTAAGGGCTTTCGTCCGCAAAAAGTCAATTTTCTCGGCGGCAATATCGCGGGCTAACCTGCGGGCAACCAGATATTCAATAAAAGATTGATGGGAGAAATGATAAATATTACCGTTTCGCACCAAAAACGAACAGGTCAAAATATCGCGCTGGTGAGCCTCCATTTCGCTTTGCTGCTCTGGTGTTAAAAGCTCTTTGGAAACATCGGCAATTCGTTTGCCAGTCAATTCGGTTTTATCACTTATGTATAGTTCCAAAGCTAAACGTTCCATAATCTCGAAGCGTTTTTCCGGGCTTATCAAAAGGCGGCGTTGCTTGGTAGAAGTCTGCCGGTTCAGCTCACCTTCCAAATAACGCTGGTACAAATTAGGGCGGTTCAAAATCATGTTATCGGCCACAATATCCGGGAAGGTTTTGACAATCATTTCGAGCAAAACCGGGCGGCGGGCCAAATCGGTCAAGTCGTGAATCTCCTTGAGCTTGCGCCGGAAATAATCCAAATCTTGATAAATATTGTTGCTGGTGGGCCGCAAATAAAGGCTGCGCTTTTGTAGATAAATTTCGATTTGGCCGGGATTAAAAGGGCTGATATAAAGGCTATGATAGCCGCGCAGGGCTTGAGTTTGCTCGCTATAATTCATAAAATACTCAGGCCGGGTAGTCAAAAGCACTTTATTATTGGGCAAATTTGCCAGTTCTTCAAAAGCGGCAATATTTTCACGAATTGTTTCAGCATCAGCCCGCAAAGCCATCTCATCAAAGCCATCAAAGATAAAAAGCAATAACCCGGCTTCGGCCATTTTACGCAAAGCTTGATAATTTGGATTGTCCACGCTGCAATATTTTTTCAGGTGAGAAACCAAATAACCTTCCAGTTCTACTGCGTTACGGGCAAAATCCCGCAAGGTTATAAGCAAAGGAATACGATGCTTCCCCCGTTCCGAAACTGGCGCGTTCAAATATTCACCAGCCAGTTTTGCAGTAAAATGGCTGCAAAAGGTGGTTTTTCCGCTACCATAATCTGCCAGCAACGCCAACCGGGGACTTTTGGGAGCAGATAACCAGGTACGCACCGCGTGTTCCAAATCGCCCTGCCATAACACATTATAGATTTGACGGTAAGCGGTATTAGCTTCATCAACGGAAGCCAACTCAATTATATTCAGGCTTTGGCGGTGTTCCGCCTGAAGTGGAATATAAACTTCGGAAAGAGGCGGCTCGTCGGGTCGTTCCGGCATCCGAAAGTGAATATAGTTATGCACCTCACGATGCAGATAATCCTCAAAGTTAATTAGCTCTTCTACCAACTCAGTATAAGTCATCGCTTTAAGATAGGCTTTTGGAGTGCTGGGAGAAACCAGACTTGCCTCAACTTCCTGGCTTACTTTCTCGGATGTTATCAAAAACCCGTTAATCTGCAAACCGCTTTCGGTTTGTAACCCGCCATTCAAAATACCAACTTCGGCTTGTTCTTTAATAAAAGTTACAAGTTGTTCAGCCTGAGCAATCGAAAGAATCTGCTTTTTGTTATCATAAATAATAATACCAATATTTTGGCGCATCCGGGCATTATGGCCTAAATGAGCTTCCATCACAAAATAATTGGGCGGCGCGTGTTGAGGAATAAGCGTTTTGGAGCGACGATATCCGATTAATCCTAACGTCTGCATAACCTGTCGAGTAAATAAGCTATATTCGGATAGTTCGGGCAGAGGTTTGCCATCAGTGGGAGGATTTGCTATAGCACTGGCGGTTCTTGTATCCATGCTTAAAAGACTCCTGTAAACTGCGAGAGTGATAAATGCAAGCAAAAATCAAATTTAGATTGACCCGGTTGAATAAATATATAATAACCTACATTAAACTAAACTTCAAGTCCTTTTTGCTGAATTTCTTTCGAGTTTAGTAGTTTGTCAAATAGAAGTTACTAACAAACTGCTGATAGACCACTAAAATATTACATTAGTATTATAGAACTGATTACTTTTATAAAAGCTAATTCGCTTTTGTAGTTGTCAATAAAGCCAGCTTTGCTTTATGATAAGCTGGAAGTAATTTTTAGGGGTAAAGGTAAAGGCAAAAAATGTCAAAACGCAAAATTATTGGTCTTGCAACGTTATACTTGGGGATTGCACTGGGCTTGCCGCTACTTTTGATATTGGGCATCTCGCAATTTTACCCGATTTTTGGCGATAAAGAAGAACAGCCAACCCCCTGGCAATTAGTCACCCAACGTTTGATTATCCAGCCGCAAGGCCAAATAATTCTACCGCCCTCTTCGGCTTTTGTTCCACAAAAAGGGGCAGTGACTATTCTGTATTACCCCTGGCTCGACCATCCAACCGTCCGAACTCAGTTACTAAATGAAGGAACGATATTTTCGACTCAATCCGGCCAACGTTATGGCTTGCTTAATCGAGAAAACAACCCAATCGAAATTTTGCTGGTTAGTGTCCGGCTGGAAGATAACCCCAATGGGCTGATTGCAGCCACTCCGACCCCTGCTCCCAAAGGTTATAGCCTTGAAGTGCTAAGTCGTCGTTTTCTTCCCGGGCCAATGGAAAGCAACGAATTGAAGCAATATTTAACCGCCCAGCTGGGTACTACTCAAAAATAGCCTCTGTTAATTTCTGGCCGCTTGGGTTAAAATGAACTGCACTAAACTAACTATTTGCCTACCGTGTTGTAGGAGGGATTTCTAATCCCGATACGGACAATTAGGATAAAATCGGGATTAGAAATCCCTCCTACAATTAACTAATTACAAAAATCTGACAAAAAACTAAAGGTTCAATAAAGAAAGGTAAAAATGTATGTTACAAACATTACCCAAAAGTAATGCAGAAGTGCAGGATTGGCAATGGGCTGATTTTGAGCCGTATTTTCAGGAATTGCAAGAAACCGAACTAACCGAAGCGAACGTGCAAGAATGGTTGGCAAACTGGACGGAACTGGCAAAATTGGTCAATGGTGGCTTTGCCCTTTTAAGATTAGGCGTGAACCGCAATACTGCCGATACCGTTACCGAAGAAAATTTGAACCAGCGTAACGCTAAAGTGTTACCACCTTATCGCAAAGCGGAACACGCCCTGACCCAAAAATTGCTGGATAGCAAATTGCAACCAATTGGAATGGAAGTGCCTTTGCGTAAAATGCAAACCGCCGCCGAAATTTTCCGGGAAGAGAATTTGCCTCTGGCGGTGCAGGAACAAAAATTGACCAATGAACACGGCAAAATCACCGGCACGCAAACCCTGCAATGGGAAGGGCAAGAAGTAACGGTTATCCAGCTAAAGCCTTTCCAGCAAAGTCCTGACCGTAGCATACGCGAAAAAGCGTGGCGAGCGGGAATGGAACGCCAGTTGCAAGACCGCCCCGCCCTGAACGAATTATGGGGCAAGTTGCTACGTTTACGGCAGGAAATGGCGAAAAACGCCGGGGAAGCCAATTACCGGGATTTGCGCTGGAAAATGCTTAACCGCTTTGATTATACCCCCGCCGATTGCGAGAATTTTCACGCTGCCATCGAAGAAGTCGTCGTTCCGGCGGCAAAACGGGTGCTGGAAAGCCGCCGCGAAAGATTGGGTCTGGATACCATGCGCCCCTGGGACTTAGAAGCTCCGTTGCCGGGAGCGCAAAGTCTCAAGCCTTTTGAGAACGTGGCCGAACTCAAGGAAAAAGCCGAAACTATTTTTGATAAAGTTGACCCGCAACTGGCTGAATTTTACGCGACCATGCAGCAAGAGGATTTGCTGGATTTGGAAAACCGCATGAACAAGCGACCCGGCGGTTTTTGCACCGCTATTCCGGCAAGCAATAGCTGGCGGCCTTTTATCTTTATGAATGCGGTGGGCCTTCCCGCCGATGTTACTACTTTGCTGCATGAATCAGGTCACGCTTTTCATGCTTTTGAAACCCTGAAACTGCCTTATACCCAGCAATGGATTATCGGCAGCGAATTTGCCGAAGTTGCTTCAATGGCAATGGAGCTTTTGGCCTCACCTTATATTACCAAAGGCGAAGGCGGCTATTACACCGAGCAGGAAGCGGCTCAGGCAAGGCTTGAACATCTTGAAAACATTATTTTGTTTTGGCCGTACATGGCTGTGGTAGATGCCTTCCAGCATTGGGCCTACACCGCCGACCCGAAAGAAGCGGCGGATGCGGCCAACTGTGACCGGGTTTGGGACAAGCTCTGGTCACGTTTCAAGGCCGATGAGGATTGGAGCGGGCTGGACGATGCACGGATGACGGGTTGGCATCGCAAGTTGCACATTTACCAGTACCCATTTTATTATGTCGAGTACGGTATGGCGCAGCTTGGAGCAGTCCAGATTTGGGCGAATGCCTTGCAAGACCAAAAAATGGCAACGGCCAGCTATCGGGGAGCCTTAAAACTGGGCGGTACGGCTACTTTACCCGAATTGTACCAGGCAGCCGGGGCGAAGCTGGCTTTTGATGGCGATACTCTGCGTCATGCAATCGATTTGCTGGAAAACCAGATTGAGAAAAATCGGCGGTTACTCATTCGACCCTAATTGGTTTCGCTTGAGCCGTCTGGTAAAATAAGAGTAGGGTTTTTATGCCAATAAACCTGATTTTTAGAATTAGGATTAGAAAACTATGACGGTATCAACAGAAATGTCAGAAGGACGGCAGCGCAAGGCCAGAGAATACGCCACCTTGCGCCGCGTCCTCTTTTTTGTAAATTTGACTATTGGTTTAGTCGGGTTGCTGCTAACGCTGTTTAGCGGCCTTTCGCTTTGGCTGCGGCAAACGCTCGAAAGCTGGGACAATAACCAGTGGCTAATCGTGCCGCTTTATATGCTAATTTTTGGCGGGGCATACACTCTGCTGACCTTCCCTCTCGATGTTTATAGCGGCTATTACTTGCCGCGCAAATACGGTCAATCACACCAAAAATTCGGGGACTGGCTGACCGATGTTGTCAAGGGCGGAATTTTGGGCGCAGTCATTGGCTTGCCCCTGGTCGAATTGCTGTATTTTGGCTTGCGCCAATTGCCCGAATGGTGGTGGCTAATCGGCGGGATATTCTATTTGTTTTTTGTGGTGGTAATGGTCAACCTCGCCCCCGTCCTGATTATGCCGCTTTTCAACAAATTTAGCCCACTCGATAACGAAGAATTACGCAATCGTTTGCTAAAATTGGCTGACCGCACCGGGGCGCGAGTCAAAGGCGTATTCACGATGGATTTTAGTCGCCGTACCAGCGCAGCCAACGCTTTTGTAACTGGCATCGGTAATACCCGTCGGATAGTATTGGGCGATACCTTGACCCAGCATTATACCCCCGACGAAATCGAAGTAATTATGGCCCATGAATTAGGCCACCACGTCCATAGCGATATTTGGCGCGGCATTGTGCTGGATGCAATCGTGACGCTGGTCGGTCTGTTCATCACCAACTTGATTTTACAGGCGGCAATTCCGGCCTTTGGCTTCCGCGACGTAGGCGATGTGGCCGCCTTCCCGCTTTTGGCATTGGCTCTTTCGGCTTTTAGCCTGATAACGATGCCCCTGAGCAACGCTTTTAGCCGTAGCCGGGAAAACGCGGCAGACCGCTACGCTTTGGATATTACTCGCAACGCCAGTTCGTTTATTTCTTCAATGAAAAAACTGGCTAACCAAAATTTGTCGGATGCTAACCCGCCCGCCTGGGCAGTCTGGTTATTTTACACTCACCCGCCGATTAATCAAAGAGTGCGGCGCGGCGAAGAATTTGCCCGGCAACACAAGCTCCCGGTAACTACCGGCGAAACAGAAAGTGCAGGAATATAATATGTTCGGCGGTGGTGGTGCTTTTAGAATTATGCGAATACGCGGCGTAAACGTCGAAATGGACGTGACCGCGCTGCTTTTAATTGCCTTTTTCACTTTTCCTCTGGCAACCAGAGATTTTCCCTATCTTTATCACGAATGGGGTTCGGGCCTGATTTGGCTGGCGGCAATTGTAATCGGCGTTATGATAGTTGGCTCGATTTTGGCCCATGAACTCAGTCACGCTTTGGTAGGAATGGCTTTAGGGGCGCAAGTGACGGGTATTCGTTTGTTTATTTTTGGCGGAGCGACTTATTTCAGCCGCAAATCAATGTCCGAAGGCAAAGATTTTCTGATTTCGATTGCCGGGCCGCTTTCCAATTTGGCTTTGGGCGGTATTTTTTATGTTCTGGAACAAATTACACCAGCCCGCGAAGTAGTGCATGTGGTCAGTGGCTACCTGGTTTGGGTAAATATTGGCTTAGGCATTTTTAATTTGCTGCCGGGTTTCCCGATGGACGGTGGTCAGGCTTTGCGCTCGGCGGTAATTGTGCTAACCAAACGCGAATCGCTGGCCGCACTGGTAGTAGCTATCTCAGGCTGTATTGTCGGTGGCCTTCTGGCTTTGCTGGCGGCCAATTCGTTAGTGAGTAACAATCTTTTAGGAGCAATCTGGACAGGTTTAATCGCTTTCTGGATTATTAGCGGGTCGCTTAAGCAATACTATGAATTGCCAAACTACCAGCCTAAAAGTGCGCTGGGCCGCCTGCTATGGAGTTGGCGCAGGCAAGACCGCCCTTCCAATGTTCCGATTTACCCTACTAACAAGGTGCAGCCTTCAACTCATTACAACGATGTGGTACGGGCCTACCAAATAATGAGCAAGGTCGAAGCGGTTTACCCGCCCGCTACTACCGTCGCCCAATTTCTGACCGATACTGCCCAACGCCAATTGCCGGATTTACAGGATACTGCCGTGATAAATTACGGGCAGTTAGTCGGGTTGGTAACGCGGGCAATGGCTTTAGCCGTACCAATTCAAGACCAGCCAGAAATTGCCCTTAACCAAATTTGCGCTCCGGCCAGTTATTTTATCGCGGTGAACATTAACGAGGATTTGGCGACGGTGCTAAAGGCCATGAACCAGCAGCCAGACCGCCCGATTACAGTTTATGAAACTAGCGGACGCTTTGCCGGGTTAATCAGTCGAAGCGACCTGGAACGCTATTTGAATAACGAGAAATCCGGCCAAAAGCAGGAAGAGCGGCGGGACGAAAGCGGCGTGGGCAGTGGCGACAACCAGCCCGCTAACCCCTATCTTTAGCGTCTGTTCTGAATAGCAGTATTTTCGTAGGAAAAAAGCTCTGTCAAAAAATATTGGCAGAGCTTTTTGATGTGAGAAGTTCCTAGTCAAAGGACTGTGTTAGTAGATTTTGCAATTTCTGGTTTAAGTCTTCGGCTCGGAAAGGTTTTTCTATAAAGTCGGCAATAATCGCGCCGGAGTAGTGCAA
This sequence comes from Chloroflexia bacterium, assembly GCA_038323095.1. GTDB lineage: Bacteria > Chloroflexota > Chloroflexia > Chloroheliales > Chloroheliaceae > L227-5C. Next base: position 9,978 of record JBBQGP010000078.1, on the reverse strand, counting down.
GGCTTTATCCAGCAATTCGGGTCGGTCAAAGTAGCCAGACATATATAAAACAGGCAAGGCGGGGTTAAACTGTTTTAGTTTTGCGGCCAAATCTACCCCACTCCCGCCCGGCAGCACCAAATCAGTCAGAAGCAAATTAATGTCGATGGCGTGCCTTTGGTAAATTTTGAGGGCTTCTTCCACGTTGGAAGCCTCAAACAAACGGTAGCCCTGCCGTCGCAGGGTGCCGCGCAGCATTTCGAGCAAACTCGGTTCATCTTCTACTACCAGCAGGGTAAATTTTTCTTCTTTTTTATTTTGTTCAAAAATCGGCCCGCTTAATAAACTTTTTGGAGAAGAAGGAGGCACCTCATTTTCTAAATGGGAAGTTGAGCGGGCAATCGGCAAATAAAGGTAAAAAGCCGAACCCTGATGCAGCTTGCTCTCGACAATTATAAAACCCCCGCTTTGATAAACGATGCCATAAACCGTCGCCAGCCCTAGCCCGGTACCCTTACCAGAGGGTTTAGTAGTGAAAAAAGGCTCAAACATACGCGCTTTGGTCGCTTCGTCCATACCTGTGCCAGTATCTTTTACGCTAAATTTAATAAAGCGACCCGGCTTGAATTCTTTATGTCGGCGAGCGTATTCTTCACTTATTTCTACTTTGGCTGTTTCCAGAGTTAGTACACCGCCATCAGGCATAGCATCTCTGGCGTTTACCGCCAAATTCATTATCACCTGTTCCAGCTGGTTAGGGTCTGCTTCCACTCCCGCCAAATCAGTTCCGGGTACAAAAACCAGCCTTATATCTTCACCAATCAAGCGTCCTAGCAAACGGTTCAAATTTCTGACCAATTGGTTCAAATCAACCCTTTGGGTTTTGATTAATTGCTTGCGGCTAAAAATCAAAAGCTGGCGGGTCAGGCTGGCGGCACGTTCGGCCTCTTTAGCAATTTCGACTAATTCAGCTTGTCCGGCTTGCCCCTCCACCATTGTGACTATCCCTAATTCAGCATAACCCAAAATCGCAGTTAGAATATTATTAAAATCGTGGGCAATTCCTCCGGCCAAACGACCTACCGCTTCCATTTTTTGCGATTGTAAGAGTTGTTGCTGGCTAACTGCCAAAGCTTCTTCGGTTTCCTTGCGGGCGGTAATATCCTGTACTGTTCCATTCAGGGACAAAACCTTGCCGTTTTCGTCGTAAAAACCGCGGCCCTTGCCTTCCAGCCATTGAATTCCGCCGTCAGGACGTACAACGCGATACTCGATTTGATAATCAGTATGATTTTGAATAGAATCCTCAACCGCCTGGTTCAGGCGTTCCCGGTCTTCGGGTAAAGCCATCGCTAAAATTGTCTCGTAAGTACCACCAAAAGTACCGGGAGCATAGCCAAGCAAAGGCTCTACCTGATCCGACCAACGCACTTCGCCAGTGCTAACAGTGTATTCCCAAATACCGATTCCGGCGGCTTCCAGGGCCATATTCAGCATTTCTTCGCTACGGTGTAAAGCCATTTCCACTTTTTTTCGCTCGGTTACGTCCTGACCATTAACGACTACCGCCTCTATTTCTGGCTCTGCCAGCAAATTTTGGCCGGTGGCTTCTATATAACGCCAGCTACCATCCTTGTGTAAGAAGCGAAAATGGCTAGGCACAACTTTGCCGGGATATTCAAACAAAGTCTGGAAACGTTCTAAATGAGCGGACAAATCATCGGGGTGTACCAGGTCAAAACTACTACGATTTGCCAAGTCTTCTTCGTTGTAACCCATTATAGTAGAGACGGAGGGGCTTTGATACTTGACTGTGCCATTCGCGTTTATCAGAGTAATCATTTCGGTGCTATGTTCAATCAAGGCCCGGAAAAGCCGTTCGCTTTGCGAAATTTGTTCATTCGCTAACTGAAGTTGTTTGTTGGCCTCTAGCGCAGCAATTTGAGCTTGCTGCTCTCTTTCCAAAACCCTTACTAATTCCAGATTAGCCAACTCGTTTTCGACACAATGGGCTAAATCCGCTAATAACTGCTGGTCTTGCGGATTGCCGAAAGCACGTGGTTTACGGTCAATTATACAAAGTGTACCAACCAGCGAGCCGTCCGGGGCTGCCAGAGGCTGTCCAGCATAAAACCGAATGAAAGGTTCACTTGTCACTAAAGGATTATCAGCAAAACGGGGGTCAAGCTTTGCATCCGGCACAGTCATAATTTTCCTGTCGGCAATCGCGTGGGCGCAAAAAGAACTGGAACGGGGGGTTTCACGCTCCGGCAAACCTTGCACACTTTTGAACCATTGGCGGTTCTGGTCAACCAGGCTTACCAAAACAACGGGTACATCAAAAAGACGGGCAGCAATTCTGGTAAGACGGTCAAACCGCTCTTCAGGAGGAGTATCGAGGATGTTAAGGCGGTGCAAAGCAGCTAAACGCTGTGACTCATTTGGCAGGACGGGCGGCTCTAACATAAATTAACCCTCATTATTACAAAACAAGCATACTAATCGCTCAAAATTACCAAAGTTGAAAATGTTAAAATTATCCTAAAAGTTTAAGGAGTAAGTCATAAGCGTAAACCAACTGCTCTTACTATCTAGTTATTATACCAAACTTTAACCAAAAGTTAATTCTTTTAGAGATATGAATATAGCAGGCTTATAATTAAGCTTGATACAAAATATTAAACTAATGAAATTATTACACCAGAATTTAGCTAAAGTTAATTAACATCAAGCCGCCCTCACTGCTTTATTCTCGACTGTTATATAAAATAAAAGTTCGCTGACGGCTTTGTTGGGGGCGTATTTGCGGTTATCGCGGTCTTTATCGGCCCGAAAACGCTTGTAGGGCAACCGCCGAATTTCACAAGGCCCACGCTGCCGGAAGATTTTTTGCAAATCTTCGGCGGCTAACAAACCTTCGTCACTATAACTCAAAATTATATGATTAGCTTGTACACTCATTACTAATTCGCTAAAAGCCTGAGCGACTTCGGCCCGCAAGCAGTAACGGCTACGCTGCTCTTCGTATGGCCGCAGCCCGGTTTTGCCATAAACGGCAGGGCTATCTCCGGCGGCAACCGTTTCAAGTACATGATAATTGGTGGCGTACTGGCGATGGTTATAAGGTGGGTCAAGGTAAAGAATATCACATTCAATATTAGAAATTACTTGATTGGCATCACTGCAATGTACTTCGTGTTCAAGTTCACTTTCAAGAAGGGCAGGAGGGACAAGGCGTAAAGGTTTACGGGCGGTTTGCTTGACGTGCTTCAAGAAGGCGGCGTAAACACTGGCGGTATTGGCAACTTTATCAAGGCTTTCCAGCAAAGCGGCCAACAGCACATAATATTCGTCCTCGCTGATTAGTTGACCGATGCGCCAGGCTTCTAGCTGGCAACGAATGGCATCGCAACGCTGCCCATTTTCATCTGAAAAATAATTGCGCTCCGAGCCACTACCAGCGCAGTAATGGCGGTAGACAAAGCCATTTTCGCAAGGCGGCAAAGCGTTAAGCCAACTAATTACCTGATAAAGCGGGCGGCGACGTTTGTATTCAGGGCTATCGAATAAGGGCAAAGCGGGCGGGCCGAGTTCAATCCGCCCAATTTGGGGGAAAGCTTCGAGCAATCTGGAAAAAGGCGGATAAGCGTTAGTGGTCAAAAAAGCCCGGCCCAGCACATAGCTGTAATGCTGCCAGTCGTTCGAGACTACCCGAAAACCCCGTTTCTTGGCAAATTGCCCAACGGCGGTAGTTCCGGCAAAAAGGTCGCAAAAAGTCCCGTCGCGCAGCCCCTTTTCATCCAGCAATCGCCCGATGACCGGGAGCAAGCTCCACTTGCTACCAATATAATTCAATTTGCCCTCCGCGCACTTTAATCACCCGGTGGCCGGGCGTGGCTTCCGCTTTAGAAGCTGGCTCAATCGCTGCTAATCACAAATCTATTGGCAGAGCAATGTCCTACAAAAACTCTGCAAGATTGAGCCAGGCTCTTAATGTTCCGTATTAATTCTTATTATTCAGCTTCCTGATAGGTTATTAATCAGGCTTTGGTAAGCGAGCTGAAAAATACTTGTTATGACAAGTTACTGCAAATTCATTATAGCCTAAAATTTACCAAATTAAAATAGTTATTTTAAAATTATTATTTGAGAATAAAATCGGATGCGCCAAAAGAAAGCAAGCGGGCATCCTGTTTCGGGTCGGGAGTAGGCAAAGGCGGGTCGGAAGTGGTGAAAGTCAGCAAATTATTGCCGGGTGGCAATTGCAGCTTTAGCTCAAAAGCTTTTGGCCCTTCTTCCGGCTTTAGTTCAAAGCTTCCAGCTTCGTAGCCGTTGATTTGCAATTTCACGGTGCGGGGCTTCTCATAGGAAAAAAGCTTGAAACTAAAGGTAGCTTCGCGGGGTTGCTGGGTCAAATTCATAGTGTAAAGCTGGGAAGGCTGCTTATCGCGGTTGTCGGCCCAACGATAAGTTTGATTGTTTTCGGTTTGGGCAGCGTACCAACCCTCGCCCACGTCCAGCGTAACGGGATTAGCCGGAGCAGGCGCGGTTGGCACTTTGTAAACAATCATTAATTTGTCCTGATAAAACGGCACATAATCTTTGCCAAAAGCCTGCTTTAGTACCGCCTCAAAAGCGGCCCGGTGTCGTCGGCTTATCGCTTCGTTGTACATAATCACATAGCGCACATTGTAATAATTCAAAATAGGAATAGCTTGCGTCGTATAATCGGTGCGGGCTAAAAAGTCGCGTTCCGGGTAATAAAATTGCTGCTTTTCGGGGCTAACCAGCCAAAAAAGCTGGTGAAAAAAGCTGGCTTTCTTTACGAAATTACCGGGATAGGTCAATTTATGGTCACGCGCCAAGCGTCCTGAAAAACGGGCTTTATGGTGAATTACCTGATAAGCTTCGTAAACATCTTCGCCTCGCCCTAGCTGGGTAGTCACATCACTAAAGAGCGGTAATTCCAGAATAGCGTAATCTTCCTTATCCTGGCCGATTTGCTCAAAAAAGGGCGGCCAATCAGGGGGGAAAGCTTCAGCCTTGCCCGCTTCCAGCACAAAACCACCCAACGAAACGCCAATAAAAAGAATAGTAAATAGTGAATAATAATAACGATGAGCCAGGAAAAATTTCAGATTTAGCAAATATTTCAGGCCAAAAGCACTAATAATCCCAAAACCAAGCATGGCAATAATATAAAAGCGGCCAGGGTCACGGCCAATACTTAGCACTGGTAATTTGTAAACCAGAGCATAAGGCAAACGAATTTCGGTTGGGGTGCTATCCCAAATCAGGCGCGGGCCAAGCGTTAATATACATGCTCCAAACCCGACCAGCAGCCAGAAAAGCAGGGGTTCACGCTCGTTGTTTTGCCGCCGCCAGGCAACCAGCAAGCCAACCAAGCCAACCAGCAAAGCCAGATAGCCGGGATTGGTCAGGCCGGGCCGCACAAAATCCAGTAAGGCTTGCGAACGAAAAACGCTTTGTTCGCTAACACTCAGCCAGGGGGAATCCGCCGCTTCCCGGAGCATGGGCAAAAGAAGTGGTATCGCGATTAGGGCGGCGTAAATACCGCCAATTGCCGCCAGCTTCAAGAAAATTTGGCCTTTTTCGGGCCAGCTACGCTGGGTAAATAGCACAAACCCAAAGTAAGCCAACGTAGTCACTACCGCCTGTATTACATATTGCCAATCTACCAGCGAAATTATTATTAGTGTGATAATACTTAAAGCTATGTAAAGTACCAGTTTCCGGCCTGCGGGTTTGATTTTTTGATTTGTCCCTAACGCCCGGAACATAAAGAAAAGGTAAAGCGGATACCACTGAGCCGAAAGCTTTTCGGCTTGCCCATAAAGAAAATAGCCCAAGACCTGTTCATTGGCATAGGTAAAAAGAGCCGCCCCCGCAAAAGCCGCCCAATTTTCGCCCACTATATCCCGAATAAGCCAAAAGGCAAAAAAAGTGGTTGTGGCTAAAGAGAAAAGGAAAAGCAAATTAGTGGTAGCAACCCAGCCCAGCGTCAGGTTAAAAGGCAGGGTTAGCAGGCCATTAAAAGGGTTCAAAGTATGAAAACGCAGGCTGATACCAGTAGGATAATAAATATAATTGGTATAAAAGGGGTTGCGCTTTAAGTCAAATAAAGCAGTTTTGACCCAGTAATTATTCCAAAGATTTTCGTAACCATCCAAATCGCCGCCGATTACGCCCGTGGTCAAATTAAAAATGGCTACCCGCCCATAAATTGCCGCCAGAAGGATTGAACCAAGTAAGGCCAATAAGCCGGGTTTTTGCCAAAAAGCTTTATTTTGAGCTAATTCTGTCCCATTTTGGGTAGCAGAACTGGCTACAGGACGCGGTAAATCAACTTTCTTTTTTAACAAAATTCCCCTTCCAAAATAAAAGCAGTATTTGGCTATTCCAGCTTTTGCATTATAACAATCGCTTTTGGCAGCGTCAAACCAGCCTAAAAATCTTAAAAAATTATCATAATATTTAGCCTAATCCAAAAGGTACTAGGAGTATTGTGCAGTACCAGTACCTTTGCACTTGCCTCAAAGTACCAATTTTAATAGTACCATTATGCTCTTGTAATGTTTATAGTAAAAGGTAGAATGAACTTAACAAAAAAAGGTATTTAGCACTTACACGTTTTAAGCTAATTACTTGGTTAATCGGATGATTAGCCTCTGATACACGGGTCTTTTTCAGCTCTTAGGTCAACGCAAGACCAAAATCCTTAAACCTGTAGGCACTTCGTGCAGGTAGCTTTGGTGCGGCCTTTTTTCACCCGGTATCAGCCCTGCTTATAAGGGCGCATATTTCTAGCAAGTAATCAAGAACGGACTTATTATCATCCATGTTCTGTTCAGGAGGTTCAAGTGACAACACGTCGAACTATAATGGGAAAGCGTACTTTTGCCTGGTTAGTCTCGCTAATGGCGATGCTAATGTTAGGAATTCTACTTCTTAGTGCTTTTATCACTACTATTCCCTCGGCTCAAGCGGCTGGGGCAGGTTACTGGAAAACTAGCGGTTCCCAACTTCTCGATTCTAACAATCAGCCGGTAAGAATTGCGGCGGCAAACTGGTTCGGGATGGAAACCACCAACTTTGCACCACACGGCCTTTGGATGCGGGGTTACAAGCCCATCCTTGACCAGATTAAGGCATCTGGCAAAAACACCATTCGTCTTCCTTATTCCAATCAACTTTTCGACGCAGGTAGCACGCCCAACGGCGTGGATGCAGGCCAAAACCCTGATTTGGTAGGGCTAAACGGCTTGCAGATTATGGACAAAGTTATTGGCTACGCCGGACAAATCGGTCTGCGGGTAATCCTTGACCGCCACCGCCCGGACGCTAACGGCCAATCCGAGCTTTGGTACACGGCAGCTTATTCTGAAGCTCGCTGGATTTCCGACTGGAAAATGTTAGCTCAACGCTATTTGAACAACCCGACTATTATCGGGGCAGATTTGCACAATGAGCCACACGGCGCGGCTTGCTGGGGTTGCGGCGACCAAAGCCGGGACTGGCGGTTGGCGGCAGAACGCGGCGGAAATGCAGTTCTTTCGGTCAATCCTAACTGGCTTATCTTTGTCGAAGGGGTCGAAGCCAGCAACGACGGCCAGTATTACTGGTGGGGCGGCAATTTGAAGGACGCAGGGGCTAACCCGGTTCGTTTGAACGTTGCCAATCGGTTAGTTTACTCGGCCCACGATTACCCCTCTTCGGTCTGGACACAAGCCTGGTTTAGCGACGGGAACTACCCCAATAATTTGCCCGCTTTGTGGGATAGCACCTGGGGTTACTTGCACAAAAATAATATTGCCCCGGTCTGGCTGGGCGAATTTGGTACCAAGTTGCAAACCACCTCTGACCGGCAATGGCTGGCGACCCTGACCAGTTATCTTGGCACAGGCGCAAAAGGTATTAACTGGGCTTTCTGGTCGTGGAATCCGAACTCCGGCGATACCGGCGGTCTGGTACTGGACGATTGGGCGACCCTTGACCAGAGCAAGCAAAATTATCTAACGCCTATTCAGTTTGCGCTGGATGGCGCGGGTAGCGGCAGCCCTGCTCCGACAACGGCTGTACCAACGAGTACCGCTCCAGCAACCACTGCTCCGGCAACCACTGCCCGTCCGACCACCGCTCCGGCAACCACTGCCCGTCCGACCACCGCTGCCCCAACTACTGCCGCACCTACGACGGCTGCTGCGACGACTGCCGCACCGACCACAGCTGCTCCGACCACTGCTCCTCCGGCTGGTGCCAGTGGCGGTCAATACAAAGTACAGTACAGCGTGGATAGCCAGTGGGACGGTGGTTACAATATTACGGTAACACTTGCCAACACCAGCAATACGGCAGTTAATGGCTGGACGATTAGCTGGGCGCTTGCTTCCGGCAGTATGGGCAATGCCTGGAACGGGACTTGTACGACGGCCAGTGGCCGGATTAGCTGCAAGGACGTTGGTTATAACGCCAGCATCCCGGCAGGTGGCTCGGTTAGCGTCGGCGCAAATATGAGTGGTACGGCTGTTGTACCGACCAGCTTTATTGTCAATGGTGTAAACGTAGCAAGTGGTGGAACAACCGCTACCCCTAACCCGACGACGGCTGTACCGACTACAACTGCTCCGGCGACCACTGCCGCACCAACTACGCCGCCGACTACGGCCCGCCCGCCAACTACGACAGTTGCGACTACGACGGCGGTACCAACCACGGCTCGTCCGACTACCGCCGTACCAACCACGGCTGCACCCACGACTGCTCCGGCCAGTGGTTCGCAGTACAAGGTTAAGTATGAAGTTCCGAGCCAGTGGGGTGTCGGTTACAACCTCAATGTAATTATCACCAACAGTGCCGGAACGCCCGTAAACAACTGGACGATTAGCTGGCAGCTTTCACCAAACGAAACTTTTGCTAACTTCTGGAGTGCTAACTGCACCCAGGCCGCCGGTAAAGTTACCTGTACCAATCTGGCTTACAATAATGTAATTGGAGCAAATAATGGTTCGGTCAACTTCGGCGCACAGATTAACACCAACGGCACACTCACCCTACCTGCTACCTTTACGGTCAATGGAGTTACCGTTAATCGCTAAGTAAAGGTAGAAAAAAGGCCCGGAATCCTCACCGGGCCTTTTTATTTGCCAAAATTAAGCTTTTTGCAAAAGGGTTTTTAGTACCAGTTCCAAGACCAGCTCTGGCTCGGCTACGTTTTCAGGACTACGCCAGCCTACAAAACCATCAGGCCGGATTAGCACCGCTCCCGTTGCTTGTATTTTATAGGCGGACAACCAGCGATTATCCAAATCTTTTAATTCGTGGCCTAATTGGTAAATTTCAAGCTCAAGCCCAAGCTGTCCAGCCAGGTTTCGAGCAGCTGCTTGCCAGCTTGCCCCCTCTGACCCAACCAGTAATACGAAACGCCCGTCAAATAAATCAATGGTAGAAATACGCTTCCCGGTTTTTTCCAGCCAAATATGCGGGGCGCGAGTGCCGGGATAGCCGCCCTGCTCGGCTTCTTCGTCTTCGATTGAAGGTGGCTCTAGTTCTTCCGGGCTGATAACTGCCTTTGAGTTGTAACGAACCCCAAAGATTATCGCCAAATCATCTACAAATTTGGCCGAAGCTGCCCCGCCTGCGTTCCGGCGGTCAACTCTTAATCCGGCCTGTTCCACCGTGAATTGCCCGACGGGTTGCCGCTCGGCGTTATAAGTATCGAGCAAGCCTGGAGAAGCCTGCCCTTTAAGAACCATTGCCAGCTTCCAGGCCAGATTGTGAGCATCTTGTATTCCCGTATTCAGGCCAAACGCTCCGGCGGGGGGCATTACGTGTACTGCATCTCCGGCCAAAAATATTCGCCCTTGCTGGTAATTTTCCGCCGATTTTACCGCCGCTTCCCAGGGCTGGATACTAATTAATTCAGCTTCAAGTTCGGGCAATCCTACCGCACTTCTGACTAATTCAAGGCAATGCGCCGGG
>JBBQGP010000077.1:0-23622 GCA_038323095.1 Chloroflexia bacterium | reverse complement strand
CCAATAAGGCGTACCACGAAATTACGCAAGTTCAAAAGCCAGATTATCCATTGCGGGGTAGTCGCCAGAATAGCTCGTGCCAGCTCTACCACGTCGGCTTCAGGCGGCACTTTGGCCCGGAAAGCATCCGCGTAATCAGTTTTAGGGTAAACTTCTGAAATTAGGGATGATTCAGGTATTTCTATTTTCTCGACCCGAATTTTCGCTAATTCCCGCTTTTTCAAAATTTCCGCCACTTCTTTTGCTCCTGTTTACCGCTCTATATTCAAATGCTTATCTTAACGCTACGCCCAGGCCCAACGCTTTAGGCAAGTACATTCGTCCGCCGCGCACTTCGGGTAATTCTTGCACCAGCGTATCTTCCAGCAAAGAAGCGGTAGCCAGCCCACAGGCCAGCACTGGTTCGGGTAAAGTCGCGGCCAGATGCAGAGCAGCAGCTATCCCTACCCCGCTATCTATAGTGGTCGTCACAAAGCTTTTTAATCCGGCAGCTTGCGCCATTTCGATAATTTCCCGGCCAGTTCGCAACCCACCCACGACCATCGGCTTGATAACCAGAATATCGGCGGCATTTGCTGCAATTATTGCCCGCGCCGCGTCCAGCCCGGTTACAGCTTCGTCGGCGGCAATTGGCACATTTATCGCCCGCCGCACCGTCGCCAGCCCCGCCACATCTTCGGCGGCTACCGGCTGCTCTACCAATTCGAGGTCAAATTCTTCTAAGTTATGTAAAGTTGCGATTGCCTGTGCTACCGACCACGCTCCGTTAGCATCCAGTCTGAGCTTTGCCCGTTGGCCCATCACCGCCCGTACCGCCGCCACCCGTTCCACTTCGCCCGCCACGCTCGCCGCCATCCCAACTTTAAGCTTGACACACCCAAAACCGTTTTCAACCGCCTGTCGAGCCTGTTCCGCCGCCTTCGCATTGTCGGGCGCACCGATAGTGGCGTTTACTGGCACACTTTCCGCCACCCTACCACCGCCAGTCAGCCACGCCGCCAAAGATTTACCTTCACTTTGTGCCAACCAATCACCTAGAGCCGTATCCAGCCCACAACGCAAAGCCTGCATTCCTGGCCCAATTTGCGGAAGCTGTGCCAGAAGTTCATCAGGTGATACCGCTTTCAATGATGGGCTTATTGTTTGCAGCAAAGCTAAAACATCTTCAACTGTGCCACCGCCGAATTCAGGCAAAGGGGCGGCCTCGCCCAGCCCAAAAAGCTGGTTCGGGCCTTCCAGTCGCAAAATAACGCCCTCACGCCACACCAGTGCTGCCCGCCCCGTCCCGAACGCCCCCGCAAAATTTAGCCCAAATCGCTCCCAAGATAGCTTCATAAAAGTTTCGAGTTCAAAGTTTCTCTAAGGTGAAGGAGTTCTCAGCTCCGACTTCATACTTCCGACTTGTTAAATCCGGGTAATCTCCCGGACATGGAATATCCGGGCTAATAGCATGAAAACGGCCCTGAAGGGCGGAACGAGATTAAGCTGGATTTAGCCTTACCCGTAACGGCTTTAGCCAGGTTTTCATGTTCTCAGCCCGGCCTTTTAAGGCAGGGAGACTAATTCCTCTGCGCCCTCGTTCCGACTTCCGACCTGTTCCCTCAGTCCTTTCAACTGCCTCTTTATGGCAAGCGCGGGAATTTGGCGAAGTCGGGACGACGCTTTTCGAGGAAAGCGTTTTTACCTTCTTTGGCCTCATCAGTCAAATAATAGAGCAAGGTCGCGTCTCCGGCCAGTTGCTGCAAACCAGTTTGACCGTCTAAATCGGCATTAAAGGCCCGCTTTAGCATCCGAATGGAGAGCGGACTTTTCTCCAAAATTTCTTTCGACCACTTGATAGACTCTTCTTCAAGCTGTTCGAGCGGCACAACCGTATTGACCAGACCCATATTCAAAGCTTCCTGAGCGTTGTATTGGCGGCACAAATACCAGATTTCGCGGGCTTTCTTCTGCCCAATCAAGCTGGCTAGATAAGATGCGCCGAAACCACCATCGAAACTGCCTACTTTTGGCCCGGTTTGACCGAAAATCGCGTTTTCGGCGGCAATCGTCAAATCGCAAACCACGTGCAGCACATGCCCGCCCCCAATAGCGTAACCCGCGACTACTGCAATTACCGGCTTGGGCATCTGACGAATAATGCGTTGAATTTCCAAAACATTCAGGCGCGGCACACCATCCGAACCAACATAGCCACCGTGACCGCGTACTCGCTGGTCGCCACCGCTACAAAAAGCTTTATCGCCTGCCCCAGTCAAAAGCACTACCCCGGTTTGCGGGTCGTCCTCGGCATCAATCAAGGCCGCTTTCATTTCAAATAAAGTTTGCGGCCTGAAAGCGTTGCGGACTTCCGGGCGGTTAATCGTAATACGGGCAATCCCCTCGGCCTTTTCATAAATAATATCGCCGTAATCACCTTTCTTCTTCCAGTTCACACTCGCCATCATACTCTCCTTCGCGTTCTTTTTTGTACTTCTACCTGAAACCCTCACTCAGATTTCAGCATTTCTAAAGTTAATCTATCAAAAAGTTCGGGTTGTTCCAAATGCACCGTGTGGCCCGCGCCGGGAACAATTTCAAGGCGGGCCTGGGCTATTTTCGCTTGCATCTGCCGAGCAATAGCCACAAATTTTGTATCAAGTTCGCCCGCAATTAGCAAAACGGGCATTTTTAGTTCGGGCAAACGCTCCCAAAGCGAAGGCTGTACACCTGTACCCACCCCACGCAAACTGTTTGCCAGCCCGCAGGGATTATTTTTAAGACGGGCGGCGCGTTGCCTTTGCAAAATGGATTTTGGCAGATTACGCTGACTTTCCCAAAGCGGCAAATCCTGCCAGTAATCCACAAAAGCTTCAATACCCCAGCGTTCGATTCGGTGGGCCAGGGCGTTATCACTAATTTCACGGGCCTTGCGTTCGCCAATATCCTGCAAACCGGGTGAGGCACTTTCCAAAATGAGCCGCGAAATTCGCTCCGGCGCATTCAGGGCAATATTCAAAGCCATGCGCCCACCCATCGAATAACCGAGCAAAGCCGTCTTTTCAATTTCCAGCTTATCCAGCACGGTCACAAAATCGGCAGTAAGGTTCTTGAACGAATAGCGGGCGGCATCGGCGGGCGCATCCGACAGACCATGCCCCAGCGCATCGAGGGCCATTACCTGAAAGTTTTCGGCAAATTTTGCGCTATGCTCTCGCCAGCTAATCGCGCTCCCGGTAAAGCCGTGCATTAAAACTAGGGACGGGCCGCTTCCCCTAATCTCGACGTTAATTTCAACATTGTTTACAAAAAGTTTTGAATTTTGAGTTTTAAGCTTTGAGCTAATATAATTCGTCATTCTTCTAAAATCATACCTCAACATTCAAAACTTGATGCATTGCTTCCCAGATTGTCCTATGTTGCTTCACGTTCAAATCTCGATTGGTCGGCACTTCGATAAGGTGCAAGCCTTCGCTTTGAGTAGCACTTTTTACCGCTTCCCGGAATTCAGCCCAATTCTGGACACGCTGCCAGCTTGCCCCGTAAATTTGGGAGACAGGTTCAAAGTCGAGGCCATGCGGCGTACCAAAAAGTTGCTCGAAATTATCCGGGAAATTGGCTTGAGGCAAAAACGAGAAAATCCCGCCACCGTCATTGTTCAAAACAATAATCGTCGCGTTTATCTTGTGCTGCTTTGCGGCCAGCAAGCCGTTCATATCGTGGTAAAACGAAATATCACCCAAAATTAAGACCATGGGCGAGGTTTGGTCGGCGGCAGCCGCTCCTAACGCGCTGGATACCAGCCCGTCAATCCCGTTCGCCCCCCGGTTGCCGAAAATTTTGACAGCTTGTGGCCTGTTCCTGAAAAAAGTATCCAAATCCCGCACCGGCATACTATTGCCAACATAAAGCGTCGAATTTTCTGGCAAAATTTGGGAGAGTTCGGCAAAAACTTTAGGTTCGGAAAGCTCGCTGGTTTCGTTCATTACTTGTTCAATTGCCCGCGCCGTTAATTTGGCAGCACTTTGCCAGCTTTCCAGCCAGCTATAGTCTGTGTTAGTTTCGGTTTGGATAGCCTTGCAAAAAGCAATTGGGTCAATTTGCCACATTCGGGAAGCCAGGGCGGTAGGGTCTTGCCAGTTGTTACCGTTGTCAACCACCCAGCTTTCGATAGCCGGATATTGTTTCAGGAAAAGCAAAAGCGGCTTGGAAGTCGGCATCGCTCCAAAGCGCAAAACAAAATCAGGAGCTAGTTTTTGAACTAAAGCTGGATTCCGCAAAAAGGCATCGTAATTATCTATCACCAAGCCTTGTTCGGGCAAATGTCGCAAGCCCGAAAGCGGGTCAGCCAAAATAGGCCAGCCAAGCCGGGCTGATAATTGCCCGATTGCCTGATTAAATTCGGGATTAAACTGGCTGGTCGACCCGCAAATAATCAGACCGCGCCGCTTTTCGGTTAAAGCAATTTGGGAGGGATTCAACGAAACTTGAACTTGTGCAGCCCTTACATAAGGTTTGCCATCCTCACGCCCGTGCCAGGCTATCACATCGCGTTGCCCAAGCGGGTGCAAAGGTTGGCCGGAAATAGGGGCAGGCACAAGCGGCTCACGCAAAGGAAAATTGAGGTGAACCACTCCGGCGGGAGCATTGGCCGCCGTCGCAAAGGCCCGCCCCGCCACCGTTCGGACGTAGCGTAACATTTCGTTGCTGGCTTCCGGCAAAGCCATTTCCATAAACCAGCGCGTGTAAACCCCGTACATTCTCAATTGGTCAATCGCTTGCGGTGCGCCGATTTCGCGCAATTCGGGAGGACGGTCTGCCGTTAGTACCAGAAGTGGCACGCGAGAATAATCGGCCTCAACCACTGCCGGGAAGAAATTCGCCGCCGCCGTCCCCGAAGTACAAACCAGAGCCACCGGCAAACCCGAAGCTTTTGCCATACCCAGCGCAAAAAAGGCCGCCGAACGCTCGTCCAGGTGCATCCAAAGTTTAATCTGACTATTGCGGGCGAAAGCGTAAGCCAGAGGGGTAGAGCGTGAACCGGGACAAATCACCACGTTTTTCAGGCCGTTGCGGGCTAATTCCTCTACAAACGCCCCCAAGTAGGCGTACATCGGGTTTTCAACTTCAGCTAACTCATTCATCACTGTAAATTACCCTTGCAAGGCCGAAAGCATGGCCTTTAATTTCACACACGATTCGTTGTATTCGCTCTCCGGCTCAGAATCGGCGACGATACCACACCCGGCGAACAAGGTCGCTACCGCCCCTTCCAGCAAGGCCGAGCGAATTGCTACCACAAATTCCCCTTCACCTCGATAATCCAGCCAACCTAACGGCGCACCGTACCAGCCTCGGTCTAATCCCTCTTTTTCTCGGATAAAACCTAAAGAAGTCTTGCGGGGGTAGCCACCCAGCGCGGGGGTCGGATGCAAAGCTTCTACCAATCGCAAAATTGTACCCGGTTCGCGCCAGCTTCCGCCAAGTGGGGTATAAAGGTGCTGCACGTTCTTGAGCCTGAGCAAACCGGGCAAGCCGGGCCGGGCAACTTCTACTCCGCTTTGCCGCAAAGCCTCGTATATTATGTCAACCACTACCGCATGTTCCACCCGATTCTTCGGGCTGATTAGCAATTCCTCGCCAAGCTGCTTATCCTCGGCGGGGGTTGCGCCGCGCCGGATTGTCCCGGCTAAAGCCATTGTGCGGGCTTCACCGTTTTGTAATTGCACTAATCGTTCCGGCGTTGCCCCGACAAAAACCCGATTTTCCCGCGCTACCGCGAAAACAGTTGCATCCGGGAAATTGCGCCGCAAATTCTCTAAAATCAGGCCAGCCTCAAACGGCTTTTCAGCGATGGCTTTTACTTCACGGGCCAGCACCACTTTTTCAAATTCGCCCTGCCTGATACGCTCCACCGCTTCCCCGACCAATTTTTGCCAATCGCGGGCGGGCATCACATCCTTCAATTTAAGGGGGTTACTCGTGCTTCTTTTTGAAAAAGCGGCAGGCTGGCGATAGAGGTGTACAACCTGACGGGCCAGTGTTTCTGGGTCGCTTTCACTATCCAGCAAGGCATTTACGGTCAGGTAAACTGCGCCCGCCTTGCGAGTAAGCTGCAAGCGGGGGAGTACCAGCGAATTATCCCCAAAACTGTGCCAAAGTTGGGTGGCCGGGCGAGTTGGGTCAAAGCTGAAACCACCCATCAGCAAGGGGCCAACCCCGTATTCGTCCGCCCCTTTAATAATCACGTTTTCTAAAAGATTACGCCATTTGGTTTGCACCTGTTCAAAGCGTTGTGAGCCTTCGCCACTTATTTTGCAAGCCGTACCCACTCCAGCCATTGCAAAATCTTCAGAAGGGCGTTCCCAGAAAAAAGCAGTTACTCCAGCGTGCTGCCGCTCGGCGAAGAAAGCCAACGGGTCGGCTTCCGGCACAAGTTGGCTAAAACTAACCAAAATCGTCTGCTCGGTTTTTTCGGCTTGTCGCGCTCCCGCCCGGAACAAAGCTGCAATTCCGGCGAAATCCAGTACAAACTCGGTTGCAATCGCCATTACTAAACGCTTTCTAGCAAGTTTTGAAGTTTTAACTCAAAACTCAGCACTTAAAATTCAAAACTTATAACCCGATGCCGCGTCGCAACAAATCACGCAGAGCCGGGTAAACAGTTTCCAAATCGCTGCTGGTTTCATCCAAAACCCAGCGCGTGACTACTTCATTGACCGCCCCGAACCAGGCAATACTGGCTATCCGGCTATCAAGGGTAGGGATATGTCCGCCTTTGATGCCTTCATCCAGATATTGCCGGATAAGTTCGGTGAAGTTGGCGTGCATTTCCAAAAGCTTCTGGTTAAATTCGCGGCCCGCGCCCATTGCTTCTACATAAAAAAGGCGAGTCAGGCTACGGTGTCCGGCGAAAGTATGAAGCATAATCGCCAGAGCTGCGTCACCCTTTTTGTCCCAATCGCGTTCGGCTTGCATAGCCTTAACCGCTCGTGACATTAGCAAATCGGCCATTCGGTCAAGCAGGGACAAAAAGATAGATTGTTTGTTGGGAAAATGAAAATAAATCCCACCTTTGGAAGTTTGGGAAGCTTCGGCAATATCATCTACTGCCGTATCCTTGTAACCCCGCCGGGTAAATACATCAAGGGCGGCATCCAGTATTTTGCTTACGCGCTGTTCGGCTTTGCTTCCTTCTGAGTTCATTTTCCTTGCCTGACCTTACTTTGCTTCAAGAACCGACTGACGTGTCGGTTGTGAAAATTATAGCAGGTTAAACGTTCAAAATCAATAGAACGTTAGTATAATTTGTATAACTTTTTTACAAGTATTGTAGCGTGTGATACTGCCCAGATGTCGGAAATAGGCGAAAATAAGATAGGTCGCTCCGAAGTGGGCGAACTTCTGTCAATTCATTCTTACTCTAATTTGAACTTAATGAAAGAATAAAGACGTATGCCAGGGCGAGTAATTATTTTCTCAGGCAAGGGTGGCACGGGTAAAACCACCGTTTCGGCGGCGACGGCAGCGATGATGGCGGCACGTGGCCTAAAGACCTTGATTATTTCCAGCGACCCGGCTCATTCCCTTTCGGACGTAATTTGCCAGTCTATCGGCAATATCGAGCCTACCAAAATTGCCCCAAATCTTTTTGGGCTTGAAATCGATACTTTTCAGGAAGCTCATAATAGTTTGGGCGGCTTCCAGCGTTACATGGAAAATTCGTATGAGAAGGGCGGAGGCGCGGCAGCCCCGGTAGCAGCGGAATTGGCCTCCCAGCCCGGTCTGGACGAAATTTTGGCCTTAAACCGTTTGCGCGAGGAAGCCGAGAGCGGCAAGTGGGATTTGGTAATTGTGGATACTGCGCCCACTGGCAATACCTTGCGTTTGCTGGCTTACCCCGAATTAATCGTGGGCGGGACGGAAGGCCGGAACTTTTTAAAAGTTTACAAAAGCATGTCCGGCTTTATTCGCACTTTTCGGCAATCTACCCCTGACGAGAAATTTTTCAGCGAAATCAATCGCTTGATAGAAATTATGAAGCAGCTTAATCGCTTCTTGCTGCGGCCCGAAGTAACGGTGCGGCTGGTCATGAACGCCGAAAGGCTTTCGCTGATGGAAACCAAGCGGGCTTTCACTTTCCTGAGCCTTTACGGTATTAGTCTGGATGCGGTTATTGTCAACAAATTGTTCCCCCATCCCGGCCCGGACCAGCCCGACCTCGGCCCCTATTTCGATTACTGGGCCAGCTTGCAGAAAAAATACCTGGCCGAAACCGCCCAGAGCTTTTACCCTATCCCAATTCTGGAATCGCGCCTGGAACGAAGCGAACCGCTTGGCCCGGAACAATTAGCAGAGCTGGCCGAACGGCTTTACCTGGAGCGCGACCCTTCCAAACGTTTGCACCAGCAACGCACTATTTGGGTAGATGAAGAAAAAAGCGGCAAGGGCCAGCCCGTTACAGTACGCTATTTGTGCTTGCGAGTGCCTTTGGTCGAAGATTTAAGCGAACTGGATGTAAAACGCGACGGGGCAGAGCTTTTTGTGAGCTTTGGACGCATCCAACGCCGGGTCAGTTTGCCACGTATTTTGAACGACGCGGGCTATACTGGCTTTAGCTACGATAACGGCGTTTTGCGGCTGCGCTTCAAAGACCAAACTTCCGCCAAAACCGAAGAAATGGCGGTGGCTTCAGGCTGGATGAAGGCGAATTAGTACCGGGAGAGGAAGGAACTATGGAGAAAGAAGAAAATTGCCCGTTCGCCGAGAATACAACGGTTTACCAGTGCTTTAAGGGTTGCCGGGCCGAGCGAATGAACGGCCAATGGAAAATTTGCGTCGGGTCGCGCTTTGACCCTTTACCATTGAACAAAATTGAAGCAATCGGTACACTTTTGACCGACGAGGATGGCAACGAGCTTTACGAAATCTACGAGGCCAAGCTTTACAAAGGTTCGGTTTACGCTGCTTCCGAAGACGAGGCCCGCGATAAGTATCAAGTAACAAGTATCAAGTAACAAGTCGGAAGTATAAATTCGGAACTTTTACCGTAGAGGGCGTAGAGGAATTAGTCTCCCTGCCTTAAAAGGGCGGGGCTGAGAACATGAAAACCTGGCTAAAGCCGTTACGGGTCAGCCTAAATCTAGCTTAACCTCGTTCCGCCCTTCAAGGCCGTTTTCATGTTACTAGCCCGGACATAGAATGTCCGGGAGATTATCCGTATTCAACAAGTCGGAAGTATGAAGTCGGAAGAAAGTTTCAAGTTGGTATCAACTCGCAATTCCGTTCCTACCGACAACCGTATTTCTCTAAGAACTAGCAACTAACAATTCTAATGCTATTTTGTGATATTGAATTGGCGCGACGGCTGGAAAAAAGAGCGGTACAGGAAATAGTCGAATACGCCGAAACGATGGCCCGCATTGGTTTGCGACCTGATGCCAGAGTCAGGGCTATCGGCGAAGGTTATGCTGTTTTTACCGCTAAAAATTTGGATATTAACCGGGTTGGGAATTTGGGAATGACCGGCCCGGTTAATGTTGCTCATTTTGAAGAGTTGGAAGAATTTTTTGCTGAAACGGGTGTTCCGGCCCAACTGGATACTTGCCCTTTGGCCGATACTTCGCTGTTTCAGCTTTTGCAAGAGCGTAATTATAGCATTTCGCGCTTTATGAACTTGCAAGTTCGCGAGTTACCAGCAGACGAACCTGCTTTTAGCCCGGTGGCGGGAGTAACAATTGAGCCGGAAAAAGGGCCAGAATGGGTAAAGGTAGTGGCGCAGGGCTTCGCTGGCAATGAAGAAATACCCGCCGACGACATTAACTTTGTCTATAACAATACGGTAATTAACCGGGGAACGCACGTTAAATGTTTGGTGGCGAGGGTAAACGGCGAATTGGCGGGTGGCGGGGCAATCTCAGTTGTAGATAACCTGGCCTATTTGTTTTCAACCAGCGTTCGGCCCGCTTTTCGGGGGCGCGGGGTGCAAAAAGCTTTGATTCAAGCTCGGATAAATCTGGCACGGGAACAGGGATGCGATTTAATTTTTACTATGACCAATCCCGGCAGTAATTCGCAGCGCAACATGGAACGACAAAATTTTCGGGTAGCTTATACGCGACCTTTAATGACAAAGCATCGCTAAAAACAGGAGTTTTTCTTATGGCAACGATTTTTGAGGAAAGTGTACTGCGGGGCGACCCCCAAATGCGGGGTCAAACCCGCCAGGAAGTTCAGCGAATACAAATGGTTTATCGGGTAGAGCAAGCCCGTCAATTAATCGAACTGCTGGAAGAATACGGCCTCGACCCTGCCGAAATTGAGTATTACGCCGCCAATTTCGAGAAGAATCTTTGCCCTAGCACCGGCTTTGAAAGTGAGTGCGGTATTCTTTATAACACTCGCACGGGGGTATCGGTGGGGGTAGTGCTGGATTGGGCTTGCGAATGGATTTGCGGTCTCCCCGAATGGCAGGGTCGTTACGAACCCAAGCTGGAAGGCTGCAAACCTCAATATTTCTTTACCCATTTAACCGAGCAAGCCATCGAAGAATTACGCTAGTTAATAGCTTTCTTACAAACAAAAAGGCCCAGACTGCAAATTGTCTGGGCCTTTTTGTTTACAAATTCTACAGCTTGAAGGTGGCCGGTTCAATCAGGGCGCGGCCCAGCACTGCCCCGGTTGCACCTACTGCCAGCAATTCAAGGCAAAGCGAACGGGTCAAACGTTTGCGAAGCTCGACGCAAGCCAACCGACAAAATTCGTCAAAGAGCCAGCCCAACCGTCGGCGGTTAAGAAACTGGATTAATTGCTGTGGGTCGGAGATTTCACGCAAATTCTGGACAGTAACGCTATCTAAATCCTTACGCTGGGCAATCGCTGCCACAAAGAAAGAATCTACTTTCTGATAATTGTCACCGCTCAAATTACCACTAGCAATCGCAACTATTGCTCCCGGCCCACCGCCTATTGTCAAAGTAGTTAGGCTGGCAACTGCCCCTAATTGGTCAAAAATAGCTTTCAGGCTCAAACGACGCTCGGCCAAATCCACCAAAGTTTCTCCGTCCGCGTCATCCAGCAAAAGCGACAAAGCGTTATTGCCAAAAGTATCCAGAGCAAGAGCCAGCCGAAGCAAATTAGCTGGCGGCGTATCGAACAAAGCCGGAACTACTTCCGTAACCTGGAGTTTGGGTAAGCTGGCGGTTGCCTCACCAACACTGTTTACTAGCGAAACAAAAACGCGCACGCCCTGTTCCAATTTTTGAGTAGGATAAAGGGCCAGAGCTTCGCGCACCGCTTCGGCCAATAGTTCGCGGGGTAATTCCTGCAATGGATTGCTGGTACTGTTTTCTTCGACTTCAAAGTGCAGGAAAAGGGGAATTTGGCGCAAGGGTATCAGCTTGAGTAGTTCCACTTCCATTGCTGGGGAACTAAGGCTAATTTTCTCAGGATCTAGTTGTAGCCAGATTACTTCTTCAGGGGGCGAACCGACAGAAGAATAGAGGGAAGCGGGCGCAATTTGATTGCTGGTAGTTGCAATAACTTCTTCCCAGGCCACCCGCACGCACACTTCCGGCACGTCGCTCACACCCAGACGAGTACCAATTACTGAACAAAGTGCGCTATTGCTTTCCAGCACACATTTATCTACCTTAAAGCTGGCGGTACGTCCATCTAATAAAGAAACGCGCACTCGTCGTACCACCTGATTAGTCAACAAAGCCGTTGCTGCTGCCTTTGCCGCTGCCGCCGCTGTGACATGCACAATACGCTGTGAACCAGCCGAAAACTGGCTCGATGCCGTCACTAGCTCGCTCCGCCAGGAGTTATCCGTTGCGTCGCGTTCCATAATATTTTGGTCTTTCTGGCCCGGCTTTTGCCGCCTTAGCTTAACAAATTCACGCTACATAAATCATTGAGGCTAAGAACTTCTTAGCTTTTCATCTTGACGAGTTGCTACGCCCGCCTCATCAAAGGTTGCCATTTCGCTTAATATTTTGCTGGCGGCTTCGATTATGGTCATCGCCAGAGCCGCGCCTGTACCTTCGCCAAGTCGCAAATTCAAATTCAGCAGAGGCTGGAGTTCCATTCGTTCCAGCGTTACCCGGTGGCCGATTTCTACCGAGCTGTGCGCGGCAATCAGATAATCTCTTACGGGCGGATGCCATTCAGTAGCGACCAGAGCCGCCGCGCTGGAAATAAAACCATCGATTACAATCGGGACACGGGCGGCAGCCGCCCCAAAAATCAAGCCTACCAGCCCGGCGATTTCAAAACCACCAACTTTGGAAAGTACATCCAGTGCATCGGCTGGGTTGGGTTGGTTAAGTTCCAGAGCTTGCCGGATAATATTTATTTTACGACGCAAGCCTTCATCATCTACGCCCGTTCCCCGCCCGGTTACTTGTTCAATACTTGCGCCGGTAAAAACCGCGATAATCGCGCTGGAAGCGGTAGTATTGCCAATTCCCATATCGCCAGTGCCGACCAAATCCAGACCCCGCCCTACTTCGGCCTGAGCCAGTTCTATGCCAGCTTGCACCGCTTTTCGGGCTTCTTCGCGGCTCATGGCCGGACCCTGTGCCATATTGTGTGTGCCGTAACCGATTTTCCGCTTTACCAAATCCGGGTAATCGGGCAAGTCGCTGGCAATTCCCAAATCCGCGACGACTACCCGCGCCCCAATTTGTCGGGCAAAAACGTTAATCGCTGCCCCACCCGCTAAGAAGTTTAGCACCATTTGAGCGGTAACTTCCACCGGGTAGGCACTAACTCCCTCTACCGCGACCCCATGGTCGCCTGCCATTACCACAATAGCTTTACGGGCTACGGTAGGCAAAGGTTTTCCTGTAATGCCAGCAAGTTTTATGGCTAATTCTTCTAAACGTCCCAAACTACCTTCGGGCTTGGTCAAGCGGCTTTGCCTTGCGCGTACTGCCGCCATCGCGGATTGGTCAAGCGGCCCGATTTGAGCCAAAGTTTCTTCTATCAAGGTTCTATCAAATCCTTCGTTTTCGATTTGGCTGTTTCCGTAAATACAAAAAGCCTAACTATCACTACTCTTATTAAGATTAGCAGGGTAGCGAGTTTGTACCCACCAGGCTTGCTCAAGAAGAACGAAACAATAAAGAAAGCGTTAATATTGTATGAATTATATTCCCGTTTCTTCATTAAGTCAAGGTCATGATAATTAAGAAAGCATATCAGTCATAAATATTGTGAAAAATGTTGTAAAAAAAGAGTTTTTAAAAAGTAGAAAATTCGATAAAAAAAGCTCTTGACTCTGACACTGTGTGAGACTGTATGATACTAACAGAAAGCTTTCGATACTGAGTGCTGTACAGCCGGAGATAAGTATGTTTAAGACGTGTTACATCTTTTTAAGCCGGGTTTAGCCGGGAGGTTTAGCTCTCGGCCATTGATGCTCCCCGAACCGAGACAAGCAGTTGACAAAGCTCCGCAAAAAGAGTAAAAATTCATAATTGTTCAAACTGCTAATAATACAAATTTTCAGGCTAGTGAGGGCGGGAGAGTGGGCAACAAGAATAAGGAAACCAAAAAAAACCAAAAAAAGAACCAGGCATCAATCCTCAATCCTCAATCGTTAATTCTACTAATTTTGGGGTGGTTAGGTTGGCGACGAGTTCGCGCTAATTTAAGCAAGCTGGTAGTACGACGCTTGGCGATTTTGAAGCGGGTAAACGACGAACGCACTCCCGCCGCCGAGAATTTGCCTTTTGAAGAAATCTGGTTTAAAGGCCGGGATGGGCTAAAGTTGCATGGCTGGTTTATTCCGGCTAAAGACGGGAAAGCGGGCAAGGCAACTATTATTATGGGACATGGGCATGGCGCAAGCAAAGTTTCGGACTTGCACTACGCCCGCTTCTTTCACGGGGGCGGCTACAGCGTCTTTATGTTCGATTTTCGAGGACACGGGCAAAGCGATGGGCCACGCGGTACTTCAATGGGCTATTGGGAACGTTTCGACGTAACCGGAGCGACAGACTGGCTTTTGGGGCGCGGCCTGCATCGCATCGGTATGTTTGGTATTTCGATGGGGGCAGCGATTGCGGTACTGGCCGCCGCCGAAAATAACCACATCAAAGCAGTGGTGCTGGATAGCCCCTACGCTCATTTGCGCCGCTCAATTGCCGCCGAACTAACGCATATGTGGGGTGTGCCGATGTGGGTCGCCCGTTTGCTTGGTTGGTACGGTTATCGCCTTTTGGCCGAGCATCAGGGTTTTCCGCCCCGCGAAGGTAATCCGGCTTCGGTAGTCGCCAAAATCGCCCCGCGCCCTATCTTTATTATTCATGGTGAGCAAGACCGCTTAACCCAGGTCGAGAACGCCTTTATTTTGTTCAAAGTGGCCCGCCATCCCAAAGAGCTTTGGATACAACCCGGCATCGGTCACGCCGAAGGTTATGCCACCTATGGGCCAGAGTACGAGCGGCGCGTTTTGGAATTTTTTGACCGGGTAAAATGGGAAGCTGAAACCAGCCCGGTACCACCCGATTATACTCTTGATAACAAGCTCATACCGCATATTCTAAAATAAACCAAACCATTAAATTGAGAAATGTTGTGATTACAAGCCTTATTTAACAGTTAAGCCGTGCTGAATATAATGTACCCATAAAACTGGCTCTGCGCCAACTTTGGTGCTAAAAGAGGTGGATTAGCTGGCTCGTAAAACTCGCGCCCGCAACTGCTCAAAACTACCCCGTCCATAACTGGTACGCTTGATCATTTTAAGTTTATTCACTGCCCCTTCGGTTGGCCCTTGACTCCACCTCAGCGTTAAACCAGCCTGGATAGCTCCGTAGTCGTGTTCAATTCCTTCGGCAAAGGTTTGTAACTCTACAAACCTACTTTGGCTGCACTGTTCTAACCAATTCTCTAGACCTTCAGCTTGGTGGTTTCTGACCATCCCTACAAACTCCTGACTCAATTGGACTACTTCCGAGAACCTAGCCTCTCTCAGCCCGGCTCAGTTTCTCCGCTCGCTTGATGAACAACCAGGCCAGTTGACGCGGTGAGGGGAGTGGTTCGGCTCCAGGCCCATTCAACTCTGGCTGGGCTTCGGCTATTTTTAGGGGTTGAGCTGCTAACGGTTCTCCGAGGCCAATAGTGGCCTCCAACCGCTGCTTTTCACGCTGGGATAGCAACCGACCAGGTTGGTCTCGGTGCAAACTTACCCAGCGTTGGACTACTTTGTAAGTACCACTGAAACCTTGCTGTTGGAGTTCACGCCACAGTGGCACCGCTTTGTGGCATCCTTCAGTCCAGCGTTTTTCCAGGTAAGGCTGGTAATGCTCGTTCGTCAGCTAATTGACCAAGTGCCTCTATAGCACTGAAACGAACATAAGCATTTTCATCTTCTAATCTTTCAATTAAAGCGTTGGCTGCTTTTTTATCTTTGAGATTACCTAAAGCCGTAATAGATAATCTCCTTGTGGAGATAGATGGATCATTATTCTCAAGTAAAGCTTCAAGAAAAGGTAAAATTTTTAGATCTTGGAACATTCCGAGAGCTGAGGCAGCATATTTACGTAAATCTAAATCTGGGCTTTGAAGAGCTTGTAACAAAGGCTTTAAAGCTCTTGGGTCTCTAATACTACCTAAATCATCCGCCGCTCTACACCTGGTAGTTTTGTCTTCATCCTCAAGAGCTTTTATGAGTGGTTCAACTGCCCGCACATCTCGTATCATTCCTAATGCCGCTGCCGCGTTGCCACGAACATATGACTCCTCATCTTGCAGGCACTTTATCAGTGGTTCAACCGCTAACTTGTATTCAAGCAGTCCTAAAGAAGTTGCACTGACACCGCGTATTCTATAATCCTTATCATTAAGAAAATCCAGTATCATTTCTGCCGCTTGCAAATCGCGATTAAGGGCTAGTCTTTCTATAGCATAAAAACGTTTCTCAACGTCAGTTTCATTAGCTACATCAACTAACTCCTCAAAACTCATATCTGTATATAACTTCATTTTTCACCTGCTACAAATGACATGCCTTCATCATACACTCATTGCTAGAAGCTGACCAGCTTTTGAACTTCTAAAACACCGGGCCGTTAGTGATGGCGGAATTGGCGGCTTTGATTAGTTCTTCGAGCTTGGCGGTTTTCAGGCCGATAGTGTAGCGGACGTTGCCCTGCTGCCAGGTCAGGGTCGAGTCGGAGCAATTCGCACCACAGGTGTAAGGCACAAAATAGCCGGTAAGGTTGTTAGCCAGAGCGTTTGGCGTACCTCGAATGGGCTGCGGGGTTTGCAAGGGCGTTTCGGCGACAAACGTACCAAAGCGGCAAGCCGTCCCGCCTCCACAATCGGGGGTCGCGCCCAGAATATAGCTGTAGCCGGAAGAGTCCGCTCCCTCCAGATTGCCAAAATATTTGCTCAAGGCCGCTTCGTCAGGAGTCAGATAAGTTGGGAAAAGCACCGGGATTCTGCCCTGAACCTGTCGCTTCAAATTCTGCAAACTGGCCTGAAACGGGTTAATCACTTTGGCTTTGGTCAGGACGGTAGCGGCATCGGGGGTAGGCGCGGGAGCTTCTTTAATAGAAGGACTATCCAGCAACCAGCTTTTGCTATCACCGCTCCAGATTGCCTTCCAGCTTCCCGTAAAACCTTTGGTAGTCTCGGTCTGATTGTTCGCGTCGGTAGCCGAAAGCTCGATTTGAGCCACGTTGGGGGCGTTTGGGTCAGATTTGGCTTTTGCGCTGATTTTGCGGGTAGTGGCGTAACCGGCTTGCCAGTTGCGGAAAGGGTTAGCCTTCTGGTAATCGGGCGAAAGGAATTTATAAGCCTGTTCAAACTCGCGGGCGTTCAGCAAAGCATAAAAATGCTCAACTGTGCCAGGAATACGCTCGATACGCCCGACGCTTTTGCGGGAAAGCTGGTTCAGCTTGCCGTCTTTCAAATTATAATTGGTGTAAAGCCAGCCGCTCGGACAACATTCGCCCTCCCAATCGGTTTGTATCGGCTCGATTACCTGCAATTGGCCCAATTCATTATTTAACTTAATGTCAAAGCCACCGCCCCAGCTAACCAGTTTTGGGGCGGGCGTAGCTTGCTTGTAAACCAGAAAATTAGTATCAATTGTGCCGAAGCCAAGCGGGATAACTGCTTCCTCAACCCCGTCGCCGTCCATATCCAGATAAAGTATGCCCTCTACCCATGCGCTCCCGGTTACGGTATTATCGGCCTTGACGGTCAAATAAGGGGTGGCTTGCGGGCCGCTTGCTCCCGGTAAAGTTTTGACTTCCAGAGCCGGGTCAGCCTTGAAAACATCCTGCCATTTAGTCTGGCGAATACTACTCCCGCCGGAGCTAATTGTGGTAGCTACCGCCGCAGTTGTGGCCGCCGGAGCAACGGTTGTGGCGATTGCCGCAGTTGTTGGGCTGGCAGTGGTGGCGACGGCAGTGGTAAGCGGGGCGGCAGTAGTGGCAACGGCGGTCACGGTAGCCAGAGTTACGGCAGTGGTCGCGGCAGGAGCGGCGGTGGTTGCGGCGGGAGCAGTAGTCACCGGAGGAATTGTGGCGGTAGGGGCGGGCGCGGTAGTTGGGGTGGTGGTAGAATCGCCACAGGCAGCCAGCAGCGTGAGCAGAAATAGTCCCGTAATTAGTAGTGCGAAAAATTTGAAATCAAGACTTTTCAAAGTCGTTCCTTTCTTCCCAAACCGGGCGCAACAGTCCGCACCCCGATATTATCTAAACTTGTTGGGTCACTTACTCCTGAACTTGTAATATATTTGACGGTTTCGGAAAATATTTGTCACTGGGTTTGATTTAGCTCTGCCAATTTCATTCTAGCATAATTTGGAGTAGTTGTTTTATGTAGTTGCAACTACTGAAATAAATTTAAAGGCCGCTTATTATAAAGCCAGCAACACAATGTCCCAATTGTGCTTCATTGCTTTTGCTTTGAACATAGCAGACTCAGCCTGTAAATTCGTGTCGCCGGATAAAGGCCAGGAGGAAAATAAAAATATGGCAGCCGCCTTTACTATCCCTCTTAAAGAGGCTATGGCCGAGACTAAACCGGCCCGTTCCCTGAATGTGCTGTTCATCAACCCGCCCGTACCGGGTTTTAGCGAAAGCTACGCCAAATTACTGACCTTTAATACTATCCCACTGGCCTTGCTTTACCCGGCCACCGTTCTAAAACAGGCCGGACATCAGGTCGAGATTTGCGATGTGAAAAGCGGCGATACCTTGCGGATTGGCCGTCACGTTCACATCGTCGGCATCACTACCGATACGGTGCGCTACCCGGAAGCAATGGCAATCGCTAAAATGGCGAAAAAGATGGGTAAAATCGTGGTAATGGGCGGCAACCACGTTACTTTTGATTGTGAAAACACCCTCAAAAGTGGCTACGTAGATTTTATTGTACGTGGCGAAGGCGAAATTACCATGCTCAGTCTGGTGAACGCCCTTTCCCAGCCTGATGGTTGCGACCCGCGCACAGTTGATGGCATCGCCTATCGTAACAAGGACGGCGAGGTAATTACTAACCCCGCAACGCGCTGGATTAAGGATTTGGACGAATTGCCCATCCCTGACCACAATTTGCTAAATCTGGATTTGTACCGCAAAGCCTCGTTCAACCGCTTTGGCAAGCTCGGCAAACCCATGTTCCAAATTTCGGGTAGCCGGGGCTGCCCCTACGATTGCAGCTTTTGCATTGTAACTTCGGTGTACGGCGCGAAATGGCGGTGTCGTAGCCCTGAGAGCATGTTATTTGAGGTCAAGCAAGCCATGAAGCTGGGCTTTGATAACTTCTTCTTCGTGGACGATTTGTTCTCGACCAACTACAAGCGCACGATTGCCTTTTGCGAAGAAATTTTGCGGCAGGGGCTAAAGTTTACCTGGTCGGCCCAATGTAGCTGCGATTCGATTGCCAAGCACGAAGAAATGGTGCAAATCATGGCCGAAGCTGGTTGCGAAGCAGTGCTACTCGGCGTAGAAAGTATGGATGCCGAGAACTTGAAGCTTTACCGCAAACGCGCAACCGTAGACGATAATTTTAGTGCCGTCCGTATCCTAAAAAAATACGGCATCGTCAGTTTAGCCTCGACCATTATCGGGACAGTTACCGAAACGCACGAAAGCCTTAACAGCAACTTTGCCTATCTGATGGACTTAAACCCGGAAATGCTCTGGGTGAATATCCTGACTCCCTACGTTGGTACGGACGATTGGACAACCTATCAAGACCGTATCTTTGACCGCGACTGGCATCATTATGACGTTTATCACAGCGTTTTCAAGCTGGATAATCTCAAGGCGGAGGAACTGGAATTCGCCCAGAAAAAATTGATGACGATGTATCATACCCGGCCCAAGTATCTTTTTGGGACGCTGCCTAATCTTTTCAACAAGCGCACTGGCTGGAAGGGCGAAAGCCTTGCCCTGCCCAACACAAGCGATTGGCGGGAGAACTAAAGAACTAATAACTGTTCCAATGTAGGAGGGATTTCCAATCCCGATTTTACCCAAATCCGTTTTATCAGGATTGGAAATCCCTCCTACATTCAAGACTGAACCGTTTACCCCTTCTTTTCTCTGTCTTATTCTCCTTGCGGCACAGCTATTAATTTTCCCGATGGTACAGGCTGGCCGAAATCGGGGCGATTATCGGGCGACCAGTTAAAAGGTTGGGCGCGAGTGCGACGGTTGGCCCATCCTTTTTTCATCGAATCTTTGCCGTGATATAAAAGCCAATCTTGTGAGCCATCTGGCGATTTGGTGAAGGAGCAGTGACCCACGCTGTATACACCGTTACCCGATTGAAAAACCGGCGTGGCACTTTTGACCCACGAGGTAGCATCCAATAAATCACGTGGCCCGCCCTGATAGATTAACATTCCCAAACAATAATCTTTTGTCCAGCTTGCGTTGGCCGAATAAATCAGAAACAAGCGTCCGTCGTGCTGCAAAACTTGCGGCCCTTCGTTAATCCAGCCTTCCCAGTCGTATTCAGGCGTAGAAAGCAGGGTTCTTGGCCCGCTTATCGTCCAGGGATTGCTCATTGGGGCAATGTAAATGTTTTGTAGCCCATTCTTGTATCCGGGCCAACCCGACCACAGAAAATAATAAGCGTCAGCATAGTGTAATATTGTGCCATCAATCGCCCATTTGCCCTGAGAATCGCCGCAGGCGAGCTGCCCTATCTCCTGGTAAGGGCCTTGCGGTTCATCCGATAGCGATTCAAGGACGTACATTCGATGGCTGGCGTTTCTGCCTTCACTGGCGGCATAGTAAATGTACCATTTGCCTTGTAAAAAATGCAGTTCGGGTGCCCAAATTTGCTTTCTGCCCGCTACGGGTTGCCAGACCAGCATCTTCTCACCCCCATCTATCCCGCTGAGGCTAGTTGCTTTCCAAACCCATATCTGGTTGTCTAAGACGGTACAAAAATAATAAAACCCGGCTTGATAAGTAAGACAGGGGTCGGGCGAATCGGGAAGGGAAGTAACAAGCGGATTGGTGAAAGTAGGGCCGGTAAACCGTGTTAAATCGCTGGATATTGTCTTGCTAATATTTGTCATAACGCTCCTTGAACTAAACTTCATTGTCTGGTACAACTTGATTGTTATAAAGCTATTATGGCTGTGACCGCTTATTAAAGTCAAGCTGGTTTGAATGAAGAAATTACAACTTTTTGGTTAGAGAAAAATACTTGACCTAAATTGCCGAATATAAACCACTGTGCTATAATTAAAACAAGTAAACGCAAGCCAAAAATTTACTTGCTGTTCATCGAAATTTTCTTTCCCGCATGTTATGACTAAAGTAGTATCGGCTTCAATTGAGTTGCAAGCAATTGCAGACAAAACAAACACAAACAACTGTAGCGCAGTTAAAGCGTAATTGAAGTCAGGAGTTTAGTTTAAGCCAAATTAGGAGGAGTTTCCCAAGTATGAGAAAAATTAGACTGGCGGGTCTGCTGACAATTCTGTCATTGTTGACCGCTCTGTTTCTGTCGGCCTGTGGCGACCCGACGGCCACCACGGTTTCTGCTCCGGCAGCGAACCCGACCAAAGCGGCTACCGGCGCGGCGGCTACCACTGCCGCAGTTGGGGCAGCAACAACGGCGGCGGCTGGTGCAACTACCGGGCCAAAAATCAAGGTTGGTCTGGTTACGGACATTGGCCGGATTGATGACAAAAGCTTTAACCAGGCCGCTTATGAAGGCGTGACCAAAGCCCAGAAAGATTTGGGCGTGGATATTAAGTACATCGAAACCAAAGACACCAAAGATTACGCCAAGAACATCAAGCAGTTTTTGGACGAGAAGTATGACGTAATCGTCACGGTTGGTTTCTTGATGGCCGATGCCACCGTCGAAGCGGCGAAAGCCAACCCGAACGTCAAGTTTATCGGGGTTGACCAGTTCCAGGCGGCGACCCTCCCGAATTTGGCCGGACTTATCTTTGATGAAGATAAATCAGGCTTTTTGGCTGGCGTATTGGCGGCTGGTATGAGCAAAACCGGCAAGCTTACGGCGGTGCTGGGTACCAAGAGCGTACCGCCAGTAGTGAAGTTTGGCGAAGGCTACAAGGCGGGGGCGGCTTACCTGTTTGACTCTAATCCTAAGCTCGTGCCGAGTGGCAAGAAGCCGGAAGTCGCTTTGAACTATCACGCTGATGGCGATAACGCTTTTAATGACCCGGTTTGGGGCGCACAGCAAGCTCAGGCCGCGATTCAGTCTGGTAGCGATGTTATCTTCGGTGGTGGCGGTAACACGGGTAACGGCGCAGTCGAGGCGGGCGCGGAAAAAGGCGTTTACGTTATCGGGGTAGATACCGACCAGTATTTGACCCTGCCGAAAGCTGCTCCCAAAATGCTTTCCAGCGCGACCAAGCTGCTTACTCTGGGTACTTTCAACCTGGTTAAGACTGCTCAGGCTGGCTCGTTCAAGGGTGGTAACAACGTAGGCGACTCGGGCCTTGCTCCTTTCCACGATACCGAAGCGGCGATTCCTGCCGAACTGAAAGACGTTTTGAAAAAGATTGACGCTGGCCTCAAAGACGGCTCAATCAAAACCGGCGTAAAAGTTGGTTAATTCTTGATTGGTAAAACGCGCTCACCAGAAATTCTGGCGGGCGCGTTTTACCCAAAATCCAAAAAAGTTTGATTTGAGCTGAATTCAGGAAGCAAAAACTATGACTGCTCCGGCTGTTGCTACTTCTCCCGGCCCGGCACGCTGGCTGCTCGATGTCGCCCGACAGCTTCTTTTGCCGCTACTTGGCATTTTTACGGCTCTGGTAGTGGGCGCGGTAATTATTCTTCTTTCAGGCTTCAGTCCCTGGGATGCCTATAGCAGCCTTTTTATCGGGGCGTTTGGTAGCCTTGAATCCATTAATGTTACCCTCGCGACGGCCACTCCCTATATTTTTACCACGCTGGCGGTAGCTTTTGCTTTCCGGGCCGGGTTATTTAATATTGGGGCGGAAGGACAGCTACGGATAGGGGCAATTAGCGCGGCCTGGATGGGGGTCAACGTAAGTAGCTGGTCGCCTTTTATCGCTATTCCCCTAACGTTGGTGACAGGCTGGCTGGGTGGCGCACTCTGGGGGGCTATTCCCGGCGCACTCAAAGCTTTTTCGGGAGCGCATGAAGTAATTACGACTATCATGCTCAATTATATTTCCGGCTTTATCACCGCTTTTCTGGTTAGCCCGGATGGGCCTTTGCGCGGTAGCCGTTTCAATTCTACTGAATCGCTGGGCGAAAACGCCCGCATCCCTCAAATCTTCCCGAATAACCCTTTGCACTGGGGCTTTGTTGTAGCGATTCTTACCGCGATTTTTATTTACTGGCTGTTGAACCGTACTCCGCTTGGCTTTGAAATTCGGACAGTCGGCGCAAATCCCAGCGCGGCCCGTTACGCTGGCATCAAGGTCGCCCGCATTACCGTAATAACGATGGCGGTTAGCGGTCTATTGGCGGGCATGGCCGGAGCAATGGAAGTAATGGGCAGTCCCGGTTTGTATTATCGCTACAATGCCAATTTAGGCTCAGGCTATGGCTTTGATAGCATTGCGATTGCCTTGCTTGCCAAAAATAACCCCATTGCCGCCATTCCTGCCGCTTTGCTTTACGCCGCTTTGCGTTCGGGCGCGACCAATATGCAATTTCAGACCAGCAATAGCAGTGGCGGGCAATTGCCGGGTGATTTGATTTCGATTATTCAGGCTTTGGTAATTATTTTTGTGGCCGCCGACCAGGTTTTGCGCTGGCTCTACCGTATGCGCCAGAGTCAGGGCGAAGCGGTGGTTCTTTCACGTGGCTGGGGTAAGGCCGATTAGACGAGAGTTAAAAGGACTGAGGGGTGAGTAACAAGTCGGAAGTCGGAAGTATAAAGTCGGAAGAAAGTTTCAAGTTTCAAATGGGAACCAACTCCCAACTCCCAACTTTTCTACCGACAACCCTGTCCCCACTCAGTCCTTTGACCTCAGTCCTCAGCACTAATAGAGGTATTTATGGCACAGGTAGGAGTTAAGGCAAGAACAAATGCCGGGCCGGGTTTATCACTGCAATACTTGCGGCGATTTATTATTCCTTTTATAGCAATTTTACTGCTGTTAATTATTTTTATTTGGCGAACGCTGGCGGGGAATCAGGGTTATGC
>JBBQGP010000076.1:0-23679 GCA_038323095.1 Chloroflexia bacterium | reverse complement strand
ACCTTTTATTTTAATAGTTTCTTTTGTGTCTATACTTCGTTCCCTTATAAAGATACTTCGTTCCCTTATAAAGATACTTCGTTCCCTTTTCATCGGGAAATTTTCCCCTACTATCCTAACCTATCGGGAAATTTTCCCCCTGCCAGTACCAGCTCACACCTATCGGGAATTTTTCCCTCCTGAAAAACCTTTAACCAGACTACCGATTGAATATCTCAGGTTGAAGCAAGTTTTAAGAGAAAAAGTCGAAACCAGTACAGCCCGAAATCAGGGTGCGCTCGTTCTTGCCATCAGCCTCGCTAAAAGCCAGAATACCGCTATCGCCTTTAAGGTAGGCTAATTGTTGAGCATTAAGCCAGATAGGGGCGCGGGTATAATTGCGGGTGGCCGGGTCGCCCAAAAAGATTTTAGTCGGGTGGGGCGTAGCAAAATCGGGATTATCGAACAAAGCCAGAGCCGGGCCAATCCGGGAATTAAGGGCTAACGGAAATTGTGGCTCGATTTCATAAACCAGCCGCTTGCTATCGGGCGACCAGGCCAACTTGACTGCCGCATCTCCGCCGCCAGTCAGTAAACGCGGGGTCGCATCGTCCAGCGTCAGGGTAAAAATCAGGCCAAGCCGGGAATTCTCCGGCCCGGCTGCATCCGCGCTAACTGTAATGTGCTTGTTATCAGGATGCCAGGCTACCCGCTTGAAATAGCGTATATTCAAACTACGGTTTTTTAAGGCTGGGTCGTCAGTTGCCCCATTTAGCGTAGTCGAAAGCTTATCGGAAGAAACTAAATTGCGTTTGCCACTATTCTGAACATTGTAAACCCCGATAGAATTAGGGCTAAGGCGAGGTTTACGGGTGGCCGGGTCAATTTCGTTCAAACTGGTAGGAGGGCCGGGAATAACAAAAACCAGCCGCACCCCGTCCGCCGACCAACTGGCGTTGCGTCCTTCGGCTACCTGCTGCTGCTTATTGCTCGCCAAATCATAAAGCCAAATATTCGCTTTATCATTTTCGTCGGTCAGGCCATCGTTATTGTTATCGGAAGCGCGGGTTAAGGCCAAAGTCTTGCCATCGGGCGACCAGGCAAAATGCTGGATAGAGCCGCCGTCCTCGCTAATTATTTGACTAACTCCGGCACTATCAATCAGGTAAAGCTGGTTGCGTAAGGTGATAGGGTCAATCCGAAACACCGCCACCCGTGTACCATCTGGCGAAATTTCAGGATTAGAAAAAGCCGTGCCACTTGCCAGCGAACGGTCATCCTGTCCGTCGCTATTTAGTAGATAAAGCCCGGAAGTGGTGCTGACCACGAAACTATTTTTAGGCCAGGGCGCACGATTAGTGTTAGGGGCAGCAGTTGGGGCAGGGCGAGGGGCAAGGGTGCGGGGCGGGGGAGGTAAGTTACCGTAAGCCGGAGTAGAAGTAGGCAGCGACCCGGTCACACGGGGCTGAGGCGTACCACCAAAGTTAGCCGCAACGGTTGCACCGGGCGTATAAGCGGCGTTATTATCTTCCGCCGCGTTATCCGGGCTAGTAGTGGCCGTCGCCGGAACAATAGCTGGTGGATTAGCCGGAGCAGGAGTTTCGCCGCCAGTTTCGGGGGTAATAGCGGTGGTGGTGAGCGGCGGCGGCGGAGTAGCTTCATCCGAACAGGCCGCCAATATCAGGGCCATAACAACCGCTACAAGAACAAAACGCACCGCATTTACAAAAAATCGCATTAAACCAAAAACCTTTACAAATTCAAAATTACTTCAATCGGGTATAGCGGGCCGCAACATAATTCATACCGCCCATTTGCCGGACTGTCCCTTTTAATTCCATCATGGTTAAAGTGCTGCTGACTACCGAAATAGACAAACCGCTTTCCCGGCTAAGTTCATCAATATGCATAAGTTCGCCCGAACTACGATTGAGCAAGCGCAGCAAAGCTTTTTCTACGTCGTCATCCCCTTGAAGCTCCTGCACATCCACTTTATCGAGCATAGTATTAACCTGTAAATCCTGCAAAATATCGGCAGCGCAAGTAACTGCGGTTGCCCCTTCGCGCAGCAAACGGTTTGGGCCTTCGCTCATCCGATAATAAATGCTGCCCGGTACGACAAACACATCCCGGCCTTGCTCTTTGGCAAACTCTACCGTGATTAAAGCTCCACTTTTGATACCAGCCTCGATTAGTAACACGCCCAAAGACATACCGCTTACAATTCGGTTGCGCGGCGGAAAATTGACCGCTTCGGGTTGCGTACCGAGCGGGTATTCGGAAAGTACCGCTCCTTGCTCGATAATTTTTTGCATCAAGGCCCGGTTTTCGGGCGGGTAAACTACATCCAGCCCACAGCCCAATACCGCAACTGTCCGCCCTCCGGCTTCCAATGCCGATTGATGAGCGAAAGTATCAATACCCTTTGCCATTCCGCTAACAATCGTAACGTTTTGGGCGGCCAGTTCCCGGCAAAGTTGAAGCGTTACCTGCTTGCCATAAGAGCTAAACTGGCGTGTACCAACCACCGCCAGAGCCAAATCATCCCGCGAAGTTAGCTCACCCTTGCAGTAAAGTAGTGGCGGAGCATTATCGACCTGAGCCAGCCGCGCCGGGTAATTTGGGCTACCCTGCACCAGCACCGCAATACCCAATTTTTCCAGCTTTTCAATTTCCAGCTCAAGATTAAGGGTAGGCCGCAGCGATAGAACTTTCTCGACCAATTTCGGCTCAAGCCCGGCCTGTAGCAAATCGGCAGCTCCGGCTTTCCAGGCATCGGCCAATTTGCCAAAATAAGTAACCAGGCGGCGCAATCTTACCGCGCCAATGCCCCCAACCCGGCTAAACCCCAGCCAATATTTTTCCTCGCCAGGAACGTAATTGTTTTCTTCTTCTATTATTGGCACATTTTATCCGCCAATCCTGAAAATTAGCATTGCTCTCATAGAGGCATTATAGCAGAAAAGGCTGAAAATTAAAAAAGAGTGGTTTAACTTTCGGGCCGGTTTGTGTTAAGCTATAGGCAGAAGCTCATTCATTTATTGCAGACTTTACAGGAGGAACAAAGATGTTACCCGAACTTGAAACTGCCCAAAATTTATTGAAATTTTTGCATCATCAGGCTAAAAATCAGCTAAAAGGGCTAGACAAAGAGGGCTTGAACTGGACACCCCCCGGCGTAGAAGCGACAAATTCTATTTATGGGCTGGCAGTACATATTGCCTGGTCACAGGTCGCTTTTGCGGCAGCAGTCGCCAAAGAAAAGCTGCGCCTGGAAGTTGCCGGGCTGGATGAAGGCGGTAGCGTTTTCAAGTTAAACGGCACTTCGGCGGAAGAAGCAATAGCCTTGCTGCGCCAGGCCGCCGAGACAACCAATCAGGTTTTTGAGAAGTTGACCGAAGAACATTTGACGGCAGAAACTACCCTGCCAGGTGGGGGCAAAGGTCACGGGCGTAGCTGGGTGCAGTTAATGATTATGCATAGTGGCGAACACGTCGGCCATATGAGCCTTACCCGCCAGCTTTACGATTATTCCCGCCAGCACCGGGATTGACAGGTTTTAGGTCAGGTGCTACCTTTTAGGCGAAAATAAAAGCTTTTCCAGATAATCA
This sequence comes from Chloroflexia bacterium, assembly GCA_038323095.1. Taxonomy (GTDB): domain Bacteria; phylum Chloroflexota; class Chloroflexia; order Chloroheliales; family Chloroheliaceae; genus L227-5C. The sequence continues at coordinate 20,089 of JBBQGP010000076.1, read as the reverse complement.
AATCAAAATCGAAGAGGATTTTCATGGCTGATGAAACAATGCAGGATTTGGTCACGCAATTGCACGCCCGCAAAGAGCAATTTAGCAAGGGCGGCGGTCAAAAAGAAATAGACCGGCAGCACGCCGCCGGGAAAATGACCGCCCGCGAAAGATTGGCGGCTTTGCTCGATGAGGGCAGCTTTATCGAAATCGGGCTGCTGGGCAATCATCATTCTAGCCACCCCGACCTTAAAGACCGCGTAACCCCCGCCGACGGAGTTGTTACCGGCTATGGGGCGATTGACGGGCGCCTGGTCTGCGTGGCAGCTTATGATTTTACGGTTATGGCCGGGTCGATGGGTTCAACCGGGGAGTACAAAGTAGCTCAACTTCGGGCTACTGCGCTCGAAAAACGATTGCCAATTATCTGGCTGCTCGATTCAGCAGGAGCGCGAATTCAGGAAAGTACCGGGTCGCAGTTTGCCGGATCAGGCTTTCTGTTTAAGGAGCAAGTTTTGATGAGCGGCGTAATTCCCCAGATTGCAGCGGTGATGGGGCCTTGTGCGGCGGGGACGGCTTATATTCCCGGTTTGGCCGATTTTGTGCCGATGGTCAAAGGCACTGGCTCAATGGCTCTGGGTGGCCCGCATCTGGTTAAGGCCGCGACAGGCGAAGAAATAAGCGTGGAAGAATTGGGTGGCACTAAAATTCATACTGAAATTTCGGGCGTAGGTGATTTGGAATGTGCCGACGATGCCGCCTGTATCGCCGCCATCAAGGATTACTTGAGCTTTTTCCCCCTGAACAATACCGAAAAACCGCCCCGCCGTCCCTCACAGGATGCCAAAAATCGGCGTGAAGAATCTATTTACAAAATTGTGCCTAGCCAGCAACGCCGGGCCTACGATATGCATAAAGTTATCAGCAAAATCGTGGACGACAATCATTTCTTTGAGATAAAGCCGGGTTGGGCTAAAAATTTGATAACCGGGTTGGCCCGGATTGACGGTTATCCTATCGGCATTGTCGCCAATAACCCAATTGTGCTAGGCGGCACGCTGGACGTAAACACCGCCGATAAAGGGGCAAGATTTATCAATTTGTGCGATGCTTTTAATATTCCACTTTTGTTTTTGTGTGATACTCCCGGCTTTATTATCGGTTCACAGGTTGAAAAACAGGGAATTATCCGGCATGGCGCAAAAATGATTTATGCCGTTTCCGAAGCAACTGTCCCAAAATTTACGGTAGTGGTTCGCAAAGGCTACGGCGCGGGCTATTATGCCATGTGCGGCAAGGCTTACGACCCGGATTATATCGCGGCCTGGCCGGGAGCAGAAATTAGCGTAATGGGGCCGGAAGGGGCGGTCAATATTATCGGGCGACGGGCTTTGAGCGAAGCTTTGGCGCAAGGCGGGCCGGAAGCGATGAACGCTTTGCGGGAGAAAATGCTCAACGATTTTCGTAAAGTAATTGACCCTTATCTGGCGGCTTCTTATGGTTATGTAGATGAAATACTAGACCCGGCAGACACCCGGCAGGCCATCGCCAACGCCCTTGAGCTTACCAAAAATAAACAGGTCAACCGGGTATGGAAGAAACACGGGGTAGTACCTGTTTAGGGAGTTGTTAGTTGTTAGTTGTTAGAGAAGAAGGGTTGTCGGTTGTTGGTTGTTGGGGTGGGAACTTTTGGGTTGTGAGTTGCGGGTAATTAGCTTGAAGCTAAAGGCCCAAGCTCAAAAGGCGAAAGTAACCTGAAGGTCACTATTGGTCGGGCGGCCAAGATTAGTTTTAGTGCGCTTTTAGCGTACTTGATACTACTCAGACTGGGTTTTTAACCCCTGGCGGTTGGACGGATTGACGATTGAGGATGGACGATTGTGGGATGCTGCTCCATCGATAGATGTTTGGGTAAAGTTAATGGGCAGAGCCACATCCTACAAAATACCTGTAGGATGCTGCTCCGTCAGTTGATTTTGCCCAACCTCGATGCCCGAAATTCATTTCAGGGCCAGATTACTATAAATTGAACAATCCCACTTCTTTTTCTGATTATCTATAGTTTCTGGTTTGTAGCTGACTCCGACTTTATAATTCATACTTCCGAATTGTTACTTGTTACTTGTTACTTTTATAGCGGGCTTGACAATATTAGGGCAAATGGTATAATAAAAGCATAAGTAAGAATGATTATTACTTAGGAATGTACAGGGAAGAATAAAGGCTACGCCAGACAAATTAAGCTTTGCTGGAAGGGAACGAAAACAGATGGAATCAGTACAAATTTTGTGCGGACGCTTGCGGGAAGAAGGCAAGAAAATTACCCCGCAACGTCGTTTGATATATCAGGCATTAGAAGCAAAAACCACGCACCCTCGCGCCGAAGATATTTACGACGAAGTACGGGCGGTTATCCCTGATATTTCGCTGGCAACGGTTTACAAAACTTTGCGAGAATTAGTAGATATGGGCGAATTGCTCGAAATCAAGCACGATGGCGAACAAAGTCGCTTTGACCCTCGCACCGAGCAGCATAATCATTTGGTTTGCACTGGCTGTGGGCGGATGGAAGATGTTTTGCAGCAATTTGGCGGGCTTGAGATTAACGAAACTGAGCGACGCGGCTTTTTTATCAAGCAAAGCGAAGTAGTATTCTGGAGTTTATGCCCGAATTGCCATAACTAATCATTATTGACGGCGGTTACGCGCACTGTTACCTTGAGGTTTTCTTTGGCGTTGCCCTTAAACGTGCCGCGTACTGGCGAAACATCGGCATAATCCCGCCCCGACCCTATCCGTATATAACGACCATCCACCAGCAAAGTATCGTGGGTGGGGTCAAAGGCAATCCAACCTTTTTCAGGCCCGCAGTAAACTTCACACCAGGCGTGGCTGGCCCGGTCATGCTCCTCGGTTTGCGGCCCACCGTAAAGATAACCGCTAATATAACGGGTGGGCAAACCCAAAGAACGACAAACCGCAATCATAACATGGGCAAAATCCTGGCAAACTCCCCGCCCCAAAGCCATTACTACCGCGCTGGTGCTATAGACATCGGTTACGCCCGGTTCATAAACAAAAGCTTGGTTGATACGTCGGCAAATTGCTTCAGCCTTATTATAAACTGCTTCGTGTTCGGCAAACTGATTGGCAAACTGGCGCACTGCCGGGTCAAAGTGAACGTATTTACTTTCTCCCAAAAACTCATAAAGCATAATTTCTTCGTCCGGGTCAGCTACCACTTCTCCCGGCCCGGTTTCCACAATTGAAGTCGCTGTAATTCCTACTTTTTTATGAATCTGTAACAAGTTAAAATGATGTACTACGTTTCCATAGTAATCAGTATAATGGAAAATATTTGCGCCAGGGTCAATTAATAAGGTGAAGGACAGGCAACGCTGTGGCGAACCGTGATTATCGGTTGGGAATAAACGCACTTCGGTGGAAGTCTCATAAATTGGTGCATCATATTCAAACATCGTTATATGTTCAACTTTAAGCTTCATTCAGATTTTTTGCTTTCACAATTAGTTTCTGGTTTCTGGTTTCAAGTTATTTCTATCAACAACCGGGTGAACTCCCGGCCCTAAAAGGGCGGGGCTGATAACATGAAGACTTGGCTAAAGCCATTACAGCCAGGGCTAGATTTTGCCGCTTTTCATCCAGCTTTTCAGCTTACTAGCCCTTCGGTTGTTGGGCAACCAATCAACTGGCAGAGCAGCATCCTACAGGGATGCAGGTATCTTTGCTCTGCCCATTAACTACAGGGATACAGGTATTTTGTAGGATGTGGCTCTGCCCATTGACTTCACCACAACATCAACTGGCAGAGCAGCATCCTACAGGGGGAAACGGCATTTACTTGTTACTTGATACTTTAAGCTAATTGCCAACAACCCTTCCCCTAACTCGCAACTCTGTTTCCACCGACAACCGACAACCTCTCTAACAACTAACAACTAACAACTCTACTGTTGCTGCTGCTGGGCCTGACTCCAGGTAGCCCGGCCACCACCCACCCCGGTAAAGGGCAAAGCTGGCTCTATTTCGGCCACCTCGATTTCGGGGGCGTGATAAGCGAAATAAATTGTATGAATTTGCTCACCAACTTTGGTTAGCCGTAATTCGGTATCTTCCAGATAATTATGCAAGCCGCGCTCGTAAACATCCTCAATAGTGGTATAGGAAAGCTCGGCTTCAAGTTTACCGATAAGTCGGTCAGCGTTATTATTATATTTACGGCGCGAACTACCCGAAATCCGCCATAAAGCTTCTTCGGCGGCGGCAGTTGAAAAATAAAGGCTGCGGGGAAAAGCCCGGTCTAGCACCAGGAAGCGTAAAATGGTATCAGGCTCGATTTTTGAGAGATAAACTTTGCGAAAAGCTTCCAGCGCACTACAGCTTTTAAGTACCGCCATCCATTGAATAATATCAATTGCATCGCTACGCTCGTCCTGAGTGGAGTGTAACATATGATACTTTACATCTAACAACCGGGCGGTATTATCAGCCCGTTCCAGATATTTACCGACCTGTACAAAATCCCAGCCTTCGCTCCGGGAAAGGGTACTATCGGTAATTCCCTGAAACAAATGTGACCCGCTTTTTATCTCCTTATAAAAATTATAGGGGTCGCCGCGCACTTGCTGCGGGGTCGCTTTTTGCAAATAATGGTACAGATTGTTGATTTGTTCCCACATTTCACTTGAAATTGTTTCGATAACGCTACGGGCGTTCTCGCGGGCCAAAGCAATACAGGAATTAATCGAATTTGGATTTTCAGGATTGAACACTAAAAAGTCGTTTACGTTTTCGGAGTTGTAATCTTTATAAAGCTGGCTAAAGCGGGCTTCATCGCTCGTCACCCGGATTAAAGCCTCCCAATAATTATGACTATCGGCAACGGAAACTTTATTCAAATCGAGCAGCAAGTGAAAATTTACATCCAGAAAACGGGCGGTATTTTCGGCCCGTTCGATGTAACGGCTCATCCAAAATAACGATTCGGCAACTCGGCTTAACATTTAACTCCCTAAAGTTTCTGGTTTCTGGTTTCTGGTTGTCGTCTCAAAAATTTAGGTCAAGGTCAATCGTAAAGCACCCAGGTATCTTTGCTGCCGCCACCCTGCGAAGAATTAACGACCAACGAACCTTTTTTAAGAGCGACCCGGGTCAGGCCACCCGGCACAATCGTTATTTTTTCACCATAAAGAATGTAAGGACGTAAATCAATATGGCAGCCGGTCAATTCCTGGTCGTTGATAAAGCTGGGATGGCGGGAAAGCGCGATAGTAGGTTGAGCAACATAATTGCGCGGGTCGGCCACGATTTTTTCGGCGAACATTTCGCGTTCGGCCTGTGAAGCGTGCGGGCCGACCATCATTCCATATCCGCCCGATTCGTTGGCGGCCTTGACTACCAATTTATCCAGATTTTCCAGAATATATTTGCAGTCGGTAGAGTCAGTTGCCAGATAAGTCGGAACATTGTTTAAAATTGGGTCTTCGTTCAGATAATATTTAATAATGCGCGGCACAAAACTGTAAATTACTTTATCATCAGCCACGCCTGTACCAATCGCGTTAGCGAGAGCGACGTTACCCATTCGATAGGCATTAATCAGGCCAGCCACACCTAGTACCGAATCAGGCCGGAAAACTAGCGGGTCGAGAAAATCGTCGTCCACCCGGCGATAAATCACATCTACCCGTTTTAAGCCTTTGGTAGTGCGAGTATAAACCTTATTATCGTTTACCACCAAATCGCGCCCCTCGGTCAAATCAATTCCCATCTGGCGGGCCAAAAAGCTATGCTCGAAATAAGCTGAATTGTAAATACCAGGCGTAAGCAGCACAATATTAGGGTCGCGCCCGTTATAGGGGCTGATTTGATGCAAGACCTTGAGCAATTCCTGGGGATAATCTTCGACGGGACGCACCCGGTAGCGGTCAAAAAGCAAGGGAAAAGCCCGTTTCATAGCTTGCCGATTTTGCAGCATATAAGATACACCGCTTGGGGTTCGCAGATTATCTTCAAGCACCATGTAATTGCCCTGAGCATCCCGGATTATATCGGTGCCGGTAATATGAATATAAACTCCTAAAGGCGGATTAACCCCCATAAATTCGCGACGGAAGTGCTTACTACCCAATACCAACTCGGCGGGTACGACTTTATCCTTCAAAATCTTTTGAGTATGGTAAATATCGTGCAGAAATAAATTCAGGGCGGTAATACGTTGAGTCAGGCCACGCTCGATAATTTGCCATTCGCTGTTCGGCACGATACGGGGGATTAAATCAAAAGGGAAAATGCGTTCAATCCCTTCATCGGCGTTATAAACCGTAAAGGTGATGCCCTGGTTCATAAAAAAGACGTTGACTGTATGGCGACGGGCCTTTAATTCGGGCTGGTCAAGCTCGTTAAACCGCTCCATCGCAATCTTATAATGGGAACGACACTCGTCCGGCTGCTTAAAAACCTCATCAAAAAAGTGTTCGATTTCAGGATTATATTGGCTAAAAATTTGGTTCATTATCACCGATTTCCTGTTAGAGGGTAAATTAAAATAACGAGAGCAAGCCTGATATTTACGAAAAAGCTTCTCGCCCGGTGCTACACTACGTGAGGTTTTCTTTTCTTTGCCGTAACGCCCTTCAGGGAGTTGTAAATTAGGGTTATTATAGTCAAAGGCGCGGGTTTTTGCAAACCGGGCAGATTAGTTCTAATATTTCAAGCTCAACGCCCGACCTGATACAGCTTGCCAGTAGCGGCTAAAACGTTTCAAGTCCAGTTCTTCGGCTTCGTCTTTGTCCAATTCGATAAAAGGTTCTGGCTCAATAATTTCGACGGGCAGCTTTTTCTCCTGCCGCAATTTTTGGCAAATTTCGGCAAAGCGCGGCGCAACGGTATTTACCGTAACAATCCGGCTGCAATTCAATTCCGCCGCGACTAAGGCCAATTCATCGGCTACATCGCCCTTGCGAATTTGTATATCTTCGATTTCCAGCAAACATTCGTAAAGAAAAACCACCCGCTTAAAACTCAGGCGATATTGGGCCAGAAGTTCCTGGTCAAAAACAAAGACGGCGGGCGCATCAGGGTAAGCCTGCAAAGCTTCGCCCGCCGGGTCAAGCCTGTCGCCGTGTACCCAGACCAAAACTTTTTCCTGCTCCTGTTGGCTCATCGTCGTTTACCGCCTCCCCGATTTTGCCGCGCAAAATTATCCTGGGGTGGTTTGGAACTTTGATTGGGGAACAAACGGCTTTGCAATTGCTCGATAGAAGCATCGAAAGGGCAGCCGCGCTGCGCCAGAGGGCAAACCCGGCAGTAAATCCCGGCAGTGTTTCGCTCCAGATTGCCTTTATCAAAGAAATAAGGCTTGGTCGAAAAAGTGCTGGCAACCCACTGCCAGGACAAATTATTGCTGGCCGGGTCGCCATCCAGCAAATGTTCCAGAAACCAGCTTGCTCCGGCTTGCCAGCGTATTCGACGGTGATGCACCAGATAGGCCGCCAGCCACATCCGGGGATGGTTGTGCAAATAGCCCGTTTCTTCAAGCTCCTGCACAAAACTATCCATACAAACCAGCCCGGTTTTCCCACTCCGCAAATCGGGCGATACTTCGGCGGCGTAATCGCTGGCCTGAAAACCCGTTTTGTAGGGTTCGCGGTCTTGCCAGATACCGTTCCCGATACTGCCATAAACTCTTTGCCAGTAATCCCGCCACGCCAATTCGTTTACCAGCTTGCCCGCTCCTTCGCCCGCGTGTTCAAGAGCTATCCGCCGCACTTCGTACAAACTTAAAACGCCATGCCGCAAATAAGGGGAAAGGCGAGTAACTGCCCCTTCCAGGCTATTACGGGTGCTGGCGTATTGGGCCGGGTCGATTGCCTTTAACTTCTGCTCGGCAGCTTTGCGTCCGCCTCGCGTCTCGCTTACTTGGGGTGAGTTAGCGTATTCAGCCGGAAAAATTTCTTTCAAATATTCGAGCATTTCTTCCCGGCTGGCGAAATCGGTACGAAGCGAGCCGGATTTATTTTCAGTTTGGGACATTTTTTACAAGTTTCTAGTTTCTGGTTTCTGGTTTCAAGTTTCAGGTTTCAGGTTATTTTCTCGTGGAGAACCACCCGCGATAATAATACAATACAACACTAAGAATAAAACGTATATATAGAATAAAGTTAGCGAGAATAAGTTAGCGAGAAGCTGTAGTTTTAAATACAGCTTCAAGAATGGGTCTAATAAATCAAAGGGCCGAGCCACCTATTACAAAATCATGCTCAGTTGTAGGATGCTGCTCGGCCAGTTGACTTATTAGACCCGCTCCAAGAAGACCTTTTCAAATTAGAGGTTAAGATATTGCTTGATATAGCTGGTATCTACCTAAAAACAGGCAATTTCAAGAAAGCAGGTGGGAGCGATGGCGAAACATCTAACCCAGGAATTCAATAAAGTTAAAAAACTGGAAGACCATGCCGCCGATGCCATTACCCGGTTTTGCGGCCAGATGAGCTTTGTTTACATTCATGTTATCTGGTTTGGGTTATGGGTAATTATTAATGTGGGATTGTTTGCTTTTTTTGGCAAGTTCGACCCCTTCCCCTTCGGTTTACTAACCCTGATAGTGTCGCTGGAGGCTATTTTCCTTTCGACTTTTGTAATGATTAGCCAGAACCGTAGCGTCCGCCAAAGCGATTTACGGGCTGAACTGGACTACCAAACCGATGTGAAGGCGGAACAAGAGATTGAGCAGATTATAGGAATGCTCAAAGACATTCACGCCGCTTTAGCCCTAAGTACCCCCGACGACACTCCTTTAAGTGAACACGTCAGTCGCCTGAGCAAGTTAATTGCCGAACGCAAGATTTTGGAGGAGAAGATGGGCGAGGAGGCAGCTAAACCACTGGGCCAGTTTAGTCAGAAAGAATAGCATTGGTAAGCACAAAAGCGGTGAAAAAGCTGAGGTATTTGAGGCCAAATTTATGCTATATCTAATCCGGACGATTAGCGAGGCTTGACTGACAGAGGAGGAAACAATGACAATCCCAGCTTTTGAGCAAAACCGACCCGGCTCTGATTTTACCAATAACCCAACCTGGCGCATTTTTCGGATTATGAGCGAATTTGTAGAAGGTTTTTCTTTCCTGGCAAATATTGAGAAAAGCGTAACGATTTTTGGCTCGGCCCGCTTGCCGGAAAGTAGCCCCTATTACCAGTTGGCCCGCGAATTGGGCAAAAGATTGGCGCAGGACGGTTACACGGTGGTTACGGGCGGTGGGCCGGGAATTATGCAAGCGGCCAATCAGGGAGCAACCGAAGCGGGCGGCAATTCGGTAGGGCTAAATATTCAATTACCAAACGAGCAACGCATTAACCCCTATGTCCGCCAAAGTATGAGCTTTCATTATTTCTTTAGCCGTAAGGTTATGCTGGATTATTCCGCCGAAGCTTACGTCTTTTTTCCCGGCGGCTTTGGAACGCTGGACGAATTTTTTGAATTGATAACGCTGGTGCAAACCGGGAAGCAGGATAGTCGCGCCCCAATTGTGATGATGGGGGCGGCTTTCTGGCAACCTCTGGCAAGCTGGATGGAAGAAACTATGCTTAATCAGTTGCAGACTATCGCGCCGCAGGATTTGAAAATTTTTAATATTACTGATGATTTGGAAGAAGCCATCAAAATTATTGAAGCCGGGGTCAAGGAACAAACCGCAGACCGCCTCGCCAATACGGGTCGGGCCGGGAAATCTCCTGACGAAAAATTGCGGGAAGCGACCCGGCCAATGACAGGGACAGAACAATGAGCGAACAATTAGAAGCAGGCTATAACGATTTAGCCCCCCTTTTTCTGGCACAGGGCGAACAAAGCAGCCAGCAAGTCGCCGCCCGGTTGGTGCGGTTTATTGGCGAAGCCCAGCAAAGTTTGGATTGGGCTATTTATGACTTCCGGCTCAGTGATGAGTTAAAGGCAGTTGTGGCCCAAGCCTTGCGGGAACGGGCGCAAGTCGGAGTAACTATTCGGATTGCCTACGATGCCGATAAGCCCGAAGACCCACGCTTTGAAGTCGGCCAAGACCCTGCGCCGGGTGGAACAGGGGCATTTGTGCAATCGTTAGGCTACCCCTGGCGGCGTATTGGCGGTATGAAGCTAATGCACAATAAGTATATTATCCGGGATGGCGGTTTACAAAGGGCCTGTATCTGGACAGGTTCGACCAATTTTACGGATGATGCCTGGACAAAGCAAGAAAATAATATTATCCAACTGGCCTCGCCGGAACTGGCCCAATATTATGCTCAAGATTTCGCCGAACTCTGGAACAAAGGCGACATTGGCAATAGTGGCGCGTTTGATACCCACGCGGTGAACTTAAATTATGGCGGGGAACGGGCCAGGGTACGCCTTTTGTTCTCACCCGGACGCGGCCCGGCTATAGATTATGAAGTGGCGCACCGGGTCGCTCAGGCTCAGACGCGGGTCAGAATTTGCAGTATGTTGCTCAATTCGGGTGCGTTGTTGGCGGCCCTTAGCGACCAGCTTCGCATTGGGCGGGTGCAGGTAAGCGGTATTTACGATTATACCCAGATGGAAAGCGTGCTGGAACAATGGCAAAACGTGCCGCACAACCAGTGGAAAATTAGCGCAATCCGCGATATTGTCGCCGCTACCGAACTTGTTGGCAAAACCTCGACTCCTTATAGCCCAACCACCGTCCATGATTTTATGCACAATAAAGTATTAGTGGTGGATGATACGGTAATCACCGGCTCGTACAATTTTTCACATAGTGCCGAGCTAAACGCCGAAAACATTTTGATGATTGAAAGTCGCGCTTTAGCCGACCAATACAGCAGTTATATTGACCATTTGATGCAAAAATATAGGGGCAAGTAACAAGTGGGAAGTAAAATTAGTTAGCGTCAATGTAAGTAATGAAACTATAAAGATTTTTTAGAGTTCTAGCCTTAATTTGCCAACGTCAAACAATTATCTTGAAATTGCTAAAGTGCTGGTAAACTTAGCCCGAAATTCATTTCAGGGCTAAGACACCGCAAGTTGGTTGAAACCAACTACCAAAATTAAGGCCAATTCTTTTAGAGTTGGTTTTGGCACAGCCCACCTTTGGCGAACCAACTTCCCACTACTTAGCCCGAAATTCATTTCAGGGCGATTGAACGCTAGACGGTTTCTTAATTCGCGACCAATTACATTGACTAGACTAACAAGAGGGATTTCTGGGTGTGAGTGTATTTTTGTAATAGAGGCAAACGTCGCTGGGAGCTAAACCTTCCAGCTAAAAGGCTGAACCCGGCTAAACCCGGCTTAGAACCTATCCCAGTAGGTAGTGGTTTTTATCTATTGGCGGAGCAATATCCTACAAGAGATAGAGGCATTCCTGTAAGATGTGGCTCGGCCCATTGATTTTAGCCGAACCTCAACTGGCGGAGCAGCATCCTACAGGAAGTACAGCCCTATCGCGATAGGCTCTTAAAGGGGTAGTGCATCTTTTCCAGCCGGGTTTAGCCGGGTTCAGCAACTCAACCTAGAAAGGGGTTCCGGGCAAGTGGTTTAGTAAAGTAATAGCTTACGAACTTCCAGCCAGAATGTGCCGAGCAGAGCCGCCGCCACTGATAAAAGCCATTCGTTCAGGCTCAAGTTAGTGGTTTTCAGGGCAGATTGGGCGAAAGGCAAAAAAGTCGCCACCAGTAAAAACAGCACCGCCGCGCCGCCCCAGATTAGCATTAGTTTATTGGAGAAAAGGCCCAGCCGGAACAAATTCTCCTGTTCAGAGCGCATATTTAACGCCAACAATACATGGCCGAGCAACCAGGTTACAAAGGCCACGGTTTGAGCTTGGGCCAGATTGCCCGAATTGTACCAGGTAATTAAATAAGCTCCCGCTACCGCCGCGAGTAGACCTGCCGCCGACATAAAAATACTGCTAATCATAAATTTATCCATAAAGGGAATTTTCGGGTCATGGGGCGGGCGATTCATCAAGTTTTTTTCGGCGGGTTCGGCGATAAAAGTAGCGGAAGCTGCCAAATCCATAAACAATTCCAGCAAAATAATCTGTATCGGGGCAAACGGCACCGGCACGCCAAGTAGCGTCGGCAAAAGCATCACGCCAATCAGGGCAACTTTACAGGCCAGATAATAGCGTACCGCCTTTTTCAAGTTGGCGAACAGCACTCGCCCTTCGGCAACTGCCGCGACCAGTGTCGCAAAATTATCATCAGCCAGCACAATATCGGCGGCTTCGCGGGCTACATCCGTCCCGCTCTGGCCCATTGCCACCCCCACATCGGCGGCAGCCAGGGCAGGCGCGTCGTTTATCCCGTCGCCCGTTACCGCGACCCGCTCTCCTTGTGCCGAAAGAGCCTGCACAATCCGCAATTTATGTTCAGGAGTAGTGCGGGCGAAAATCGAAACACGCTGCACGGTCTGGCTCAAAGCTTCTTCCGAGAGTTTGTCCAGTTCTGGCCCAGTTATAATTGCTTGTGATACGTCCAGCCCTACTTCGGCGGCAATTTTGCGGGCGGTCAAAGGATGGTCGCCTGTAATCATAATTGGGCGAATTCCGGCGGAACGACAGGCAGCGATAGCCGGTGCAGCTTCACTTCGGGGCGGGTCTGAAAAGGCTACCAACCCGATAAAGTTCAAATTCTGCTCGGCAACTTCCTGTGACAGCTTACTCTGAGCAGGTTTAACAGCCGAAGCCAGAGCTAATATGCGCCAGCCCTGCCCGGCCATTTCCGCCGCTTTTGCCAATTTCGCCTCCCGTTCAGTTTCGGGCAGGGCGCACAATGGCAAGATGGCTTCCGGCGCACCCTTCGCCACTACCCATAGCCGCCCATCGGCCCAAGCATAAACCGAAGACATTCGTTTGCGCTGATTATCAAAGCTGAATTCTTCGACCAGCGAATATTTTTGGCGCAGAGCTTCGGGATTTAGTCCGGCGGCAAGGGCGGCCCGCAGCAAGGCCACTTCCAGAGCATCGCCAACGTAATCTTGATTTTGCTGGATGGCTTCGTTACAAAGTACGCCCACTTCGAGCAAAGCCGCCTGCTGGCTTTCGGGGTAAATCTGGCTCACCTGCATCCGATTTTGGGTTAATGTCCCGGTTTTATCGGTAGCAATAACTGTAATCGCGCCCAGCGATTCAACCGCCCGCAAACGTTTAACAATCGCCCGCCGCCGGGAAAGCCGATAACCCCCCAGAGCCAGCACCAGCGTTATCAAAATCGGCATTTCTTCAGGAATAGTGGCAAAAGCCAGCGAAAGCCCTACCAAAATCATTTGCTGCAAGGGTTGCCCGCCCACCAGCCAACCTAATAACGGCACAAGCACGCTAAACCCCAAAGCTACGCCCACCAGCAGCCGGGTTAATTCGCGCATGGCGATTTGCAAAGGGGTACGGGGCGGGCGAACGCCCCGCGCTAAAGCCGCAATTCGGGCCAATTCGGTAGCCCCGCCAGTGGCATATACAATCGCACGACCCCTCCCCCGGCTGACGCTGCTTCCGGCAAAAACCAGGTTAGAGCGTTCGGCTAGAGAAGTAGTTTCGGGCAAAATCGCGGTAGCTTCTTTTTCCACCGGGAGAGCTTCCCCGGTTAAGGCCGCCTCTTCCAGCGCAAGGCTAAAGCTTTCGATAAGCCGGGCATCGGCGGGGACGCGCCGCCCCGCCTGTAGCAAAATAACGTCACCCGGCCCGATGGCTTCGATTTTTATTTCCTGATAATGGCCGTTTCGCAAAACTGGCGCGGTAGGTTCGGCCAGCTTGCCCAGCGCGGCAATCGCTTTTTCGGCCCGCCGCTCGTTATAAATCTCAAGGCCAATTAGGGTAAAAATTACTGCAAAAATCGTCAAGGCATCGCTCAATTCGCCCCAAACTGAATACAGAATTCCTGTGCCAAGCAAAAGCAAAATCATCGGTTCGCGAATTTCTTCCAAAAGCTTTTCCCAGAGCGATTCATGCTTTTGGGGCCGCAAGTTATTTGGGCCAGATTGAATTAAGCGGGCGGCGGCTTCCTCTTCGGTTAGCCCGGTTGGGCGGCTTTTCAGCTTTTGAAAAATTTCATCCCGGCTCAGGCTATGCCAGTTATTAAATTTTTCAGTCTGAGCTGTAGAATCATTGGCTACAAAATTAGACATTTTCTCCGGCTTCTTTTAAAATCGTCGGGTCGGCTAGAATCTTCAGGTCGGCTAAAAGGATTGTAAGCTGACCATGCTAGAAATGCAACCATTTAGTAGCTAATGAATATTAATAACAAAAATAGAAAGAGATAAATTACGGCTAACTTTAAGAATGATAAAAAAGAAGTAGTAATTATTGGCGCGGGAATGGGTGGGCTGGCGACGGCCATTCGGTTAGCGGCTGCCGGGCAACACGTCCAGATTTTCGAGAAAAACGAGCGTGTTGGCGGCAAACTGAATTTGCTGGAAGAAGGCGGCTTTCGCTGGGATACCGGGCCTTCCCTGATTACCATGCCCTTTGTTTATAAGGAGCTTTTCGAGCTGGCCGGACGCAAGTTAGAAGATTATGTAAAGCTTGTGCCAGTTGAACCAATTTGCCGCTATTTTTACCCTGATGCGGCCCAGACCGTTTTTGATGCCAGCGATTCAAGTGCCGCCATGACCGCCGCTATCGAAAAATTAGAGCCTTTAGACGTTGCCAATTATTTTAAGTTTATGGCCTATAGCCGCCGCCTGTATGATTTGACCGCCGAAGTTTTCTTGTTCAAGGGCATTAACGCCTTGCGTGATATAGCCCGGATGAACCCCTTGAACACTTTCAAGATAGACCCTTTTCGCACGGTTCATCAAGCGGTGTCGGCTTCTTTCAAAGACCCGCGTCTCATACAGCTTTTTGACCGCTACGCCACTTATAACGGCTCGTCGCCTTATCTCGCCCCCGCCACCCTGAACATTATTCCCTATGTCGAATTGGGCATGGGCGGTTGGTATGTGGAGGGCGGGCTATATGCGCTGGCACAGGCTTACCGCAAGCTGGCCGAAGAGTTGGGCGTAATTGTCCGAAGCGGCGAGAATTGGGCGGTGGAGCAAATTTTGTTGAACAACAAGCGAATTAAAGGGGTAAAACTAAAAAGCGGCGAAATAATTCCGGCAGATATTGTGGTAGCTAATACCGACGCGGCTTACACCTATTCCAAACTTTTAGCGGGACAGGTTAAACAACCGCGTTACAGCCAGCTTGAGCCAAGTTGTAGCGGCTTTGTGCTGTTTCTGGGGATAAACCGGCAGTATGAGCAATTAGTTCATCATAATATTATGTTTAGCCGAAATTACAAGAATGAATTTGCCGATATTTTCGAGCGTAAAATTCCACCGCCCGACCCAACAATTTATATTTGCTGGACAGGCAAAACCGAGGCTGACCACGCTCCTGCCGGGAAATCCAATTTGTTTGTGCTGGTCAATGCTCCCTATTTATCGGATGCCTTTGATTGGGAAGCTCCCGGCGCAGTTCAAAATTATCGCGAGCTGGTAATCAGGCGTATGGAGGAATTTGGTCTGAACGGGCTGGAAGAAGCTATCGAAATTGAACGGATTATGACCCCGCTTGATTTGGAGCGGCGTTATAATGCTGAACGAGGCGCGATTTATGGGCTTTCTTCTAACAATCGTTTTAGCGCATTTTTACGCCCGCCAAACCGGGCGCGACAAGTAGGCGGCCTTTACTTTGTGGGCGGCAGCACCCACCCTGGTGGCGGCGTTCCCCTTGTGACCCTTTCGGCCCGGATTGTTTCGGATTTGATAGCCGAAGATTTAGCTTTGTAATATAAGGTACAAGCCAAATCAATGGGCAGAGCCACATCCTACAGAGAGTGGTATTTTGTAGGATGCTGCTCCGCCAATTGATTTCGGCTGGGCCGGATTTAACAATTTGGACTAGACAAAGTAACCAGTAACGTCCAGTAATACTTCACTGGTACTAAAAGCGTAAATATTAAGGCTACCGTCACTGCCTACGCCGATTACCAAAGCGTTAGCTAAAAACTGGCCCGGATTGTACAGCATCGAAGCTACCAACGGACGATTAGCTCCGGCGACATCGGCTGGGCCGGGATAAGCCGTCAAGAAACCCGTTGCTTGGGGGGCAGCTACCTGAGTATTGCCTACCAAAGCTTTTGCCTCAGCTGGAATAGTTACACCACCATAACTTATTCCGGCTACCACATAGCTTTTAGTTGACCCGCCGCTAATTGCCCCACCTCCGCTATAGAGTGCCTGACTGCCAGCGCGGGTATCCAGCAAGCGGGTTGGTTTGGAAAGCGGATAGTAGCTCAGGCCACCCGCCTCACTTTCTGGCAAAGAGTAATAACCCGTAATATCCAGTAACACCTCGGTTTTGGCCGAGCTGTACAAATTAATTGTGCCATTGCTACCAATGGTAAGGGCTATACCATTTGCCAAAAACTGACCCGGATTGTACAGCATTGAGGCCACTAGCGGGCGGTTAGCCCCAGTCGGGTCGGCAGGGCCAGCATAAGCGGTGAGGTAGCCCGCTCCTTCGGGCGAGGCTACTTGAGTATTCCCGACCAGAACTTTGGCACTAGCCGGGATAGTCACGCCCTGAAAGCTCAGATTCGCGACAGGGTAACTACGGGTGCTACCCGCCGCCAGTGGCCCGCCTCCGCTAGTATAGGCCACCGTACCGGGAGCAGTCCGAGTATCAATCAGCCGGATAGGTTTGATTAGCGAATGGTAAACCAGACCGTTAGTGACGCTGCCGGCCTGATTTGGGTCAGGGGTAGCCGCCGGAGCGTAGTAGCCTGTTATGTCAAGCAATACATCGGTAGTGGTAAAAGCAAAGATATTTACCGAGCCATCTGTCCCCAGCGTCAGGGTCACTTCGTTAGCCAAAAACTGGCCCGGATTGTAAAGAATGGTGGCAGCCACTGGGCGATTAGCTCCGTTAGGGTCAGCCGGGCCGGGATAAGCCGTCAGGAAACCAGCCTGATTTGGCCCGGCTACCTGTACATTACCCTCAATCGCCTGAGCCTGAGCCGGAATAGTAACCCCCAGATAATTCAGGTTGGCAATTATCAAATTTCTGGCAGTGCTGGCGGTAATCGGCCCGCCTCCGGCAGATTTAGCCTGAATACCAGTTGAGGTACGGGTATCCAGTACCCGAATCGGTTTTGGCAGGGGGTAATACACCAGCCCTTTAGGTAGCGGATTGGTTACGGTCAGGATAGTAGTAGCACTTATACTGCCCGAAGTAGCGGTGATAGTGGTATTACCAGCACTTAGCCCGGTTGCCAGACCACTATTAGAAATAGTAGCAATTGTGCTATTACTGGAATTCCAGGTAACACTATTGCTCAAATCCTGAGTGCTGCTATCCGAATAAGTGCCATTAGCAGTAAACTGCCGGGTAGCATTTTTAACAATAGAAGGATTAGCCGGACTAAGCGCAAGGCTAACCAGAACTGGCGCAACAGGGTTGACAGTCTGGGTCACATCAGGCGAATTGGCTGCTTCAAAATTAGCGTCGCCGCTATAGCTGGCTTTGAGAGTATGAGAGCCAGCACTCAAGCTACTGGTGCTGTAGCTCGCCGTCAGGCCACTTAAAGCTACCGTGCTACCCAACGTATTTGCCCCATCAGAAAAAGTAATCGTACTAGTCGGGGCGGTAGGGGTCAGGCTGGTAGTTGCGCTGGCGGACAAAGTAGCACTCAGCCCAACGCTTTGTCCGGCAACCGAAGGATTAGGCGAAGCAAGCAGCCCTAAAACTAGCGTCGCTTTGTTGACATTCAGGCTAATTTGGTTGCTGCTGGTGCCAGCCCCGCTTTCCGTCGCACTAATTGTCCCACTTTGATTGGTTTTAGAAGCAGCCCCGCTTGCCACCAAATTTACTGAAAAAGAGCAGCTTGTGTTCCCGGCCAAACTTCCGCCACTCAAGCTAATGCCAGTACCAGCCGCCACCGCCGAAATAGTACCCGTTCCGCAGCTACCAGTTAAACTATTGGGCGTGGCTACAATCAGGCCAGCCGGAAGGGTATCACTAAAGCTAATCCCGCTAAGGGCAGTCGAAGGATTCGGGTTGGCAATTGTGAAGGCGAGGCTAAAGGTTTCATTGACCGTTACGGTTGGTTTGCTGAAAGCCAGCGTCAGGGTCGGCGGGTTCACCACCGCCACCGCTACTGTCAGGCTGGCAACGTTACTGGTCGTACCAGTACCACCTTCAGTTGAACTGATTGCGCCCGTCTGGTTGTCCTTTACGCCTACGGTAAGCCCCTTAACGTTCAGGCTAATAGTACAACTGGTGTTATTAGCAAGTGAGCCAGCACTCAGGCTTACGCTGGTATCCGCCGCCACCGCCGCGACGGTACCGCCGCCACAATTCCCGGTAAGGCCGTTGGGCGTGGCTACCACCAGACCTGCCGGAAGCGGGTCGGTAAAGGCAATACCAGACAAATCACCGCCGCTAAAAGCGTTGGGGTTAGTAATGGTAAAAGTAAGGCTGGTAGTAGCGTTAGGTTCAATCGAGCTTTGTCCAAAAGCTTTGGTAATCGTCGGCGGAGCAATTACTTTGAGCGTAGCAAGATTGCTGGCTACCCCCGCTCCGCTTTCAGTCGAGCTAATTGGCCCGGTCTGATTATTTTTTACTCCGGCAGTGCTGCCTTTTACATTTACGGAGAAAGTGCAACTACTGGCCGCCGGAAGGCTACCAGCCGTCAGGCTAACCGCAGTATCGGCAGGCGTAGCAGTAATAACAGCAGAACCGCCACAACTACCCGTCAGTCCGTTAGGAGTAGCCACTACTAAACCAACTGGCAAGTTATCAGTAAAAGCTACGCCGCTAAGAGCAATACTGGCATTAGGATTACTAATCGTAAAGCTGAGGCTAGTTGTGCCGTTCAGGGGAATTGAGCTTACCCCAAAGCTTTTGCTAATCGTCGGAGCAAAAACCGTAATATACTCATATGCTCCAATATCGCATACGCCCTGCCTGCTTACGCCGCGCTGGTCGGTGGCCGGGCAATAAAGCGAGTTGCCTGTATCTACCGCCGGATTAGTGGCCGCAGGAATCGCCAGAGCAATTGTTTGGGTTGGCCCGCCATTATTCGCCAAAACGTTACTACCAAGTGGATTGACCGCCGCAATCGAGCTGCCACCCCCACATTGAGGGTTGCCGGAAGTTTCCGCCGGATATTCCAGATTATTGCTGCCAGTGGTGAAAGGAGTAGCTACTGGGCCATTACAATTGTTCACCAAGCCGGAAAAAGTATTATTGACTAAAAGAGAATTATAAATAGTAGCCGTAGCGTTGATGGAAAATTTGGAGTTAGTAATACCCGCCCCGATATTGGCAAGGAAGGTGCTATTAGTGACGGTCAAGGTGATTGTGCTTCCAGCAGCACTGTTTGGGCCAACGCCGTTATAGACACCGCCACCACTATTAGCCAAATTATTATAAAAAGTCGAATTTGTAACACTCACAATAGAAACATTAACGCCAGTATTTGTACTATTGGCGATGCCGCCGCCTGTACCGGCGGAGGCTGAACCGGCAGTATTACTTATAAAAGTTGAATTTATAACAGTGGTCATACCAACATCATTGTTGATACCGCCACCGCTTTCACCAGCAAAATTAGACTTAAACGTAGTATTCGTAACCGTGAGCGTGCCGCCCGCGTTCTCAAGGCCGCCTCCGCCACTGCCAGCCGAATTGCTATCAAAAATAACGTTATTAATTGCAGCCGTACCAATCAGGTTGAATACACCGCCCCCAAACCCCTGAATTCCCGTGGCGTTTCCATTTTTGAGTGTCAGGTTATTCAGGGTAAGATTACCGGGAACGGAAGCCAAACCCTGACCCGGTATAATAAACAGGCGGAAAGCAAGGGTAGCAGCAGCACTGCTACGCTGGATAGTTGAACCGTTCCCATTGATAATAATCTTGCACTTGATAGGGGGTAAGCCGTTTCCACCATAGCCAAAGTCGGTATTGTCTACGGCAGTCAGGGTATAGGTGCCGTTGTTAGCCAGGTTAATGGTAGCATCACTGCCAAACATATTGGCGGTATTAATGGCGGTAATTAGCCCGGTCACATCACCATCCGCTACGTTATA
>JBBQGP010000075.1:0-23936 GCA_038323095.1 Chloroflexia bacterium | reverse complement strand
AGGATATTGCTCCGCCAATAGATTTTGCCCGAACATCAAGTGGCAGAGCAGCATCCTACAAGAAACCAACCTTCCTGTATGATATTGCTCCGCCAATAGATAAAAACCACGACTTAATGGGATAGGCTCTAAGGTTTGAACCCCAGACAATCTCTTTCTTCTTATCTTAACCGACAACTGACAACCGACAACCTTTCTTGCAACTAACAACTCGCAACTACTAAAAAAGCCTGTTTGCTTTAGGACGCAAGCGGGCTTTTTTGTTATAATCAAGCAGCTATATTTAAAATAAATAACGGACAGCAAGAGGATGAGTACAGAAACAGAAATAACCACTAGCAGTCGCAAGACTGAACATATTCGGATTTGTCTGGATGAAGATGTGCAGGCGCGAGGAATTAGCGTTGGCCTTGAGGATTACCGCTTTATTCATCAGGCTTTGCCCGAACTAGATTTAGCCGAACTGGACTTGAGCCAGATGCTTTTCGGCAAGCGCGTGGCTGCCCCAATTTTAATTAGTTCCATGACGGGCGGGGCAGAATGGTCGGCCCGAATTAACCGCAATCTGGCGGAAGCGGCCCAGCAGCATAATCTGGCGATGGGATTGGGCAGCCAGCGTGCTGCTATCGAAAATCCCGAATTAACCTATAGCTATCAGGTGCGCCATTACGCGCCTGACATTCCGCTTTTCGCCAATCTGGGAGCGGTGCAGCTTAATTACGGCTATGGGCCGGAGCAGTGCCGCGCCGCCATTGAGATGATTCGGGCAGATGCCTTGATTTTGCACTTGAACGTATTGCAGGAAGCGGTACAACCCAACGGCAATACCAATTTCAAGGGGCTTTTCCAGAAAATCGAGGAAGTTTGCCGGGAACTGGCGAAAGATGATGTGCCAGTGATTGCTAAAGAAGTGGGCAACGGCTTTTCCAAAGAAATGTCCCGCCGCTTGCGGGAAGTAGGCGTAAGCGGTCTAGACGTGGGCGGCAGTGGTGGGACAAGCTGGAGTCAGGTGGAAAGCTACCGCATCAAATCGCCAATCGAACGCAATGCTGCCGAAGCTTTTGCCGGATGGGGTGTACCAACCGCCCAAAGCGTTTTGTGGGCGCGAGAAGTTGCCCCCGATTTAACCGTCATCGGTAGCGGCGGCTTGCGAAGCGGGATAGATATTGCCAAAATTATTGCGCTAGGGGCAGATATGGGTGGTTTAGCCCTGCCCTTTTTGAAAGCTGCCGAAATTTCCGCCGAAGCGGTCAGTGCAACCATCGAGCAATTAGTGCGTGAACTCAAAATAACCATGTTCTGCGTTGGCGCGGCCAATTTAACCGAATTGCAGCAAACCGAAAATCTGGCAAGAGCTTAATGTAAGCCGACTTACATAAGAAAATCCTTATGTAAATTTTTGGGCTAAAACTTACATAAGAACTAAGTTAAACAAGAAGATTGGTAATTTAAGATGAAAATAGAAGCTGTAAAGGGGACACGCGATTTTTACCCTGATAAAATGCGCTTCCGCAACTGGTTATTTGATAAATTGCGGACAATTTCCGAACGCTATGGTTATGAAGAATACGACGGGCCGTTTCTGGAATATCTGGATTTGTACGCCGCTAAATCCGGGGAAGAATTGGTAAACGAGCAAACTTATATATTGGAAAGCCGGGGCGGGGAGAAATTGGCGATTCGCCCGGAAATGACCCCCACCCTGGCCCGGATGGTTGCCGCCAAACAGGGTAGCTTACGCAAGCCGATTCGCTGGTTTACTATCCCGAATATCTGGCGGTATGAACGCCCGCAACGTGGCCGCAAGCGCGAATTTTACCAGTGGAACGTAGATATTTTGGGCGTGGATACAATGGATGCCGACGCGGAAATCGTGGCGGTAGTGGTGGACATCCTGAAAGCGATTGGACTAGGCAAGGGCGATTTTGTTATTCGCATCAGCAATCGTTATTATCTGGAAGAATTGATTAAAAATCTGGGAATTGATTTGAGTCTGAAAGATGTGGTTTTCCGCGAAGTTGACCGTATCGAAAAGCTCAAGCCGGAAGATTTCCGGGCCAATCTGGTAAACGCCGGAGTCGAAGAAGCAACCGTTACGAAACTGCAAGAAACCTTGCGTAATCGTGATTTTAGCGATTTCAAGCCTTTGCAGGAATTATGGGGAAAACTGGAACAATACGGGGTGGCTGAATACGCCGAATTTGACCCTAGCATTGTGCGTGGCTTGCTTTATTATACCGGGACAGTCTTTGAGGTCTGGGATCCGTCCAAACAACTAAACCGGGCGATTATGGGCGGTGGACGCTATGATAATCTGGTAACTGCGCTGGGCGGGCAGCCGCTTTCGGCGGTAGGAATTGCCTGTAGCGATGTTACCCTTGAAGAAATGCTGGAAATTCGCGGTAAATTGCCCCAATTAACCCGCACTTTGGATGCTTTTGTAGCACATTACTCCCCCGCCGAAAAACCTGCCGCCATTAAAGTAGCCACAATGCTACGCGAAGCCGGGCTAGACACCGAATTGAGCATGTCAGAAGGGTCGCTGGACAAGCAATTAAAGGCGGCAGTCAGTAGCGGAGCGCATTTCGCGGTTATCGTCGCACCTGATGAATTGGCGCGAGGTGAGGTTAATATTAAAAACTTGCAAACCCGCGAACAGCATAGCGTCAAACTCGAAGAATTAGTGCAAAACTTGAAGTAATTTGTTGGGGGAAAAGTGGAAATACTGGCCGAAAATGCGCGGCAACTGCTGGGTTTGGAATTAAGCGCGGAGCAACTAGCCCGCTTCGAGCAATATTACCGGGAATTAGTTAGCTATAACGAAAAGGTGAACTTGACCGCCATTATTGAGTACGAAGCGGTACAAATTCGCCATTTTTTAGATTCGCTGACGCTGGCCTCCCCGATTTTGCGAGGTGACAAACCTGACAAGGCTTTTGATATAAGTACCGCAGCATTAGTGGATATTGGGGCGGGGGCGGGTTTTCCCGGCTTACCCCTCAAAATAATTTACCCCGAAATCCGCCTGACGCTGGTCGAATCGGTGGGAAAGAAAGCAATTTTCCTGAGAGAAATTGCCGAAAAACTGGAAATGACAAACGTCACAGTTTTGACCGAGCGGGCCGAAGAAATCGGACAAATGGCCGAACATCGCGCTCAATATAATTTAGCAACCGGGCGGGCGGTAGCGGCCTTAGCAATCTTGGCCGAATATTGCTTGCCCTTGGTGAAAATTGGTGGCTTGTTTATCGCCCTCAAAAAAGGCAAGCTAGG
Organism: Chloroflexia bacterium; assembly: GCA_038323095.1. Taxonomy (GTDB): domain Bacteria; phylum Chloroflexota; class Chloroflexia; order Chloroheliales; family Chloroheliaceae; genus L227-5C. Next base: position 20,663 of record JBBQGP010000075.1, on the reverse strand, counting down.
TGAAGAAATCACGGCGGCTCAAAAAGCGATTGGGATATTGGGCGGGCAATTACGGCGTACTCCCGGATTTCAATTACCCCAGGACACGCCTGATGACGAACGAAAACTAATTGTAGTTGAGAAAGTCAAAAAAACTCCTTCAACTTTTCCTCGTAAAATTGGCATCCCTTCCAAACAACCATTAGGCTAATAGTTTCTGGCATATTAAATGCTAATGTATTTATTGAAATGTTATTTGCTGAATAAGTACATTATGAATATTCCTGAAAATTAAAATGACATAGGATTTTTAGGAAATTCTAAGCTAATTTGAAGATAATAAGGTCTGGGTCTTATTACAATATGATATAATATCCGATTATAATAGGTTAAACAAAAGCAGCAGCATTTGAAAAAATGCTACTCGACGTTGATGAAAGAAGGGGAACTTTTACAGTGGCAATGGAAAGCAGTTTCGTAGATAATGCGGGACCGTATTATAACATAAATAATGACAGTCAACACCGACAGTCAAAACTGGATAATAACCATTCTAGTAAAGCGAACGGGGCTACTGATACTGTAGAAGCTCCTCGCCCTGGTGAACATGAACAAATGTCAAACAATCATATAGCTGTGGCCGAACCAAAACGACGTGGTCGTAAACGTGGTTCAACTAATGCAGCAAGCCTTGATAATAGCGAAAATCGTCGTCGCAAACGCGATAGTGAAGTAGTAGTCGGGGAACGCATCCGCCGTTTGCGTCTCGAATCAGGCTTGAGCCAGGAAGAATTGGGCAAAGCCAGCAAAATGAGTACCAGCTATATTAGCCGTTTGGAAACGGGCGAAGTCAACCCAACGGTAGATGCCCTAACCCGAATCGTGCGGGTCTTTGGCCTTAGCATTGATGGCTTGCTGGAACTTAATACTGAAGCTCCTAAGATGCTCGATTCAGACGACCTTGACCCGGAAATCCGAGTAATGCTATTCAAGTTGCGGGGTAAAGCGATTTCTGATCGAACCAAACGGATTATCCGAACGGTTATCGACGAGGAGTTGCGCGAACTGGGCGAATCAGTTGCTAACGAGAACTAATTCTAAATCATAATAGGGGCAAGTTAGCCTTAAAAAGCTGGCAAAACAAAGCGATGTTCTTTCAAAAGAGCGTCGCTTTTTCGTTTTGTGGTACAAAATTTGTAAGAAAACACTTACCGACCAAAAACTGGTCATGGTAAGCTAGAATGGTAAGCTAAACAGGAATTATTTCCCGGCAAAAAAGCGGGGTGGGACAATAAAAAGGAGATTTTGAGATGGCAAGTAATAATTTGAACGGGCTAAGAGTAGCGGCGATTATGGCCGATGATTTTGAACAGGTAGAGTTCACTGAGCCGAAAAAGGCTTTGGAACAGGCTGGAGCGCAAGTTACCCTGATTTCGCTCAAGCCGGGCCAGGTTTCGGGAATGAACCACGATGTTAAGGCCGATAGCTTCAAGGTGGATATGACGCTTGACCAGGCCAAACCCGAAAATTTTGACGCGGTGCTACTACCCGGTGGCGGCATAAACGCTGACAGTTTGCGAATTGAGCCAAAAGCCCAGCAGTTTGTCCAGCAAATGAACCAGGCAGGCAAGCCTATTGCGGTAATTTGCCATGCGCCCTGGCTACTGGTTTCGGCAGGTTTAGTTAAGGGACGCACCCTGACCAGCTATCATACTATTCAGGATGACATTCGCAACGCGGGCGGCAACTGGCAGGATAAAGAAGTAGTGCGCGATAACAATTGGGTGACGAGCCGCCAGCCAAAAGATATTCCGGCTTTTAATCAGGCCATAATCAGCCTTTTCGGAGAATATCGCGAAAAAGGCCCAATGAAGCAACAGGGTCAAACTGACTCATTTGAGCAAGCGGCAATCTAGGCCGATTTAACCTTGCAATAAGATAAACTTGTGATTGTTTAACTGTAGCGGGTATTTCTAATTTTGATAAAGCATCGGGATTAGAAATATCTGCTGCATAGCAAAAGATAAGTAATTTGTCCCTAAACCCTGTTCAGGGCTAGAGAGGAAACTTGAACCAAAAAACTAAAGTAACTGTTCAGGTGTAGGAGGGATTCCCAATCCCGATTTTACCTAAACCCGTTATGTCGGAATTGGAAATCCCTCCTACATTGACGCTGGCTGAATAGTTACAAATTAAATAAGAGAAAGAAGGAGGAAATTTTATGCCTCTACCACGTCCCCTTAGCGGTGCTGCCGCCGGATTTACTGCTACTTTCCCAATGTCTTTGGCTATGCTGCTAATGCATAAACTTTTACCCGACCACGAACGCTACCCGTTGCCCCCCGAAGGAATTGCCGCCCGCCTCGAAGCTAAAAGCGGGGCAGTTAGCCAACTTTTAGACCCGAAGAAGCACAAAACTTTGACTGTAGTCAGCCATTTTGCCTTTGGTACCGTTGCCGGTGCGCTATACGGCGGCTTGCCGCGCCAACCTAAAATCTCGCCGATTATACGTGGCCTAATTTTTGGAATGCTGGTCTGGACAATCAGCTATAGCGGTTTGCTTCCGGCAATTAATCTTTATCAATCAGCCGCCCACCAGCCGATGCGCCGCAATTTATTAATGATTACGGCCCATCTTATTTGGGGTTCAGTGTTGGGCTGGCTGACCGAGGCTAATTCAAAGGCGGCAAATTGAGCGGGTTTTCAGGAGAAACAGGCTCATCAAGTTCTTTGGAAAAACCGTTTCCGCCGGAAATAAAATCTGGTTTGGGTAAAGGCTCGTCAAAAGTTACCATAAAAGGGGTAAGGCCAAAATCGGCCCAGCTATAGATTAGCTCACCTGCCCCCGGTTGCCCCCAGTAGGGGTCATTTACAATTAGTCTGCCATCAGCGGTGTAGCCTTTGACCACTACAATGTGGCCGAAGCCCTTGATAGTAGTTGCCAGCACTACCGGCGCACCGTATTGTAATTCGGCTTCCACCGCCAACCAGACTGCCGGCTGCTGCTGTGCGCCCAAACCGTGATTGGTGGCATACTCGGCCATTAGCCGGGCATTGGCCTGCCCCTGGTTCATACAAGCACCGTAGGCTCCCGCAAAGTGAAGCTGGCTTTGGGCGATGGGTTGGCTACGGGTAAAGGTTACCCCGGTTGGCCCGGTGTAGGTATTGGAAACGTAAAAGCCGTAGGGACTGGGTTCACTATGGTAAATATTGGCGCGACGGCCTAACTTCTTATAAGCCGCCAAAACCATTACCATACAGGTTGGCCCAGCCGCCATTTGACCATTAAAATTGTCAGGAGTATTAAAAATTTGATGAATATAAGGCACATCTAAATTGAACCCCGATGCTTGGGTAGACATTCTACTCACCTGTTAAACCTATTCTAATAATATATATCGACCATTACTACAATTATCCCATAGGTTCTTACTTGACTACCCTAAATACAGATAACAAAAATAAATAGCTGAAATACAGTTTCTTTATCCACGCTTATTTATGCTACAGAAACCTACCTACTGTAGCACCTTTTACAGTAACTATAATAATAGCCTTTTAGTAATAATAACGGTAGAGGCAGGCTAATACTACTGTTCTTTTGGTAACAATTTGATGACAAAATCCGAAATGGTAGAACCCCGATTGCCCTTTTTTGCCCTGCCAAAATAAAGTATAATGTTAGCAAGAACAAAGCTGTTCAAACAGGGGAATCGCTCTACCAGATTTAAACACAGGTTTATAGAATTTTATAAAAGCTGAAAGATTTATATTCATTTGCCAGAAACGATATTAGAAAGGAAGCCAAAGTGATAGAAAATCAGGCTAACCCGGCGGAAAATCACAAAGTGGTCGGACATGCTACGCCGCGTCACGACGGGCTAGAAAAAGTAAGCGGTGAAACACGCTTTACCGCCGACTTGCGCTTACCCGGAATGTTGCACGCCCGGCTGGTACTCAGCCCTTATGCCCACGCCCGTATCAAAAAAATTGATGGCTCGGCGGCAATGCAAGTGCCGGGGGTAGTGCGAGTAGTAACCGCCAGCGATTTGCCGATTAAACTGGAAGCAACCGAAAGCCGCAAGCGTAACCCGCTTGCCAAAGACGAAGTAATCTTTTACGGTCAGCCGGTAGCGGTAGTATTGGGCGAAAGCGAAGCCGCCGCGCTGGATGGGGTAGCACAGGTACGGGTGGAATATGAAGTGCTGCCTGCCGTCGTGGATGTAATGGAAGCAATCAAGCCGGGTGCGCCAATAGTACGTCGCAAGGAAGGACACGGAGCGGATGCCGAATCGCAGATGCACGCTACCGTCGCCACCCAGAACGAGGAAGAAAAGGTTGTTTTGCCTCCCAACGTTTCCAATCGTTCGCACTTTAAGGCCGGAGATGTCGAAGCCGGGTTCAAGGAAGCCGCCGTAGTTGTCGAGAATAGTTTTAAATTACCAATGGTACATCAATCTTATTTAGAAACTCAATCGGTAGTGGTTGCACCCGACCCGCTCGGTGGGATGAATGTGTATACCAGTACGCAGGCCGGTTTTTACGCCCGGCAAGAAGTAGCCGCTTCAATGGGTGTGGCACAAAGCAAAATTAACGTAGTTACTATGCCGGTTGGCGGAGCGTTTGGCGGAAAATTTGTATTGCTCGAACCCTGGGCCGCCGGACTTGCCAAACTTTCGGGTCGCCCGGTCAAACTGAGTTACTACCGAATGGAAGATTTGCTGGCGGCGAACCCTGCGCCGGATTGCGTTATCGAAGTAAAAGTTGGGGCAAGAGCCGACGGGACACTCTGCGCTCTCAAAGCCCGGATTATTTTTGATAGCGGCGTGTATCCCGGTGCGCCCGCCGGAATTGCCGGGATTTTGCTTGGTGGTTATTATCGCTTCGAGAACTTTGATATAGAAGCTCTGGAAGTTTTGACCAACAAGCCCAATTCGGGAGCCTATCGCGGGCCGGGTGCGCCCCAGGCTACTTTTGCGATTGAGTCTCAAATTGATGCGCTGGCCCATGCCTTGAAGCTTGACCCGCTCGAATTCCGGCTTAAAAACTGTGTAATTGACGGCGACCAAAACCCCAGTGGACAGGCTTACCCGCGCATTGGCTTGAAAGCTTGTTTGGAACGCTTGCAGCAGCATCCAGCCTGGCAAAACCGGGCCAACAAGCAACCGGGTGAAGGGGTTGGCATCGCTATCGGGGGCTGGCCGGGGGGACTTGAACCAGCGGCGGCGGCTTGCCGGCTCGACCAGGATGGCAATTTCACGATTATGACCGGGGTTAGCGATATTAGCGGGGCGACCAGTTCCTTGCAATTAATTGCCGCCGAGATTTTGGGCATGAAGCCAACCGAAGTTACCATGATTAACGCTGACACCAATTCCGCCCCTTATGCCGGAGCAAGCGGTGGCAGCAAAACCACCCGTACCGTCGGCGCAGCCGTGCTAAAAGCGGCGGAAGATGCCCGCCAGCAAGTTCTGGAAATTGCCGGGCAAAGGCTGGAAGCTTCGCCGGAAGACCTCGAAATTGCTGACGGTAAGGTTAGCGTCAAGGGCTTGCCGTCACGCAGTATTACCCTCAAAGAAATTGCCACCCGCAGCATGAATTTTGGGGCGAAGTACGCGCCAGTTTTTGGTCGGGGCAACAGCGCGATTACCAGCAGCGCACCCGGTTTCGCTGCCCATTTGGTCAAAGTAAAGGTTGACCAGGAAACGGGGGACGTAGAAGTGCTGGATTACGTCGCGGTGCAGGACGTAGGTTTCGCCATTAATCCCGGCGAAGTCGAAGGCCAAATCCATGGCGGGGTAACGCAGGGGCTAGGCTGGGCCTTGTACGAGCAAATGGTCTATGACGAGAACGGTACGCTCCTGAGCGGCAGCCTCATGGACTACGCCATTCAGAACGCGCCACAAGTCCCTTCGATTGATGTACAATTGGTACAAATTCCCGCACCCGACGGCCCATTTGGGGCAAAAGGGGTGGGAGAACCGCCAATTATTCCCGGTGGGGCAGCCGTTGCCAATGCTATCTTCGATGCCACCAATGTTCGGATTAACGAGTTGCCAGCCGTCCCCGAACGAGTGCTGCACGCCATCGAACAGGGCATCAGCGATAAACTTACACTGGTGAATAGCAAAAACTAAGGCAATTGTTTGAATGTAGGAGGGATTTCTAATCCCGATATTACCCAAACCTGTTACATCGGGATTAGAAATCCCTCCTACAGTAAACAGTCAAGAATTAATTAGAAAGGCCGGGTGCTAAATTTAGCACCCGGCCCTTTCTCTAAAAATAAACTCTCGGCTAAACTTTATTCCCAGCGGCAGGTTAGCTGCCCGTCCTGCTGAAACCAGCGACATAGGGGACGGTATGAAGTTTCGGGGGCGAAAGCATTCTCGATAAATCTTTCGGCGACTGCCCTATTATAAGTATCGGTAGGTTGTTGAACTAAGGCGAGGTCATTTTGCCCAAAATTAAAAACACGAAAACTCAAAAATCTCTTGAAGAACATTAGTTTACCCCCTAACAAGGACTATAACTGCTGAATTAATCCCACAAAGAAGTTTTTAATCGTAAGGCTCTCGTCTCCCGTGAGTGCCTTACTTTTAAGAAGATGGGGTAAATATAACACCTAATAGAAGAAACGGATGTGATTGATTTACTTTTCAAATGTGATTTAGCTCACATCACCTAAATAAGAGTACAAACCTACATCAAAGGTAGGTCAGCACATCTATTACGTTGGGTAACTGGAAGTGAACATCGTCCGGGAAGTGACCGGGATGACGGTAGGCAAAGCCACGCTCTTGCTGCACCACCGCGACTTTGCAGCCAGCCGCCAATGCTCCGTTTAGTTCATTATCGCCACCATCGCCCACAAAAAGACATTCTTCGGTTTTCAGGCCCAGCCGCGAGGCCGCCAGTTGATAAATTTCTACTTCCGGCTTGATTAGCCCTACATCACACGACAAAATTACTTCGTCAAGCTTGGATTTAATATCGAGGCGTTCCACCACCGGGCGGGCCAAATAGCTGGTATTGGAGACGACGGCAGTTTTGTAGCCGCGCTGGTGCAATTCGGTTAGCATTTGCTCTACCCCCGGAAAAAAATGTACATCGCTAGTACGGTTCTCGCGCTCGTACTCGGCCAACCACCCGGCTTTCTCTAAGGGCAAATTCAAATCGGTTAGCACCAACCGCGCCCGTTCTTCGCCCGAATCGATTTTGCCGCGTAAAGCCGCTTCGGCATATTTGCGCCAGCCACCCCAAAGCACGTTCGGCTCGACCTCTAATCGTTCGGAAAGCTTACCCAATGAGGCAGCTTGAGGAATATTATAAATAAGGGTATTCCACAAATCGAAAAGAACGCCTTTAACTTTTATTTTTTCGGTTTTTTCCATTAAGTCTTTCTGGTCGCTTTCAATAATCTGTCGTATAAAACCACTGTACCAGCCATTGCTACATTCAGGCAATCCAGGCTGGGAATTTCGAGGCTGCGATGCTTGCGTAAAAGAGAAGGCGGTACACCGTTATCCTCTGAGCCTAACAAGTAAATCACCTGGCGAGGATGCTCGAAAGTTCGCAAATCTTCTGCCCCGTCGGTTTGTTCTACGCAAACTAATTCGGCGTTTATTGGGATAGAGGCAATAAATTGGTCAAGCGTTTCAAAGTAGAACACCGGCACATCCCGTTCACTTTTGACCGAACTGGATTGTACCGCCCACCGCGCCCCAATGCTAAACACAAAATCTGCCCCAAAAGCTCTGGCCGAACGTAGCAGCCCGCCCTGGTTCATTTCCCGCTTGGGCTTATAAATTCCAATACCGCAAAAGCCTTCTTTCATTCTTTAGTGCTTTCGTTGCTCCTTTTCGCTATTAAACCTTTGGTGACGGCATCAATTACGGTTTCGCCGCGCTGATTTTTGACCAAAAAGCGCGAAGTCACCACGCCACCTTTGCTGCCCCGGTCATCTTTCTCGCTTACCTGGGTTTCGACATGAATTGTATCGCCAATTTTGGTCGGGCCGGTAAACCGTAATTTGTCCATCCCATAAAAAGCAATAACCTTGCCAGTCGAGCCATGACTCATCACCAAACCCATTGCGTAACTCAGCACAAGCATCCCGTGTGCAATTCGTTCACCAAATGGAGTATTTTTAGCATATTCGGTATCGGTATGCAAGGGATAAGTATCCCAGGTGAGCGCGGCAAAATTTACAATATCAGCCTCAGTTATCGTCCGGGCTTTGGTAGTTGTTTTCTGGCCTAACTCAATATCCTCAAAATAGCCCTCAGTCATGTTTTCTCTCCTTGTAAAAGTCGTCTGTGTGCCTTTACCTGAAAAAAGCTTAGTCACCGTCGAAAAGTTCGTTTAGCGGGATTTTAGGTTTACGCGCCCGCCAAATAGTTGTACCGGGTAGTATGGAAACTTTGTACCATGGAACGTTTCGCCAGGTGCTTTCGCGCCATTGTTCGCGTTGCGGCTCAAGCTCGATTATATCAATCAGTAATAGTCCGGCTTGCTTGATAGCCTGCTGCCAATCGCCAAAAGTGTGATGAAACTGGACATAAAAAGTATGTGAACCGTCCGGCCAGGTGCTTTCAGATAACATCGGACTACGGTCAAAGTAGCTGCGGACGATTTCAAGCTGGTTCTCGCCATCGTCGGCTAAACAATCAAAAAAAGGACTGAGCCAGCTGTAAGCGAAAAGGCCGCCTTTTTTTAGCACCCGCCCAATCTCTTTGAAGCACTTTTCTATATCCACAAAGCCCACTGCCCCAAAATTACTGAACACAATATCAAAACTTTCGTCCGGCCACTGGCTTAAATCTTCGGCATTGCCCTGCTTGAAAGAAGCCTTGCCAGGAGCGGCTATCGGAATGAGTTCAGCAAACTCACGGGCATACTCGATTTGCTCATCTGAAATATCTTGCCCAAGACACCGCGCTCCCTGCCGGGCCAGCCGAATTGTCCATTGTCCGCCGCCGCAACCTAATTCCAGTACATCTTTATCGTAAACCTTGCCCAAAATTTTAAGCTCTTTTTCGCCCGGTACGCCAAAAACTGGCCCCCACAGCCCATCCCCACCTATCAAGTTCGGGCGATGCCGCTCCTGATACCGCCGCGCCTCTTTATTCCAATCATCCCGGTTCAGCGCAGCATAGTTTTCTTCAAGCCATTTCTGGGTCATCCAAATACCTTTGTTTTTACTTTTGTAAAAAAATGATTATAACCTGAAGTGCATTTTACACTATTCAGGTGGTTTTATCTTTTCAGGGCGAATTGTTTTAACAGCCTTTGGTACTTCGTGTTATAATCATTTTAGTAATTAGCTGTTCATTTTAATCAATTTTAGCAGAAATGGCCGGGCGAGTGCCTACAATTAAAACTACAATCCTGACTTCTGATACACCAAACGCGGTGCGGCTGATTGCCAGAGAATTAAAACAGGGTAAATTGGTCGCTTTTCCGACTGACACGGTTTATGGGGTCGGGGCGGTGGCTTTTGATGCAGAAGCTGTAAGCCGTCTCTATGCCGTTAAGAAACGGGCTACCAGCAAGCCAATTCCAATTCTTGTCACCGGGCCGGAACAGCTGCCGCTAATTACTCGCGAAGTAAATGATTTGGCTCGTAAATTAATTGACCGTTTTTGGCCGGGTGCGCTAACCCTTGTGCTACCACGTAATCCTGACTTACCTGATATAGTTTGTGCAGGTGGAGATACTGTGGCAGTACGGATGCCGCGCCACGTCTTGACCCTGGCCCTACTTCATGAGGTAGGGTCGCCTCTGGCAACTACCAGCGCGAACATTAGCGGCACATTCAGCCCGCTTGACGCTATGCAAGTTTTGGTAAATTTGGGTGGACGAATAGATACTATTCTGGATGCCGGGCCGTGTCCGGGCGGAGTAGATTCTACGGTAGTTGATACGACGGGCGGAGTGCTGCGGGTTTTGCGCGAAACGGCAATTTCGGCCAAAGAAATACGCGAAGCCTTGAAATAAGCCAAAGCTAATAAGCAAAAGAAAGCAATTAACAGAAAAGAAAAATGCGGATTGACCGAATTATAACTTTAGTGTTTGTAATGGCTCTAACCCAGGGCTTTTTGCTAGTGGCCGACCCAACCACTGGCCCTTTTTCCAGCTTTGTTTCACAAGATTACGTTTTGCCCCTGACATTTCTACTGTTGAGTGCGTTAGTAATAATTACGGCAGGAATAGCCGATGCTACAGTACGCTCTCATCCTCAAATTTATTTGCTAAATTTACCTTCGGCTCGAATAGGCCGAAATCAGGTAGAGTTCGCTCCTTTTTCGTGGGTGCTGCCGGGTCTGGTGGTGGTTGGCACTTATCTTTTCTTGCGCCTGTTTGATAGCCCGACAGTTCAAATTGTCGGAACGCTGGCTTCGTCGCTTATCTTGCTGGTAGTAATTTTAGGGCAATATTACAGTATTGGGCGACAGCACCGGCTTTATGGCTGGGCTGTAATCGGCTTAAATATTACAACTTATATTGCCGGATTTTTGCTATATGGCGCGATTTATGTCAACAAGTGGCGCGATTTTCAAAGTATCCCTCTGGTTGGGCTGGTGACGGTGCTACTCACTTACGAATTGCTGCGGCAGGCCAAAGCTCCTAACCGTACTTTGCTACTCTATTCGCTAATTAGCGGGCTGATTTTGGCTGAGGTAAGTTGGGCCTTGAATTACTGGTTTGTGAAAGTGCTTATCGGCGGCATTGTGCTGCTACTGACTTTCTATGTAGTGGTAGGGCTAATGCAAGCGCACCTCACCAAGAACTTGAACCGGGCAGTTTTGCGGGAATACGGCGTAGTGTCGCTGGTCAGTATTTTGCTGATTGTTTTTGCAGTAGTTACTAATATCAATCCGGGAGCATAATTATTATGAGCAGTAACGGAACTGGGCCAGAAGAAATCAGCCAACCTGTCGCCAATCAGGATGAATACAATTTGATGTTGCAACTTGAGGAACTGGAAAGCCTTGAGGAAGAATTGGAAGAAGTCGGCTTCGGCACGCTGTCAGAAGTGCAAGCGGCTTTGGCGGGTTACAAAGGCAATCCGCACGACGACCAATATCAGGTATTGGAAGAAGTCCGCGATATGATGACCGACCTAAACCTGGATAGCTTGCGGGAAATCCGCGACCAAATCCGCCAACTCCACGAGCAACTCGATAACGAGTAGTTTGAGTTTGGCTTTATGTATAGACGAGAATATTATTCTCGTCTATACATAAAGCCAAACGAATAATTTTAACTCAAAACTCTCTTACTCTACACCGACGGCTTCACCCAAATAAGTACGGCGCACACCTTCGTCGTCGAGCAAATCAGAACCTTTACCTTCAAGCATAATTGAGCCAGTTTGCAGCACATAACCTCGGTGGGCGATTTGCAAGGCCGCCAAAGCGTTTTGCTCAACCAGCAGAATAGTTGTACCTTTGCGGTTATCGTTAATATCAAGAATAATCTCAAAAATTTGTTCAACCAGCACCGGCGAAAGACCCATTGAAGGCTCATCCAGTAGCAGCACTTTAGGGCGGGCCATCATTGCGCGACCCATTGCCAGCATTTGCTGCTCACCACCGCTCATTGTGCCGGCCTTTTGCTTGACGCGCTCTCTGAGACGGGGAAAAAGCTTGAAAACATGTTCCATATCGCTGGCAATTTCGGGCTTATCGTTACGCAAAAACGCGCCCATTTCCAGATTTTCCAGCACAGTCATGCGGGGGAAGATTTTGCGGCCTTCGGGCGAATGTGAGATACCCATTCGTACAATTTGGTCGGGTTGGGTATTATCAATTCGTTCGCCATTCAAGAAAATCTGCCCGACACGGGGCTTCAGGATACCCGAAATAGTTCTCAGGGTAGTAGTTTTGCCTGCCCCGTTTGAGCCAATCAGGGTTACGATTTCGCCGGGATAAACCGTGAGCGAAATGCCGCGCAAAGCTTGGATGTTGCCATAAAAGCTTTGCACCCGGTCTAGCATCAAAGCGGGACGTTCGGCACTGGCGTTAATATTTGCGCTGTCTGCCACTATTTTTTCTCTTTCTCTTCGGTCACGGCCTTAGCATAAGCCTTGCCCAGATAAGCTTCGATTACTTCGGCATTAGCCTTGATTTCACCCGGCAAACCTTCTGCAATTTTACGACCAAAGTTCAGTACCGTCACCCGGTCACTAATTTCCATAACGACCTTCATATCATGCTCAATCATCAGCACCGTTACGCCGCGTTCGGCCCGCAGCTTATCAATCAAACGGGTCAGGCGAGCGGTTTCATTCGGGTTCATCCCGGCGGTTGGTTCATCCAGAAAAAGCAGTTTTGGGTCAGTTCCTAGAGCGCGAGCTACTTCCAAACGGCGTTGGTCGCCATAAGGCAAGTTTTTGGCGAATTCGTCTTCCTTACCCGCTAGACCGACAAATTCCAATAGCTCCATTGCCTTGTCTCTGGCCCTTTTTTCCTCATTGCGAGCTTTTGGCGGGCGAAAAACCGCCCCAATCAAGCCGGTACTCAAGCGGCAATGTTCGCCAACCATCACATTTTCGAGAGCGGTCATATTGGCAAACAAGCGGATATTCTGGAAAGTACGGGCGATTCCCCGCTTGGTCACTTCGTGCGGTTTGAGGCCACCCAAACGCTGCCCGTCAAACATAACCGTCCCGGTGGTAGGCTCGTAAATGCCGGTGATTAAATTAAAAAAAGTGGTTTTGCCCGCCCCGTTTGGCCCAATCAGACTAACAATACTACGGGTTGGGATTTCAAAATCCACCCGGTCTACCGCGACCACGCCACCAAAGGTTTTTGAAATGTCTTTTGCTTCAAGCAGAGCCGTCTTTTTTTCGGTCAGGGTCATCTTTTTTTCCTTGCTTACTTATCTTTTCGGCTGCCGCTACTTTCCGTTACGGACGGATTGCGGTTAATATTATGGGATTCTTCGGCATTTTCGAGCGGGTCTTCCGAACGGAATACTTTTGGTTGATTATCATCTTCGTCTCCGGCGTGCAATTCCATTTTGCGGCGACCACTGGGAAACAAACCTTCGGGCCTCAGTACCATCATTAACACCAGAATAAGGCCAAAGATTAGCAAGCGCGAATCGGTGCTGATATTGTTTAAAATATCCTTGAGCGGGTTAGCTTCAGTAACGCGCACCCCGTTTGCGTCCAGCTTGGTAGTTAGTTCGATACTTTCAGCAACGGTTTTTACCTGCGAGGTAAAGAAAGGAATTACTACCCGGTCAGTTAGTGACAAAATAAACGAGCCACCGATAACGCCCCACAAGTTACCAATCCCACCAAAAATTACCATCGCCAGTACCAGAATTGAAACATCGTAGCGAAATTGGCTGGGATTGGCCGAACCCTGACTGTTGGCAGCGATTGCTCCGGCAAACCCGGCAAAGGATGCACCCAGAGCAAAGGCCAAAAGTTTGGTTCGCACCAAATTTATACCCATTGCGGAAGCAGCAATTTCATCTTCACGCATTGCCATCCACGCCCGCCCAATCCGGGAATCGATTAAACGTCGTACCAGAAAAATTGATAAAACGACCACGAGAAGGGTTAGCCAGTACCAGGCATCGACGGTGCTGGAAGTAAATTGGAAGCCAAAGAAACCAGGCTGCTGCAACCCGGCCAACCCGGTATCACCTTTTGTAAGCTTGTTCAAAGTGTTAAAGGTAATTGGGACGATTTCGCCGAAGCCGAGCGTTACGATTGCCAGATAGTCTCCCTTGAGGCCCAGCGTTGGCGCACCAAGCAAGACCCCGAAAAGAGCTGCCATCAAAAAGCTGATGGGCAAAGCCACCCAGAAAGAGCTAAAAGGCGTATCCTTGAGGGTGTCCCAGAAAGGGCTTTGCTGCCCGGTCAGGAAGCCCATCGTATAACCGCCAATCGCAAAGAAAGCGGCATAGCCCAGGTCAAGCAAACCGGCGTAACCGACTACAATATTCAAACCAACCGCTAACAGCGTAAAAATCAGGGTACTATTAAGGGCCTGCGTGAAATCACCGTAAGCAGTTTTACTCAAGCTTTCCACAATTGGTTTGACCACCAGAGGGTAAAGTATGGCAGCCAGAAACAAAAGCCCAAACCCAATCAATTTGTTGCGCTCGTTAGGCTGCAAGTTGCGCCGGAGGGTGGCCGGAGCTGGTTTCAAGGGAGCTTTTACAGACATAATCCTTACACTTTCTCCTGCACGCTATCACCCAGCAAGCCGGTAGGCCGGAATATCATAATCAACACCAGCAAACCAAAGACGGCGACGGGCGCCCAAACCGAAAGGCTTAGATAGCTGGCGGTGAGGCCAAAGAAGCTGGACTGGCTGAGTGAATAAACCAGACCGATAAAAAAGCCACCCAGTACCGCTCCGTTTACGTTACCGATACCACCAAGTACGGCGGCAGTAAAGGCAAACAAGCCGTTTTGGAAACCCAAATCATAGCGAACCGTCCCGCTAACGTTGTAAATACCGTAAATTACGCCAGCAGCACCCGCCAACGCTCCGCCAAGCAAAAAGGCAAAACCAATAGTTCGCTCGATGCTAACGCCCATCAAGGCCGCCGCTTCACGGTTTTGGGCTACCGCCCGCATTGCCTTGCCAGTTCGGGTACTATTAATCAAGTAGCGCAAACCAAGCAACAACACGCCCGTCGCCACCACCACGATAAAAGCCGTTACCGGGAAGGTAATCAAGCTATCCGGGTTGCCAATCCAGTCCGCGATAACATCGGCATTGCCGGTGCGGCTGGAGTTGGGGAACAAATAAGGATAACCTTTGGGAGTGGAGCTAATCAGGTAAAGAGCAATATTTTGCAAAATAAAAGAAATACCAATCGCAGCGATAAGTGGAGCTAATCGGGGAGCATTGCGTAAGCGTTTATAGGCCAGTCGGTCAATCGCGAAATTGAGCAAGCCACAAACTACCATTGCCACCACAATCGCGAAGGCTATCACCAGAATTACGACGAAAAACGAAGTATCCTTGCTGACCACGCTACCGGGTTTTACACCTAGCAAACTGGTAATAATAGCAAAGCCGATTAACGCACCAACCATAAACACATCGCCGTGTGCAAAGTTAATTAGTTCGATAATACCGTAAACCAGAGTATAGCCCAGTGCAATCAAGGCATATAACGCACCAGAGAGCAAACCGTTTACAATTACCGAAATAACCGCATCGTAGCGCGGGCCGCCTTTGAAGGCAAAAATCGAAATTACCGGTAACACCAGTGAAATGAATACCAGCCCGCCAAAAATTACCATACCGCGTACCGCCGCCAGCTTTTCGCGCTGGGTGGCTTTCTGCGAGAAATCTACGGCCATGTTGGGCAGGAAAAAGGAAGCCAGCAGCAAAGCCGGGCTGACTAGAATCAGGGCCAGAGCTAATAACACGTTAGCCGCCGAGCCAAAAAAATTACCGGGCCAGGAAGCATCCACGGGCTGTATCAGGTAGAAAAGCACATACAGGGCTATCGAAACCGGGGTAACAAAATAGGCCAGAATTTCTAACCAGCGAAGATTGTAACCCAGTTTCTTAAGGCGTTGTAAGCCAAAGATTGCCCCGGCATACCACAACACTATTAACGGTATCGCAATGAGCAGATTATCCATTTACCGATTCGCCTTTTTACTTTTATTTAAATTTGGCTTTGGAAGTTAGCCGGAAGAAATTTCGCTCAGGTTTGTCGTTTTAACTACCGTAAACACTAAAATTTATAAGGCAAAGGCGCACTTGGTGCGCCCCCGCCTCCTAATTAAAGTCCCAGCTTATTTGGTAGCTTTGGTCTGGGTTACATAAACCCATTTGCCGTCTTTTACTACGTCAACCTTATAGTCAGTCAGGCTGGTGTCGCCGTTTTTGTCGAAGCTCCACTTGCCCAGCACACCATCAAAATCTTTGGTAGCTGCTACCGCCGCCAAAATAGCCGCGCGGTCTTTCTTGCCAGCCGTTTTGATAGCATTCAGGGCTACACTCATTGCTTCGTAACCATAGGTAGTGTAGGTTTGAACCGCACCGTACTTGGCCCGGAAATTCTTCAAGAAATCCTGACCTTTCTGGGGCAATTTCGCATCGTCTACACCAGCAGCCGTAGCGAAAACGCCTTCTGCCGCCGAACCAGCATCAGTGATGAAAGCAGTTTCATTGATACCATCCGGGCCAAAGAAGGGAGCTTTGATACCGGCAGCGCGAATATCGGCGACCAGCTTGCCAGCTTGCTGCTGGGTAATGCCACCAAACACAACGCCATCGGGGTTCTTGCTTTTGATGGTCGCGGCCAACGAACGGTAATCAGTTTCCTTGCCGCTAATCGAAGCGCGGTCAACGATTTCCAAACCAAAGTTTTTGGCAGCACCGGCGAAAGCGTCGGCTACGCCCTTGCCGTAGGCTTGCGAATCGTCAACCAGGTAAACCTTCTTGACGTTCTGGGTCGAAACGAAGTTGGCAAGCGCGGGAGCTTGAACATCGTCGGCGGTAACTACGCGGAAGTAGTTACGAACTTTAGTCGGATAATATACATCCGGCTCGCTTTTGTCACAGCCCGAAGGAGCATCAAAGCGGGTCAAACAGGCCAGGGTGTTAGCCGGGCTAATCATCGCCATACTTGCCTGATTCAAAATCGGGATAGAAACTTTGGCCGCACCACTATTAAACGTACCCAGATAAAGCATCGCATCCGGGTCGTTTACTGCTTTGTTAGCGTTGGATTTTTCCTGGTCGGCATCCCACTGGCCTTTGGCGGCAGTGGCATCGTCCAGCGATACATAGTCAATGGTGAAGTTACCGATTTTGTTAGTACCACCCGTGAAATCGGCCAGAGCCAGCTTCGCGGCGTTGACTACCGTTTCAGTCTGCTCTTTGGAAGAGCCGGTCAAAGGGAAACTACTATAAATCCGAATAGTGCCACCTTGTCCGCCCGCCGCCGCTGCCGCAGTAGTAGCCGCGCCCGCTGCCGCAGTGGTAGCCGCGCCAGCCGCAGTAGTAGCCGCTGCCGCAGTAGTAGCTGCACCTGCACCCGCCGCAGTAGTAGCCGCTGCCGCAGTGGTAGCTGCGCCAGTAGCCGCTGCCGCAGTGGTAGCGGAAGCGGTAGTAGCCGTCGGGTCGCCACAAGCAACCAGTAACGAAGCGGTCATTAGCATTACTACAACCAGGAATGACCATAGCTTGAATTGTTTTCTCATTGTCTCCTTTTCTCCTCCTGAGCCTTACGACAAAATTATAGCTCAGTGCGTTGGGTAGGACTAACGTTTTTAGCGTAGGCAAAAGCCTAACAACGCTGGCCCTTTTTGAAGGACTCGATTACACAGTTATTTACATCAGTCGGCCACACCTTTGTTTATAATTAAACAAACAGGGGTAATGGCTCTGGCAACTTTGCCGGGTTATTGATTTAATACCTGAACCGACCAACAATCTTTTGATTTTCAGAATTGTTGTCGGGCGGGGAGAGAGTAATTAGCAGACTTGTATTCTTGCAATCTAATATTTTTACAATATAGATCTTACGCTTTTGGCCGATTATAGGTATTAATGCCTAACTTGTCAAGTTATTCGATTTGCCCTGCCGATTTGCATTAATCTTTGATTCATTTGACTCAATACTCAGGCCCGATTAAAATAACAGCGAATATGTGATTAAATTTACACCCAAAATTATTACACCAACAGGAAAAAACAGGTAGCAACAAAAGCTATGATTGATGTTGAACATTTAACCAAATACTACGGGCAAAGAGCCGCCGTTCGGGATGTCTCTTTTAACGTAGGTAAAGGCGAAATTGTGGGTTTGCTAGGGCCAAATGGGGCGGGCAAAACAACTACTATGCGAATTTTGACCGGCTACCTTCCGGCAACCAGTGGCAAGGCGGTGGTTGCCGGTTTTAACGTGGCCGATAATCCGCTTGAAGTCCGCCGTCGTCTGGGCTACTTGCCGGAAACTGTTCCACTTTATACTGATATGTCAGTACGGGCTTATCTGGATTTTACGGCCAAAATACGGGGCGTACCGGGCAAGGGGCGCAGCCGACGGGTGGATGAAGTAATAGATTTATGCCGTCTGGCAGAGGTTCGCAATAAAGTAATCGCCAAGATTTCGCGGGGCTACCGCCAAAGGGTCGGGCTGGCTCAGGCAATTGTCCATAATCCCCAGGTTATTATTCTGGACGAACCAACCGTCGGGCTAGACCCGCGCCAAATTATCGAAATCCGGCAGGTCATTCGGGATTTGGCGGGCGGCCATTCCTTAATTCTAAGTACACACATTCTTCCCGAAGTTAGCACTCTTTGCGACCGGGTAGTAATCATCAACCGGGGGCGGGTACTGGTCGAAGATACTTTGGCTAATCTGGAACAGCAGGACGCGCAAAATGAGCGGCTACGGTTGGAAGTGCGCGGCCCGGCTACCGAAGTACAAAGCTTCTTGCAAAATTTGCCCAACGTCGCAAAGGTAGAACCAATTACCCCCGATGCGGAAAGCGAAAACGAAGAAGCTCTTAGCGAATTAAACCGCTTTATGGTGGAAGCCATGACCGGTAAGGATTTGCGCGAACAAATTGCTAACGCCATTATCGGGCAGAATTGGGGCTTGCTGGAAATGCGGACGGCAGTGCCTTCGCTGGAAGAAATTTTCGTTCGGCTGGTCAGCACCGACGAAGCGGCGGAAGCCGAAACTGATGAGGAAGAACTAATTGCCCAAAGCAGCACGAGTGAGGATGACCTGGACGAGCTTGAGCCAATCAAATCCGATGCTGAATTAGAGGAAGAAGCCGAAATTGAAGAAAGTCCGGCTACTTTTCAGGGCGTTACTTTCAAGGCCAAAGATGCAGAAGTTGAATTGAAAGAACTCAGGGGCAAAACCGAAGAAGCCGCCGCGCCCGTCCTGGAAAAAACCGAAGTAGTTGAAGTGAGCCAATCAATCAAGGTTGCGCCGTCCTTCTTACAACAAGCCGATGACGACGAGCTGGATGAACCAGCTTCGGGGACGGTCAAGACCAAGCCCAACTTTAACAAGGCTATCAACCAGAAAAAGAACAAGCGTCGTTAAATACGGGTTTAATTAAGTTCAAGTTTAGGACTTGAAGTAATAAGGATTATGAAAAATATATATTACATTTTGCAACGTGAGCTTTACGCTTACTTTGCCTCGCCGATTGCCTATATTATAATGGGCTTTTTCCTGGCATTTAGCGGAGTATTGTTCACGGGTTATCTAAACGTAACCGGGGCAAACGACGCTAACAATATTATGCGCCAATGGTTTTCGGTGATTGGTTTTGTGATGGTCTTTATCGGTTCACTTTTGACCACCCGCCTGATTGCTGAAGAACAGCGCACCGGCACCCTCGAACTGCTTTTTACCTCGCCGGTGCGGGATTGGGAAGTAGTGCTGGGCAAGTTTCTGGCCTCGGTTGTTTTGTTCCTGATATTGTGCGTCCTGACTTTTTATTATTTGCTGGCCCTGACCATTCTGGGCGGCAGCTTTGATTTTGGGCCGCTCATAACGGGCTACATTGGCCTGATTTTATTGAGCGGGGTATTCTTCGCCGTCGGGCTGATGGCCTCAGCTTTTACCCAGAGTCAGGCGGTAGCGGCGGTTATCAGTATTATTCTATCGCTGTTTTTATGGATTGCCGGGCCGCTATTTGTGCGGCAAAGCGAGGATAGCTGGTGGGCCAATACTTTGAACTTTCTTTCGCTTCAGCCCCATATTGACAGCTTTTCCAAAGGAGTGCTGGACGGGCGCGATATTACTTTTTTCCTGACAATCATTATTCTTTTCCTGGTAATTACTACGCAGGTCTTGAAAGTGCGGAGGGCGGACTAAGTGAACCGGGCCTTATTTAAACAGATTGGCACTTATGCCGGTTATCTTATCGTGCCGCTAGTTATTGCCGGTGCGATATACCTTGTAACCTATCGAAGATTTGATACCCCGATTATCGTTGCCCTGATTTTGCTGGCTCTGGCGATTATTCTTTATGCCAGCGCAAACCCGCTAACCTTGCGCGGGGCGTTAGGCAAACAAATTGTGGGCAGTACCCTGAGCGCAGTGGTCGTCAGTCTGGCGGCTGTCGGGATTATCGTGCTGATTAACGTTTTGATGCAGCGTGCGACGCTCCGAACCGATTTAACCAAGACCAAGCAATTTAGCGTAACCCAAACTACTACCGACGTATTGCAAAAGCTTAAACAACCTGTCAAAGTAACCGTTTTTTATGATGACCAGGCCGGGAACGATTTTTCCCGCACCCAGATTCAGGATTTGCTCAAGGAATACACCACCCGCACCGACAAATTGAACGTTACTTATGTCGGGGCGAACGCCGACCCGGTGACAACTCGCCAATTTAATATTACTGCCGTACCAACGGTAGTTTTTCAGCTAGGCAACCAGCGTCAGGATGTTACCAGTACCGATGAGCAAAGCTTTACGCGGGCAATTTTGCGAGTGCAAAGCGATGTGCAACGCCGGGTCTTTTTCGTTTCAGGTCACGGCGAAAGACCAATTCAGGCCGGAAGTGCGGGCGATTCTTTTGGCCGGGCAGTAACGGCCTTGACCGATAATAACTACAAGGTGGACACCCTGAACTTGCTGACCTTCACGACGGGTGGCACAATTACTTCCACCGAGCAACTAAAGCTGAACCCAACTTCGGACGTGCTGATTTT
>JBBQGP010000074.1:0-24053 GCA_038323095.1 Chloroflexia bacterium | reverse complement strand
GTACAGGAACGCGAGCAGGTTTTATGCGAGTAGCGATTCGTGAAATAGAACTTTGCGGGCCGCTCGAACTGCCCCCAAACTTGCAGGAGTTTGACGGTGTGCGAGTTTACTGCAAAATTCAGGGGGCAATCAAAGGCTTTGCGACTATCTGGAACAGCTACAAAGCAATAGACCAGTTACCGCCCCAATTTCGCTATCCGGCGGATTTTGGCTCATGGTTACTTTTGTCGCAGGCTTTTTTCAGTTCGCAGGGAGCAGGGGTCGATAACGGCACTATTAAGGCTCTGCTTTGCGCTCAGGCCGGAATTAACCCCGAAAGCCTTAGTGACAGCTACAACCCGCCACCACCGCCCGAAGTGCCGCCGCTTTCGGCCTCGATTGTAATCCCTACCTACGATGCGCCCGATTCGGTCAGATTGGTACTCCAGCACGCTACCCGGCTCAAAACTCAAATACCCCATGAAATTATCGTAGTAGACAACCACCCGGTTAGTGGCCTGATAAAGCCAATTGTCGAAGAATTCCCTGGCGTGCGCTACGTAGCCGAACCCCGACAAGGTGAAGCTTACGCCCGTAACGCCGGACTTATGGCAGTTCGCGGGGATATTTTGGTGACACTGGATAGTGATGTAGTCGTCGCCGAAGACTGGCTAGATTATTTGATTGAGCCGTTTTCCGATTCGCAAGTGGGTAGCGTAATGTCTTTGGTGCTACCCTACGAAATCGAAGGCATTTCCCAATTTTATGCCGAAGAAATGCGGGCGCGACGTTTTGGCTTTGATAGTCAAAGATTGGGGACGGCTTTTTTCAATCAGCCAATTTTCCCGGCGGTAGAACGTTGTGGTAATACTTCGGCGGCGGCCTTTCGGCTAAGTTTATTTGCCGAGTTCCGAATTGGCTTGTTTGAGCCAGCTTTAGGGGCGGGTATGCCCTCTGGTGGCGGTGCTGATACTTATTTGTTTTATCACGTTCTGGCGGCAGGCAAAGTCAGTGTTTTTGAGCCACGCGCCCGCGCCTATCATAAACATCGCTCTACTATGGCCCGGCTAGGCAAGCAATTAATTGCTCACGAAAGCGGTTATACCGCTATGCTAACGCTGGCAGCTTCCCGTGATAAAGATACGCGGGTTAATCGCAAAATGATAGAAGGTATGGCCCGTTTCCAATGGCGGCGTATCAAGCGCAATCTGGCCGGACAAGAGCCAGGGCCACTTTATCTGTCATTGCTACGAATATGGGGGAATTTAAGTGGGCCGCTCAAGCTTTGGCAATCACAGCAAAGAGTGACGGCGCAAGGAGCTTATACTTCCGCCGATTTTGCCGCGTATTTGGCCCAGCGCGAACCTTTGTCAGAGCCAGCTTCCCTTTCTTCTTTTGATGAAGCAGCTAGTAAAACAAAGCCCTATCTTTGCCCGCTTTGTGGTAATGAACTGGAAAAGTTCGTGCCGGGAGGCCGCAATATCCCGGTTATTACTGAACTACAAATTGTGGCAATGGGCGTGCGCCCGCACCGTAACTGCCCGATATGCTATTCTACCGATAAGGAACGCTTGCTGTACCTTTACTTACGCGATAAGGTTCAGCTTTTTGAGGTCAAAAAATTACGCCTTTTACATTTTGCGCCTGAACCTAATTTACAGCAAATTTTGATGAATCAAGGTGGAATATATTATTTTAGTGCCGATTTGCGCTCGTCTTTGGCGGAATATAAAATGGATATTACGGCCATAACTTTCAAAGATAATTTTTTTGATTTTATTATTTGTAGTCATGTGCTTGAACATGTAATTGATGACCGCAAGGCAATGTCAGAGCTTTTGCGGGTCTTAAAACCGGGTGGTACGGCCCTTTTGCAAGTACCAATCTCGCTGGTGCTGGACAAAACTTATGAAGATTTCAGCCTAATAAGCCCGTCAGACCGGGAGCGCGTTTTTGGGCAAGATGACCATGTCCGAATTTATGCCCGTGACTATCAAGAGCGGCTGGAAGAAGTTGGGTTCAAGGTTCAGGTTTACCGTTTTTGCCAAGAAAACGGGCCAGAACTTACTCACAAATACGGTTTGATAAGTCAGGAAAATGTTTATGCTTGCACTAAACCTTGAAATCCTTGCTTTTAACTTGTTTGAATAATTTGTTTGAAAGGCAGGCGGTTAGCAAAATATATGAAGCTTTGTTTTGTCAGCACTGAATACCCGCCCGAAACTCATTTTGGCGGAATTGCCACCTTTTTGCAGAATACTACCCGTATTTTAGCGCGACGCGGCCATGAAGTAAGTGTGGTTAGCATAACCCGCCAGCCTAAAGACCGCTTTGAGGAAATTGACGGGGTCAAAATCTGGCGGTTTAGCGAATTAAAAAAGCGTAGCCACCCTTCAGACGATTTGCGGCGATGCTGGCAGGTCTGGCGGGCGGTTGAGCAAATTCAGCCAGAAGTAGTGCAGTTGATGGATTGGCAGGCCGAAGGTTTTTTGTTAGCCCTGCTCAATCGTAACAAATACGGACTGGTTACGCGCCTGACCCATCACGGCACAGTTACCAAAGGCGGTAATGCTTATACTTATGCCTTGCGGCGTAAACTTTTGAGCTTCATGGGCTACCAACAAATTATTCGTAGTCATGCTCTTATTTCGCCCAGTGTGCAATTAGCCCGCCAAGCCGAACGTGATTCGGGGCTTGCTTCTGGCACTATCCGGCAAATTGCGACTTGCTTGCCTTTGGACGAGATGCAAGCTTTTAGACAGACCGAGCCAATTCTAAAGATTAGCGGGCCGTATTTAGTTTACTTCGGGCGATTGGAAGAGCGTAAAGGTATTCGCTATCTGGCCGAAGCCTTGCCTCTGGTTTGGCAAAAATTTTCCGGCCTGAAAATGGTTTTTATCGGGCGACAAGATTTTTTACTTGATTCGGGCAAAATGGCGCGGACTTACATCGAAGAGCGAGCAGGACAATATCTTTCGCGCCTGATTTTCATTGAGCATTTATCGCGTGCTGAATTGTTGCCTATCGTGGCGCGGGCAAAGTTGGCGGTATTACCTTCTATCTGGGAAAATTACGCCAACGCCTGTCTTGAAGCAATCGCGTTGGGCGTGCCGGTAATTACTACTGGTGATAGTGGCGGTAATGTCGAAATTGTAGCCGGACAGGATGACCCCGAAACTGAACTGGGCAGCGTTCCGGCGGGCTGGCTAGTGCCGCATAGTAATGCGCCTGCGCTGGCTTCGGCCATTATCGAGGCTTTAAGCGATGAAGAAGCTTACCGACAGGTTTTACAAAACGTTCAAAAGCGGGCTTTGCGTTTTGATGCCGAACGGATGGTGGATAAGCTGGAAGCTTTGTACCGAGAAGTGATTGACCGAAAAGCAAGGGATACAGAAAGAAACAAGCAGGATGATTTCTAAAACTGCCGAGACTAAATCAGAAGTAGCTGAAGAAATCCGGCCCAAAAATTTGGCCTGGTTAGAAAAGCCAAGCCGGGAAATTGGGCTGGTTTCGATTGTGCTAGTTTTGCTGCTGGCTTTAAGGCTTTATCATTTGACCAATAAATCCTTGTGGAGCGACGAAATTCACGATGTTTTGATTGGTTATGAGAATTCTTTCTGGGATAGTCTGACTTACTATCAGCCCTTTTTGGTACATCCGCCGCTTTTTTCGTTTTTGATGCATGTTTGGATACATACTATTGGCATAAGCGAATTTACCCTGCGAATTTTTTCGGTAGTTTCGGCTATGCTAACTTTGTTTGCAATTTACTGGTTGGTACGGCAATGGTTTAACCAAACTATCGCTTTGTTTAGTATTCTGTTGCTGGGTGTCTCACCGCTACATTTGTTTTGGTCGCAAAGTATCCGGCCTTATGCCTGGTATACCCTATTAGTAGTAATTAGTATGGCTTTGCTTTGGTGGTGCCTCCAACAACCGCAAAAGAGTGGGCGATGGTTGCTCTGGGGATTAAGCCTGCCTGTTTTGCTATACGCTCATTATTCAGCCATTCATATTATTTTTGCTCAAGTTGTAATTGTTGGTTTGATTTATTTAACAAATTGGCCTGTTCTGGTGCGATTGGGATTAGGACTGGTGTTGGGTGCCCTGGGTTTTTTGCCCTGGTTTAGCAATTTTCTGGAACAAACCAAAGCTGACCGCAGTGCCACTTATAGCGGACGTGGCCCAACCCAGATGCTAGAGGTAATTGAAGCTTTTTCAAGCTGGTTTTCACCCACGTATCTGGCAATATTCGTTGGCACAGTTTTTCTTCCGCTTTTTGGGCTGGGTTTATGGTGGCTATGGCAGAATTCCCGGCGTTTGGCAATATTTTTGGGGATGTGGAGCTTACTCCCGGTATTAACCATCTGGCTATCCGGCTTCGTCAAAGCTAATTTCTCCCTCAAACAGGTTATACCATACGCTCCGCCTTTTTTAATTGTGGTAGCGGTAGGAGCCTGTACGCTATCGCGTTACTGGAAGTTTGCTCCTGGACTGGTTATAACGGCAGCAATGCTGCTCAATTTGGCGGCTTTTTACAATTACGACAAAAATTATATTTATCAGGATTGGCGCGGGCTGGTCAACTACGTTATTGCCAACCAGCAGCCGGGCGATATGGTGCTAATTGCCAATCCTTATGGGTATAACGTCGGTAATTTCAATTATTACTATCGCTATCTACAAAACGCACCGGGAAATTTGCCGACGCGCTGGGTCAATCCGGTTTCGCTTTTGGTTAATATTTCGCCGGAAGAACAGCAAAATATTAAAAGTCAGATGAATGAGCTATTCAAAGAGCCAAAGCGGGTCTGGATTGTCGCCAGCTATGACGGGCAGACCGAGTGGATGAAACGTTATACTTTCCCCAATGTTCCCGCCGATTTCAGGCAGCTTCTTTATAATGAGTATCCTACTACCGAGCAGAACCCGATTGGTTTGGGGCTTTATGAGCGAAAAAACTGAGCCGGAGCAAAAATAGTGTTGACTGAAAAGCTGGAACGAAAACTTAAAAGCAATTTACCAAACTGGCTGCAAAATTGGGTCGCTTTACCTAATGTCCGGTTTGGGCTTGAATGGGGCGGATTGCTGGCTGTTTTAATTGCGGCATTAGGTTTGCGGCTCAATCATCTTACTTATTTTTCGTTATGGCTGGATGAAAGCTATGAGATTACCAGTGCGCTAGTTTACTCTTTTTGGGAAAATTTGCAATATCACGGTTCGCGCCACCCTCCGATTTTTACCGCAACCATGCATTTATGGATACGGATTTTTGGTTATAGTGAGATTGCTTTACGCAGCTTTTCAGTTTTGGCCGCGCTAATAACGCTACTTACGGTTTATCTGATAGCGCGTCGCTGGTTCAACCTGAAAGTTGCCTTTAGCGCAGCTTTATTACTAACTTTTTCGCCTTTACAACTTTACTGGTCGCAAAGTATTCGGCCTTACGCCTTTTTTACCATGCTGGTTGCGCTTAGTATGGGTCTGATGCTTTATGTCAGTGAGCAGCCCGGAAAGTGGCGGAATTGGATTTTTTATGGTTTGAGCGTAATTGCCTTGCTTTACGTGCATTACTATGCTTTTCACGTAATTTTTGCCCAAATAATATTTTTGGGGCTGGTATTGTATAAGAACAAAAACGCCTTACTAAAGGCCGCTATAACTTTAATATTGGCCGGAGCTACTTTTTTGCCCTGGTTGCCTTATTTTTTGCTACAGGAAAATGAGGCAAATAACGCTTATTTGTTGAACCGGGGCGTTAGCCAGCTCGTCGAAGTAATTGCCGCTTTTTCAGGCTGGTTTGTGCCACGCCCTTTGATAATCGTGGTGGGAGCAGTATTTATCCCGCTTTATGGCTTGGGGTTGTGGCAGACCTGGCAAAAAAACCGCAGGCTGGCTATCTGGCTGGTTTGCTGGAGTTTTTTACCAGTGGCGACGATTTGGACGAGCAGTTTTGTACGACCTAACATTTTTGTACTTTATCTGGTATTCTGTGTACCGGGCTATTTGTTGACGGTGGCGGTAGGGCTGTGGAGTTTGCCTCGAAATTGGCCTTATTTTTTGCTGGTGTTGGCTTTGGTTCTGAATTTAACTTCGCGCAGCAATTATTATAATAATTACCGCTATCAGGATTGGCGCGGGATTGTCAATTATATTGTTACTAATCAGCAAAAAGGCGATTTTGTGTTGATGGGTAGTTCGCGTGGCTGGTACACCCGGCCTTTCAATTAGTATTATAAGTATCTTTTGGATTCGCCCGGTAATCTTCCAATCAAAACATTGCCAGTAGATTATGCAGTTCGTACCAAACTACCCGTTCCCAATAAACCCGTCGGTGAATTGCTGGCCGAGTTATATCAAGGCTATAACCGGGTTTGGGTGATAGATAAAATCGAGGATGGTACAAATCGTTGGTTTCCTCCTTCCGAGTACAACCAGTTACCGCCAGATTTTAAGCAAATTTACTATAAAGTAGTGCCAAGTAATGACCAGGGTTTGTTGGCTTTTGCGCTGTATAGCAGAGAAGGCCAAAAATAATCAAAATAATATCAAAAAGGTTTTTTAATAATGATTGCCATTCGCGTACTTGAACTTACCAGACCAATCGAAGTTCCCGAAGGAATTGAAGACCGACAAGCGGTGCGTTTGTATTGCACCTTGCAGGGGGATTTCGTGGGTTACGTTACCATCTGGAATAAAAATCGTCCGATTGGGCGTAACCGTCTTTTGCAGGAAATCGCCAGCCAGCTTGGGCAAACGCTGGTGACACGCTTGTTTGGGCTGCGTTTTGATGGTGAGGCCGAACCCTGGTCGGAGGTCGAACGGTTGGTGCGGGTGCATATGGGGGTAGAATTGCCAATGTTCGAGCCGGAACTGCCGTCCGAACCCGTCGCCGAGCCGCCTTTACCCAATTTGACCGCCTCGATTACTATTCCCAGCCGTGACCGACCCGACGATATTCGCCGTTGTCTGGAAAGCTTAACCAATCATAAAAGTCGGGTACCCTTTGAAATTATTGTGGCTGATAATAATCCTTCTTCTGGCCTGACCGAGCCAGTAGTGCGAAGTTTTCCGGGTGTAATGTATTTGCCCGAACCACGTCCCGGCGTAACTTTTGCCCGTAACGCTGCCGCTTTGCACGCCAAAGGCGATATTATCGTTTGTACCGATGATGACGCAACTTATATGGACGGCTGGCTGGATAATTTGATTGCACCCTATGCCGACCCCGAAGTAACGGCGGTCACGGGTATGGTGCTGCCTTATGAGCTTGACTACGAGGCCCAACACTGGTTCGAGGTTTATGGCAGCCTCACCCGCAATTACACCCGCACCCGCTACGACAAAGAATTTTATGATACAGCCTGGCCCTCTGTCCCTTCCTATAATATTGGCGTAACAGCCAATGCTTCTTTCCGGGCCGAGATTTTCGCCGACCCCAAAATCGGGCCGTTTGACGATGAATTGCGGCTTGCCGAAGACCCCTATATGCTTTATCGGATTGTGAAGGCTGACCGGGTGGTGATTTACGAACCGCGTGCAATTGTGCAGCACCGCCATCGTACTACAATGGCCGGATTGACCCGCCAGCTTTATAACTATGGCCGGAGCGGGACGGGTATGCAACTCAGAACCTATTTTGTGGATGGTGACAAGCGCGGCTTAACCTGCTTTCCCCATATCGTGCGCTACGACTATGCCCGCTTTGTCCAATACTGGAAGGCTAACGCTAAATTCCCCTGGTCGCTGATTGCTCGAAGATTAAACAGCGAATTTTACGGGCCGTTGCGTGGGCATAGCGAGTACCCACTTGCCCTGATTGCTGCCGAAACAAAGGGGCATATCGTCGGGCCGTTCAGTCTTGCCAAATCTATTTTTCAGGTTCGCACCAAACTTGGTCGCTATACCGCCCAGCAATTTGCCTACGCTCAAGCGGCCCGCCAGCGTGACAAAGCCGCTCAAGGTCATCAATTGCCGGAACCCGCCGAAGTCAAGCAACTAGCCGAACCCGACGGCGAACGTATCCTTATTTCGGAGGATAGCGCAATAACAAGCGAATAAACTTATATTCCATCTTTTTGCAGGAAAAAATCTAATCTCGATTTTACCTTAATCGGGATTAGATTTCCTCCCTACAGGTTGGGATAGATTTAGCTTAACTCATTTACTTCCTAATTCCGACTTTTCCCTCAGTTCTCAGTCCTCAGCACCGGAAAGCACTTGTCGTAGTTCATCGGTCATTTGCTGAACTAATTCCGGCCTGCCGTGAAATTGGGCTGGCGTATTTTGGAAACGTTCAGGCTAAATTAGTGCTAAAACTGCCCTTTCGGTTCTTTTTATTTTAGCACTAAAATCCTGAATTAGAATACGGCGTACCCAAGCCGGGTTAAGATTGGGAAAATCGGTGCGATAATGTGCGCCCCGGCTTTCCTCGCGCAAAAGGGCAGCGCGGGCCATTTGCAAGCCAACCGTTACCAGATTATGCAACTCAAGTTGGGCCAGGTCACTGGTTTCAAGTTGAGCTAAAGCTTTTTCCCACTGGCTTAATTGGCGTACCGCTTCGGCAAGGCCAGAAGCTTCGCGGGCCAACCCGACTTTTTCCCACATCAAGTTTTGCAATTCCAGCCGGGTTGGTACACCTCTATTTACCGTTACTTCCTCGCTCAAGGCGGGCATACTCAAGAACTCGCCGTTTTCAGTTGGAACGTAGGGTGCAGGGTCAGCCTGGCGGGTATATTCGTAAAGGCGACGGCCAAAGACCAAACCTTCCAAAAGCGAATTGCTGGCAAGTCGGTTCGCCCCATGCACCCCCGTACAGGCTGCTTCGCCACAGGCAAATAAACCCGGTAGCGTTGTTTCTCCGTTTAGCCCGGTCAAAATCCCACCCATGTAATAATGCGCGGCGGGCGAAACCGGGATAAGCTGGCGGGCTATATCCAGGCCGTACTGCTGGCAAAATTGGTAAATGCCCGGAAAGCGGTGACGTACTACTGCTTCGCCCAGCCCGGTAGCATCCAGATATACGGGCGCGTTAGTTTTGAGCATCTCGGTAGCAATCGCCCGGCTCACAATATCGCGGCTGGCGAGT
The DNA here is from genome assembly GCA_038323095.1 of Chloroflexia bacterium. GTDB lineage: Bacteria > Chloroflexota > Chloroflexia > Chloroheliales > Chloroheliaceae > L227-5C. Next base: position 14,986 of record JBBQGP010000074.1, on the reverse strand, counting down.
TCGCCCCGTCCGTCGTAATCCTTCATAAAGGCGTACCCGCTAGAATTGCGCAAAATTGCCCCATCCCCGCGCACTGCCTCACTGATAAGAAAAGTTGGCACACCCGGCAAGCTCAGGGCGGTAGGGTGAAACTGGAAGAATTCGAGGTCGGCCAGAGCCGCCCCCGCCCGGTAAGCCAGTGCCAACCCGTCGCCAGTGGTTACTAGCGGGTTGGTGGTATATCGGAAAAGCTGGCCCGCGCCCCCGGTAGCAAGTACCGTAAAAAGGCTTCTCACCGCAAAAGAAGTTTTGTCAGGAGCTAATAAATTTACGCCGATGACCCGATTATTTTCCAGTAAAAGCTCGGTAGCGAAATGTTCCTCCAGAATTTCAACGTTGGGAGAACGGCGCACCGCTCCCGCCAAACCGTGTTCGATGTGATAGCCGGTAGCGTCCCCTCCCGCGTGCAAAATCCGATTGGCACTGTGCGCCCCTTCCCGGCCAAGCTCAAGCTCTCCGCTAACTTCCCGGTCAAAAGCCACGCCTAGCTCGATTAATTCCTGGATACGCTCCGGCGCGTCGGCGGTCAGCACTTCGACAGCGGCGGCATCGCATAGACCCGCCCCGGCAATTAGCGTATCGTCCCGGTGTGAGGTGGTGGTATCATCATGGGCGACGGCAGCAGCAATTCCGCCCTGGGCATAGCGGGTGTTGCTTTCCTCTAAATGAGCTTTGGTGACAAGTAATACACGCTGGTTGTTACGGGCGGCGTTCAGGGCAACACTAAGCCCGGCCACCCCACTACCAATAATCAGGTAGTCGTAATCAAAAGTATTCATCTTAATTTTCCTTTTACGTTTGCAGGGTTACTATCCCGATTAACGCACCGATAACATTCTTTCGAGGGCGACTTTGGCCCAACGAGTGGTTTTCTCGTCCACTTTTATCTGATTTAGCACCTGACCATCCAGCAAACTTTCCAGCACCCAGGCCAGGTAAGCCGGGTGAATACGGTACATGGTCGAGCAAGGGCAGACAATCGGGTCAAGACAGAAAATAGTTTTGTCAGGATGCTCGGCTTGCAAGCGACGCACCAAATTAACCTCAGTGCCAATCGCCAAAATTGACCCGGCGGGGGCTTGCTCTACCGCTTGAATAATATACTCGGTTGACCCGGCGGCATCGGCGGCCTGTACTACCTCCATTGGGCATTCAGGGTGGACGATAACCTGCACGCCCGGATATTCGGCGCGAGCCTTCTGGATTTGCTTCACGCTAAAGCGTTTATGCACCGAGCAGAAGCCCGACCAGAGGATAATCCGGGCCTTGCGAAGTTGTTCGGGCGTGTTCCCACCAAGCGGCTTGCGCGGATTCCACATAACTATTTGGTCAAGCGGGATGCCCATTTTAACGCCAGTATTGCGGCCCAAATGCTGGTCAGGGAAGAACAAAACGCGCTGCCCCCGCTCGAAAGCCCATTTCAAAACCGATTCGGCGTTGGACGAAGTGCAGACAATACCGTTATGTTCGCCGCAAAAAGCTTTGAGGTCAGCCGCCGAATTCATATAAGTTACGGGCAGCACGGGTTGGCGGTTAAGTTCGTCGCGCTGGCTTTCCGGCTCGATTACTCCCGCCAAAGTATCCCAGCTAGTTAAAACATCTTCCAGATTTGCCATATCCGCCATTGAGCAGCCCGCCGCCATATTGGGTAAAATCACCTGCTGGTGTGGCCCGCTCAAAATGTCGGCACTTTCGGCCATAAAGTGTACCCCGCAGAACACGATATACTCGGCTTCCTTGCGGGCGGCAGCCAATTGGGAAAGTTTAAAAGAATCGCCTCGAAAATCGGCGTATTTAATAATATCGTCGCGCTGGTAGTGATGGCCCAAAATAACCAGTTTCTCGCCGAGCATCTCTTTGGCCTTGAGAATCCGGCGGTCTAGCTCGTTGGCTTCCATCTGGCGGTATCGCGCCGGAATTTCGTACTGCAAAGGAGTGGTAGAGGGAGCTATATCTTCCTGACTTGCCCCCGGCCCGTAAACTGGCGCGGCGGTCTGGCCCTGCTCAACGTCCAGTGTCCAGGTCGGCAAGGTTAAATCAGGGCTGCAAGTTGCGCCGTCCATTAAGTTAATTTCAGTAGTTTTGCGCTGAATCTGTAACATCTCAATTTCTCCTTTATTTTTAGTTTTAGTCATTATGACTAAAACTCGTTCTGTAAAAGATGCTTTTTGCAAAAGGAATTTTAAAGATTCCCTAAAAACTTTCTCAATAAGCTAAATTTAATTCTCTGGCGACAACTTGCGGCAAAATTTCCAAAACCCGGTTTATTTCAGCTTCGCTAGTATGGCGACCCAGGGTAAAGCGCACTGCGGTACGGGCCAAATCTTCGTCTATACCAATCGCGGTCAGAACGTGGCTGGGTTCGTTTGAATCGGCGGAACAGGCCGAGCCACTGCTACACAAAACGCCCTGCTCTTCTAGCCCCAGCAAAATTGTTTCCCCATAAATATTGTTAAAACAAAAGCTGGCGTGATTAGGCAAACGTCCGCCCGCTTCTGCTCCGGTCAAGGTAGCTTCCGGCACGCTTGCCAGCACTCCGGCAATTAGTTTGTTCCGTAAACTTGTTAGCTGCGGGACGACCTGTTCAATTTGAGCCTGAGCCAACTTCAAAGCCGCTGCCAGCCCGATAATACCCGGCAAATTTTCGGTTCCAGCTCGGCGGTCACGCTCCTGGCTACCACCCTGAATTTGCGAGGCGAAGGGAATACCGCGCCGTACATAAAGCAACCCAACCCCGCGTGGCCCGTAAAACTTGTGGGCAGAAAGGCTCAACAAATCTACGTTTAAGGCTTCCACGTCCAGCGAAAGCAATCCAGCCGCCTGTACCGCGTCGGTGTGGAACGGGATAGCGTGACGGCGGGCAATCTGACCGATTTCGGCGATAGGCTGGATTGTGCCGATTTCGTTGTTAGCCAGCATTACGCTAATCAGGGCGGTATCAGGACGAATAGCTTTTTCAACTTCAACCGGGTCAACTCGTCCGACTTCGTCTACCGGCAAATAGGTGACGCTGTAGCCTTGCCCTTCCAAATATTTAGCCACGTTCAAAATAGCGTGATGCTCGACAGGCGTAGTAATGATGTGACGGCGGGCCTTGCCGAAAAGCTGCCAGCCTTCGATTACGCCCTTTAAGGCCAAATTATCGCTTTCGCTGCCGCCACTGGTAAAAATGATTTCGCCGGGTCGGGCGTTCAGGATTTGGGCGCAACTTTCGCGGGCCGTTTCAAGGGCGCGTTTGTTGGACTGAGCCGGAGCGTAGCTGCTAGACGGGTTGTAAAACGCTTGGCTGAAGTAAGGCTGCATCGCCGCTAAAACTTGTGGGTCAAGCGGCGTAGTCGCGGCATTATCCAGATAAATAAATTCGTTCATACTAAAATTTTTCGCTTTGGCTAAATAATCCGTGAATTGTCGAGCCGGAAATCAAGGCCAATATCCAGCGCAGCGGCGGAATGGGTCAGCGCACCCACCGAGATTAAATCTACCCCGCTTTGGGCAATTGCTCGGACGGTTTCCAAATTAACTCCGCCCGAAGCTTCGGTTAAGGCTTGTCCCTTGATAAGTTCTACCGCTTCGACCAACTGAGCTGGGTTCATATTGTCCAGCAAAATAACGTCCGCGCCGCCTTCCAAAGCTTCGGTTATCTGGTCAATTCGGTCAACTTCTACCTCAATTTTGACCAAGTGCGGCAAACGAACGCGGGCGGCCTGCAAAGCGTCTTTCAGGGTCAAACCGTTCGCAATCAAGGCTTGAATATGGTTGTCTTTAATTAGTACCCCATCGCTCAAATTGCGGCGGTGGTTAAACCCGCCACCCGCCCTGATTGCGTATTTTTCCAAATCGCGCAAGCCGGGGGTAGTTTTGCGAGTATCTACAATCCGGGCTTTTGTACCTTTAATCGCTTCAACATAGCTGGCAGTCAAAGTCGCGATACCGCTCAGGCGTTGCACAAAATTAAGAGCGACTCTTTCGCCTTTGAGCAAGCTACGGGCTGAACCGCTTACCCGCGCTAAAACGGTATTGGCTTCAACCTGTGCGCCATCCATCACCAGCATTTCAAAGCGTATGCCGGGGTCAGTCGCCCGGTAAACGGCAGCAGCTACCGCCAGCCCCGCCACTACGCCCGGTTTGCGGGCCACAAAATCGGCGGAAGCGGTGGCTTCAATTGGAATAAAATAATCGGTGGTAATATCGCCCCAGCCCAAATCTTCTTCCAGAGCGTTGGCGGCGATTTTCTCAAGCTGCGTAGTGGTCATCCCCATTGATAAATTTTCGGCGGTTGCTTTCATTCTACCCTCCTTTGGGCCACTTTTAGTCAAAAGTACAATAACACATTCTCTACGATTTTGGCCCAAACTTTGTTTCAACTATTACCCGAAAGGGTCTTTTAGTCAAAAGTACAATAACTATTACTTAGTGACAGTTATACACTAATTTCAGGGTTTTGTAAAGGGGTATGAAAGGTGAAGTTTGTGAGAAATAATTTTAGGGCTTTTCTTTTGCTTTGACACCGACAAAGCAATTAGCTACAATCTTTTGACTATTTTTAATAAACGCTAAAGGAGGAGAGAATTAACAATGCCCCAAAATCGCCCTGTGACGCTGGCCCGGCGGGGAATGGTCAGTGCGCCGCATTATTTGGCTTCGCAAGCCGGAATTCAGGTAATACAAGCCGGAGGAAATGCGGTAGATGCCGCGATTGCCGCCAACGCTACCTTGAACGTGGTTTACCCCTTTGTCTGCGGCACAGGTGGTGACATTTTTATGCTGATTTACGATGCCAAAAGCCAAACCTTGATTGGTCTAAACGGGAGCGGACGTTCTCCGGCTGCCGCCACACCTGATTGGTTCAAGGCTAACGGACATCAGACTATGCCGGAGCGCGGAATCTTGAGCGTAACCGTACCGGGAGCGGTGGACGGCTGGCAAATGGCGGCGGAACGTTTCGGGCGGCTGGGTCTGGCGAAAGCTTTGCAACCCGCTATCGAATATGCCGAGCAAGGTTTTGGGGTTGGGCCAAGTTTACATAATGCGATTAGCACTGTTTTAAAAGCTCCCTGGTGTCACCCTTCCTGGCGGGCGGTATACGCCCCCGATGGCGTTGCTCCCCCGATAAATTCGATTTTGCGAGTGCCAGAACTAGGCCAAACTTTGCGGACGATTGCCGAGCAGGGCCGCGACGCTTTTTACAAAGGGACACTGGCGCGGGCTTTGGTCGAGTTTTCGGAGCGCGAGGGCGGGCTTTTCACCCTGCAAGATTTGGCCGAGCATCACGGCGAATGGGTTGACCCCTTAAGCGTCAGTTATCATGGCTATCGGATTTTCGAGCTTCCGCCTAATACTCAGGGCCTTACCGCTTTGCAAATGCTAAAGCTGGTCGAGAATTTTAATCTGGAAGGCACGCTGGAAGATGCCCAGAGCTTGCATTTGATGCTGGAAGCCAAAAAATTGGCCTTTGCTGACCGGGACAAATATATGACCGACCTGGAACATATGAAAGTATCGCCCGCTTCTTTGCTGGATGAAGCTTACCTGAACGAACGACGCAAACTAATTGACCCCACCCGCGCCATGCCTACCCCCAAAGCCGGGATGACCTCTTTCAAGGGTGATACGATTTACTTGTGTACGGCAGACGGCGAAGGTAACGCGGTTTCGCTTATCCAGAGCAACTATATGGGGGTTGGTTCGGGGCTGGTTGTGCCGGGAACGGGGATTGAACTCCAAAATCGGGGAGCTTATTTCTCGCTCGAACCCGACCACGTCAACACTATTGCTCCGCGCAAACGCACCCTGCACACCCTTATCCCTTCAATGGCCTTCAAGGAAGGCGAAGGCGGCAACCGTCCGGCGATTGTCTTTGGCTCGATGGGCGGCGACGGTCAGGCTCAATTCCATTTGCAGGTTTACACCCGCCTGATTAACGCCGGGATGAATATTCAGGAAGCTATCGAAGCTCCGCGCTGGGTGCATGGCCGCAGTTATTTGCTGCCCGATGAAGGCGAAGTTTTGCAGATTGAAAACCGTTTCCCCGCCGAAACTTACCGCCAGCTTAAAGAGTTGGGCCATTCTATCCACGACGTGGGCGACTGGAATCGGGGGATGGGTTTCGCGCAGGGAATTGTAATTAACCCCGATAACGGCCTGCTAATGGGCGGAGCAGACCCCCGCGCCGATAGTGCCGCCATTGGGTTGTAAAACCTGTTATTAACACGGTCATTACCACTCCTTTAGGCTAAAACGGCTCTGAGCGAAGAATCTTCTGGATAAAGCCGGGTTTAGAAATCAAAGCAGTAGTTAGGGTAGAAGGTTCTTCGCTTAAATCCGGCTCGAAGAAGCTGGAGATAATGGTTGCTTAGAATAACAGTTCAAAAGCCGGGTTAAGCCATTGCCGCCGCGAGAGGCTGGTATTCAGGGTCTTCTTCAAGCGGCATGTAGTAATTGACCAATTTGGAGCTAACCCGGATAAGCGACCACGGCTGTTTTTGCTCCGCTAAGTTTTTGAGCGAGGCTGGCGATACCTATCAGTGGATTAGCCTCATTTTCCCCAACCTGGCTACTACTTGACGCTACTTCTTCCTGCATTGGCGAACCCCCTTTACTTCCTGGATAAACTAAAATCAGCTTTTCACAAGCTCTCGCAAATTATGGAACGCCGTTCCATTTGGCGGGAATTGTAAAAGCAAACCAGCAGCTTGTCAATTCAGTTAGCTTTGTCATTTATTGCTTTTACTGCCTCGGCTTATTTATAATTATTCACACCGCAGATTATTGACAAGGCCCAAAAAAATCTGCTAATCTTTCCGCTAGAAGAAACGCCGTTCCGCAACCTGGGATGCGCTACTCAACGAGCTTTAACGTAACTTTTCAAGAAAAATTAAACCTCAGACAAACCGGGCAAATCGCCTGTATGCAGGAGACAGGGGTGCAGGAAGAAACCAAACGCGCTAAACCGCTGGCCGGGATACGTGTAATTGAAATGGGGCAACTGCTGGCCGGGCCTTTTTGCGCCCGGATGCTGGCCGAATTCGGGGCAGAGGTCATCAAAATCGAGCCGCCAAAAAAAGGCGACCCTTTGCGAATCTGGCGGGCGATTATGGAGGAAACCAATACTTCACTTTGGTGGTACGTTCAATCCCGTAACAAAAAATCTATTACGCTAGATATGAATAAGCCGGGTGCGGCGGAGATTGTCAAAAGATTACTCAAGGATGCTGACGTTTTGCTGGAAAATTTCAAGCCGGGAACAATGGAGAAATGGGGGCTGGGCTGGGAGCAGCTTCACGCCGAATTCCCGCGCTTGATAATGACCCGCGTTTCGGGCTGGGGGCAAAGCGGGCCATATAAAAACAATCCCGGCTATGCCGCGGTTGGCGAAGCGATGGGTGGTTTGCGTCATATAACCGGCTTCCCTGACCGTCCCCCCGTCCGCACCGGCATTAGTTTGGGTGATACGCTGGCTGGAATGTTTGCGGCTTACGGCACACTTACGGCGGTATACCACCGTGATATGCACAACGGGCCGGGTCAGATGGTAGATATGGCAATTAATGAGGCGGTTTTCGGGATGCTCGAAAGTATGTTGCCCGAATACAGCTGGTTTGGAATGGTTCGGGGACGGAGCGGCGCGTCCCTGCCCGGTATTTCTCCTTCTAATACTTATCAATGCGGTGATGGCTCTTATATCGTAATTGCCGGGAATGGCGACAGTATTTTCAAACGCTTGATGCGGGCAATTAATCGCGACGATTTGGCTGAAGACGCGAACCTTGCTAATAATAATTTGCGGGTAAAGCGTAATGATGAACTGGATGCCGCTATCGGAGCCTGGACGCTTCACCATACCGCCCAGGAAGTGAAAGAAGTTTTGGAAAAAGCGGAAGTGCCAGTGGGCCTGATTTATACGATTGCCGATATTGCCAGTGACCCGCATTTTCTGGCGCGTGGCCTGATTCAAGAAGCTTTTGTGCCGGAAGTAAACGCCGCAATCAAAATTCCGGGTATTGTCCCGCAGTTAAGCGATACGCCCGGTACTACCGAATGGCTCGGCCCGAAACTAGGCGAACACAACCGCGAGATTTACGGTGGTTTGCTTGGGTTTTCGGAGGATGAACTGGTCCGAATGGAAGCCGAGGGGATAATTTAAGTAACAAGTCGGAAGTCGGAAGTAGAAAGTCGGAACTAAGTAACAAGTATTAAGTAACAAAAAACTAACAACTAACAACTCTGTTTCTACCGACAACCGACAACCCTATCTATTGTGTAAGTAAAAGGTTTAAGCTATGGAACTGCCGAAAAGAGTAATTATTACCGATGTTGGGCCGAGAGATGGCTTGCAGAACGAAAAGGGGCAAATTTCGACGACAGCCAAAACAAAACTGATTGAAAGTTTGGCGGCGGCGGGCGTGCCTTCGATTGAATTTACTTCGTTTGTTTCGGCTAAAATGGTGCCGCAAATGGCCGATGCGGACGAAGTAGCTAAAAATCTGGATTACCGGGCCGGAACAGAATATGTGGCCTTGCTTTTTAACCTCAAAGGCTACGAACGGGCGAAAGCGGCCAACCTGAAAACCATCGGAATCGCGATTGCCGCCAGCGATACCCTCAACCGCAAAAATATGAACCAGGGGACGGCAGAAGCTTTTGAAAGCGTCCGCCCTTTAATCGCTAATGTTAAAGCGGACGGGGTAAAAGTGCGGGGTGCGGTGGCGACGGCAATGGGTTGCCCCTATCAGGGCGAAGTGCCACCCGAAGCGGTGCTGGACGGAGTAGCCCGCTTTTTAGAAATGGGCGTGGACGAAATAATTCTGGCGGATACTATCGGAGCGGGCAATCCCTACCAGCTTTCAAAATTACTCGAAAAAGTATTAAAGCTTGTGCCAGTTGAAAGATTGGGAATGCACTTTCACGATACGCGAGGGATGGGCCTTGCTTTGGCTTTGACGGCGGCTCAAATGGGTATATTCCGTTTTGATGGCTCAATCGGCGGTCTGGGAGGCTGTCCTTTCGCGCCGGGAGCAAGCGGGAACGTCGCCAGCGAAGATTTGGCTTATATGTTTAGCGAAATGGGGGTAGAAACGGGCATTAATCTGGACGCAATGCTGGAAGTAGCCCGCCAAGCCGAGCAACTTGTGAATCGGCCTTTGCCCGGTCACGCCAAACACGCCCGCCTTTTCCCTTCCAACCGCCCGGCGGCGGTAGTGGCCTAAATAGTAAATGAGTAATCAAGATGACAAGCAAATGACTCTTAAAGATATTTTAGACCAAATCCCACCTGACCCATCTATTACTCCCGAAGAATATGCTGAAATGGATGCATTAACCCAACGGGTATTTGAAGCTATTCAAAGGCAGAAAAAAGAGAAGAGCAGATTAACAAGTTAGCTGCCGCCCTCTTAGAGCTAAAGCCAGAAAGTGTAGAAGAGGCTCTTTCAGAATTTACTCCACACGAATGTGAACAAATAAATAAATTATTGGCGGAAGCTCAACAGGTAAATGAAAAATCTCAGGAAAATGTATCGTTCAATTCTGTATTCGATTCTCTAAAAGACCCGGAAGAAGATATTTATACTTTAGAAGATGGTAAGCCTTTTAATGAATAAAGGAAAAATCATTTTTACGTACTAATCAAATTTAATTACTAACTGCTTATGAATGGAGGCAATGCATGGCATACCGATTGGGTATAGACGTAGGCGGGACTTTTACCGACCTGCTGCTTGCCAATGAGGACACCGGGCAGGTATTCCCGGTAAAAACCCCTTCTACTCCGGCTGACCCCTCGATTGGGGTGCTGGTTGGCATTGACAAAGCTTGCCAGCTTGCGGGAGTTTCGCCCGAACAAATTGATTATCTGATGCACGGTACAACCGTCGCCACTAACGCGGTACTGGAAGGCAAGGGGGCAAGGGTCGGACTGGTGGTAACGGACGGCTATCGCCAGGTACTGCACATAGCCCGCTCGTGGACACCCGGCCCGTTGGTTAGTTGGATTGGGATGGTGAAGCCTGACCCGCCTGCACTGCTGGAACACACTATCGAGGTCAAGGAGCGAATTGACTCGAAGGGGAAGGTTATGCAGGAAATTGACGAGGCCAAGCTCCGAATTGATTTGCAAAAGCTGATGGGCAAGGGCATTGAAGCCTTGACTATTTCTCTCTTTAATTCCTTCACCAACCCGGTTCATGAAAAGCGCATCCGTGACATTGCCCGCGAAATGTTTCCAAATCTGTCCGTCTCGATTTCCAGTGATATTTTGCCGGAATTCCGCGAATATGAGCGCACTCTGACGGCTTGTATGAACGGCTATGTTCAGCCCAAAGTCGCGAATTATATGGACGGTATCGCCAACAAACTTAAAGAACGCAATATGCCGACTCGCGTAAACATTTTACGTAGCGATGGTGGCCTCATGACCCTCCAGACTGCCAAAGAAACTCCCGTTTACGCCCTGATGAGTGGGCCAGCCGGGGGAGTGGCCGGAGCGTTGTGGGTCGCCAAGCAATCCGGCTATAACAATATCCTGACGCTGGATATGGGCGGCACTTCTACTGACGTAGCTCTTTGTCAGGGTGGTACGCCGACGGTAGGCCGCGAAACCGAAGTTGGTTTTTTCACTGTCCGCATTTCCTCGCTGGATGTAAAGACGGTAGGCGCGGGCGGTGGCTCGATTGCCTTTGTGCCGGAACTAACCAAAGCTTTGCGGGTTGGCCCCCAAAGCGCAGGAGCTGACCCCGGCCCGGCCTGCTATGGCAAAGGCGGTACTGCCCCAACCGTAACCGATGCGAACGTGGTTCTCGGTCATTTGCCGCCAAGTCTGATTGGTGGTGAGATGAAGCTGGACGTAGAAGCGGCGAAAACGGCGGTTAAAACTGTGGCCGACGCTATGAACCTGGAATTGTATCAGGCGGCGCAGGGTATTTACGACATTGTAAATGAAAATATGTTTGGGGCGTTGCGGCTGGTTTCGGTTCGCAAAGGTTATGATCCGCGTGATTTTGCGTTAGTGGCTTTTGGGGGGGCTGGCCCACTTCACGCTAACGCTTTGTCGAAACTTATCGGGAGCTGGCCCTGCATTATCCCGCCCGCGCCCGGTTTGCTATGCGCTCTGGGCGACCTTTCGACGGACTTTAGAGACGAATTCGCCCGCACTTTTATTCGCACTTTTAACACTACTTCGGGCGAAGAAGTAGCGCAAGCTCTGGAAGAATTGGGGCAGCAAGCCCGCGATTGGCTGGAAGGTGAGGGTATTCCAACCAATATGCAGGAAGTCCGCTTTCAAGTAGACGTACGTTATTATCGACAGGGTTTTGAGAACCCGGTTGACATAACTGCGAATGAATTGCGAGTGAACGGTCTAACCAAGCTGGCCGAAGGTTTTGACGAGTTGCACAACCAGCTTTATGGCTTCAAGCTGGATACTATGCACGAATTGGTGAATTTACGGGCAATTGGTCTGGGTCGCACTACCCCATTAAACGCTACCAAGACCGAAAAAGGCGGGGAAGATGCTTCCGCCGCCAAAGTTGAGGCCCACAAGGTTTACTTTGAAGGCGAGTTTTTGGATACCAATATTTATGACCGGGCGAAACTAAAGGCGGGGAACCGCATTGCTGGCCCGGCGATTGTCACCGAATTCGATTCGACCACCGTTATTCTGGCGGGACATTATGGTTTGGTAGACGAGCAGGGCTGTATTCTTATTTGGCCCAACGAGCATAAATAGTAGTTGCTAGTTGTTAGTTGTTAGTTGTTAGAAGAATAGACTTGCTGATAATTAACAGCTTGTCTCAATAGATTGGTAAGTTTTGTAGGACACTGCTCCACCAGTGGATGTTTGACGAAAATCTATTGACACAGCAACATCTTACTTGGACAAGCTCTAATAACTAACAACTAACAACTATAAAACAAGGAGAAAATAATGGCTCAGGTAAAAAGGGCTGAATATAAAGCGGTAGAGGTAGACCCGATTACTCTCGATATTATCGAGAATGCGCTCCGCAATATTCGCTTTGAAATGGATGCAGTGTTGTTTCGGACGGCCATGTCACCCGGTATTCGAGAGCAGCATGACGAATTCCCATTAGTTTGCCACCCAGACGGGCGGATGGTGGTTGGGCAATTCGGCTCATATGTAGACGAGTTTTTAACCTTTTATGATGGCACAATCGAAGCGGGCGACATTTTCTTGACCAGCGACCCCTACAAGTGCGGTGGGGCTATCAGTCACGCGAACGACTGGCTAGTATTATTGCCGATTTTCGATGGCAATGATTTGGTGGGCTGGTCTTCCATGTTTGGGCATATGACCGATGTTGGCGGGAAAGTGCCGGGTTCGCTGCCCACCGACGCGAAAACCATTTTCGAGGAAGGAATTGTTATTCCACCTTTCAAGCTCTACGAAAAGGGTAAACTGAACGACCAGGCCCTAACCGTAATCTTGAATCAGGTGCGCTTGCCCATCTGGAACAGAAGCGATTTGCTGGCGATTGTAGCAGCTTGTCGGGCCGCCGAAAAACGGGTGCTGGAATTGGTACATCGCTTTGGCCGCGACACTTATATTTCCACTTTGGATGCCGCTCTTGAACGCACCAAGCGGGCGATGACCCAGCTAATTCAGATTCACGTTCCTGAACAGCACATCTTGTTTGAGGATTATGTGGACGATGACGGTTTGGGGCATGGGCCGTACAAAATCGCCTGCGAAATGTGGCGCGATGGCAATAAAGCTATTTTCGATTGGAGCAAAAGCGACCCGCAGTCAGTCGGGCCGATTAACTTCTTTTTGAATGAGCATATGTTCAAGATGTTTGTGGGAATTTACCTGATTATGGTTTATGACCCACAAATTCTTTTTAACGACGGCTTTTACGATTTAATCGAAGTGCGTATTCCCGAAGGCTCGATTTTGAAGCCGAAATATCCCGCCGCGCTTTCCTGCCGCACTCACGCGCTTGGCCGAATCTTTGATGTGTTTGGTGGTACGCTTTCCAAAACCGCCCCGCAATTCTGGCCTGCCGCCGGTTGGGGTAGTAGCCCGCACTTAATGTATAGCGGTTACGATAAAAAGGGCGAGTGGTTCCAGCTTTACCAGATAGGTTTCGGCGGTGTACCGGGTCGTCCAGTGGGTGACGGGATGGACGGACATTCGATGTGGCCGGCCTTTACCAATATCCCAAATGAGTACCTAGAAGCTTATTTCCCGCTCCAAATTCAACGCTACGAGACTTTGATTGATAGCGGTGGCGCGGGCTACCACCGGGGTGGCAACGGGATTGACATCGCTTATTGCTTTACCGAGCCGGGCGAAGTCTCGATTCACGATGACCGATGGCTGACTTATAATTGGGGTATCAATGGCGGTAAGGTTGGCAAGCGTAGCACCAAGTACATTCTCCGCACCAACGGTACAAAAGAGATTATCCCTTCCAAATGCGATAATATCAAGGTGAACGAAGGCGATGTTCTGCATTATGTAACCTGGGGTGGGGCTGGCTGGGGCGACCCGCTTACCCGTGAGCCGGAACGAGTAGCGCGGGACGTGGAACGCGGGCTGGTTTCAGTTGAAAAAGCCAAGAGCGATTATGGAGTTGTTCTTGATGCTGAAACTTACGCGGTTGACCTGGAAGCTACCGAAGTGCAACGTACCGCCCTGCGAGATGAATGGGGCGAACTCAAGGTTTATGATTTCGGGCCGCCACTGGAAGAAATTCTGGCGCGTTGTCTGGAAGAAACCGGGCTTGAACCGCCCAAACCACCCGTCTTTGTCAAAAATGTTGGCGGCGCAACCGACCAGCCAAAGTTAGTTTCGGCTGAAGCTGCTCCAAACGATGAATAATCACTTCGATAGTTGAAATTATAAAAGATGACCTCTCAAAAAATGGAGGTCATCTTTTAATTTCCCGTCTGCTGTAAAATATTCAAAAACTCGCCCGGTGTAACAATTTGCAAACCGTTTACTTTGCCGATTACCAGTAAATCCTGGTCGCCCGTTACCAGATAATCGGCCTGTCCCAACAAAGCATAAGCCAAAAGGTAATCATCTTTTGGATCGCGGCTGATAGATGCTATTGCTTGATTGTCTATATCAGGAAGAAGTTCTGCGAATTGCTCTAAAAAATCCATGAAGCTTTCTAAATCCTGTCTGCTTATTCTTTTAGCAAGAAAAGCTTTACTTGAAACTTTACCAACTAATTCTTCCTGGAGTTGTTTCATTACAAGTAGCTTAACTTGCCCAGACGCAACTGCCCCGAATAATGCAGTAATAGTTCCCAGTCTTGCGGGACTTAACAGGTAGCTTATGTAAATATTAGCATCAAAAATAACTCGGACAGGTCTAGTCGAAGGACTCAAACTTTATTTTCCCTTCCGCAATCATATCATTTAAAACTTCTCGTACAAACCTGTCTGCCAAAGCCTCGGCTTCATCTTGGGTTAAGTCTTGATTACGCGAACTTACGTCTTGCCGTATTGCCTCAAGTTGGGCTAGAAGGCTCTCGCGGCGGGCTTTCTCCTTGAGTTCCTGCAATTTTAAATATTCGGCGTAAGGCAAGATAACTGCGGCTGGCTCACCTTTTTCTTCTTTTATGATTATTTCTTTCTGGTTTTGAACCACCCAATCTACCAGTGCTTGAGTTTGAGTTTCGTTTGGAGTAAGCGAAACGTTTTTTGGCTCATTGGTGGGTGTGGTAGAAATTTTTGGCCGATTTTCGTTGGCCCATTTTACCAATCGGTCAAGCCGTTCTTTGGTTTCAGTTTCATTAATAGTTACATCTTTTGCCATTTTAATGCCTTTCCTTATATAATATTTGCTAGCGTACAGAAAAAAAGTTCGGGTGAGAAGAGGTGATTGCCAGTGTGGTAAACTTTCGTTCTAAGGCCAATTAGAATAGAAAGGAAAACCAATGAGTGACAATCACCGCCGCTATAGTGCCATAAAAAAGGGCTT
>JBBQGP010000073.1:0-24067 GCA_038323095.1 Chloroflexia bacterium | reverse complement strand
AGCATCCTACAAGGGTACGGGTTGTGTGGATGGAATAATGGGTAAATAGAAGGAGAGAATATGGAAAAATTGCTATCGTTTGATGAACTCCCGGCCAAACCGGGTAATCCGCCCAAATCGGCCTGGGGCTTGTGGGGCGAGAATGACGAAGTTGGCACGATTAATCTTTTGACCCCTGAACGAGTGGCGGCGGCGGCAAAACTGGTGCAAAGTGGCAAAACTTTTCCGATGAATTGGGAACTGGAATTGCCCGACCCGCCTTTGTTCGGACGCGAGAAGCTGCGCCACGAAATCAAGAACAAGCGCAAAAACGTAAACGACGATGTTTACCACGATTTTAACACCCAATCCTCAACCCAATGGGATGGCCTGACCCACTACGGCAACCGCGAGTACCACAGCTTCTATAATGGGGTGCAGCAAGAGCAAATCACCGGGCAAGCCGGGACACGCAACGGTATTCAGGTTTGGGCGCGGCGCGGTATCGCCGGACGAGCGGTACTAATTGATTATGTGCGCTGGGCCGAGCGCAACGGGGTAAAATATAATCCCGGTTCGCGCCACGAAATTACGGTGGCTGAACTGGAAGCGGCGGCCAAAGAACAAAACGTACAATTCCAAGTTGGCGATATTTTGATTGTGCGTTCGGGCTGGGTGGCCTGGTATTTGGGCCTGGATGCTGCCGGACGCGAGGAATTAGCCACCAATGTTCCGTATCAGGCCATCGGAATGGCCCAAAGTGACGAAACTTTGCGCTTTTTGTGGGATAATCACTTTGCGGCGATTGCGGGCGATGCGCTGGCGTTCGAGGCATATCCGGCTCACCCGACCAATGGCTTTATGCACGAAACGATTTTGGCTCTATGGGGGATGCCTATCGGCGAAATGTTTTATCTGGAAGCTCTGGCCGAAGATTGCGCGGCGGATAAGCGTTACGAGTTCTTCTTTACTTCCGCCCCTTTGAACAAACTCGGCGGGGTCGCTTCCCCACCCAACGCTTTAGCGATTAAGTAACAAGTAAGAAACAAGTCGGAAGTCGGAAGTCGTCTCCCGGCCCTAAAGGGCTGGGCTGATAACATGAAAACGGCCCTGAAGGGCTGCAATGGGTTTGGCTAAATCTAGCCTGACCTGTAAATAGCTTTAGCCCAGTTTTCATGATATTAGCCCGGACATTCCATGTCCGGCAGACGAACCCAATCTACAAATCAAACCCGACAACCGACAACCCTTCTAACAACCAACAACCAACAATTAACAACTCCGTCCCCTCCGACAACCGACAACCCAAAAGGAGATTTATGCTTACGGCAGAATTAAAGCATCGAACGATAAAGACCAACGGTATTACTTTGCACGTGGTGCAGGCTGGGCCGGAGGATGGCAAGCTGGTAATACTCTTGCACGGCTATCCCGAATTCTGGCAGGGCTGGAAAGACCAGATTGAGCCTTTGGTACAGGCGGGCTATCGGGTCTGGATACCCGACCAGCGCGGCTATAACTTGAGCGATAAACCCAAACCCGTAAAAGCTTACAAACTGGACGAACTGGCGCGGGACGTTATCGGGCTAATCGAGGCGGCGGGACAGGAAAAAACTTTGCTGGTCGGCCATGATTGGGGAGCAATGGTCGCCTGGTATACTGCGATTATTTTTCCAGAAAAAGTCGAGCGGCTGGTAATTATGAACGTGCCGCATCCTACCGCTTTCCAGAAATATTTACGCAGCAGCCCGAAGCAATTGCTTAAAAGCTGGTACGTTTTCTTCTTTCAAATTCCCTGGTTGCCCGAAACGCTGCTCAGTTTGAGGAACTGGCAACCCGGTATTAACGCCCTCAAGCAAAGCAGCCGCAAAGATACTTTTAGTCCGCAAGACTTGGAGCAATACCGCCAAGCCTGGTCGCAACCCGGCGCGATGCGCTCCATGATTAACTGGTATCGGGCCGTTGTTCGGCATATGCCCAAAACTCCGGCCAATCCCCGTGTGACGAGGCCAACTTTAGTAATTTGGGGAGTTAAAGATATTGCCCTCAGCAAAGAGTTGGGTCAATTGAGCGTAGAAATGTGCGACAAGGGCCAGCTAGTATATATAGACGAAGCGACCCATTGGGTGCAGCACGATGAGCCAGAGCGGGTAAACAAGCTTTTGCTGGATTTTTTGGCTGAATAATTTTGGTTTGTTACTCAAGTTTGGGGGTCAGATGAATTTTAAGATTGTGAGCGAGTTGCCATCGGATTTTGTGGATATGGCCGTAGAAATTCGCAAAGCTTTAGGGCTTGAGCCAACGCAAACCGATTTAGTTTTGTATCGCTTGTTTGAAATGATTGAATTAAGCGACGAACTGGATATAGAACTAATCGAATTTTTCCGGGATTTTCAACCTTTGGAACTGGTAATTCAAGGGCGGATGAAATGGGAAGAAGCTAACGGATTACTGCATTACCCGGTAATCGTACCGCCCGAATTTACGGCTTTGCGGCAGAAATTGCTGGAAAAACTCCCGCCCGAACAAATTTTGTCGGAAACTGAACCTGAATATTTTCCGCAGGTAACGCTTGGCTATATTGCCAGTTTGAACCGCAATCAGCGTGATGTGGTTGATAACCTTTTCGTTCCGGCTAAATGGACAATGCAAAAGGTGCAATTACAAAGCGAAAGCAAGCCTGGAATTTGGTCTTTAGAGGCGGGCTACTCGTTGGGCAATTAATAAGAAGAAAGCTACAAAGTACGAGCCAACCGAAAATAAGCAATAAACTAAGCAATAAAAGAGGAAGGCCCGCAATATTGCCGACCTTCCTTATCTAAATAAACCTCTTACACTCTCCTATATTCGCTCACCAATCTGTAATGCAAAAACAATGCCAGTGGCATATTTATTGCTGAGTACGGTATGTGTTAAATTAGTAATCTACCCTGTTCTGTTATAACTTCTAATTTTTACCCCTCTATACTCTCCTATTGTATTGTACAAAAGGCTCGCCTTCGCTCGGTGGGCCTTTTTTATTTGGGCTAAAATTTGGGATTAGCTGGAGTCAAAAAAGGCCGCACCACCTTTTTACAAAAGTGTTCGCCCTTTTAGTTTGTTGCTTTGATTGAGGCTGGGGTACAGGGATTCGAACCCCAACTTACTGATTCAGAGTCAGCTGTCCTACCGTTAGACTATACCCCAATCTTGCGGTTGCGTTAGGTATTATACCTCATTTTCAAGGCTTGTCAAGCCAAGTTCAGCTCATAAACCTAACACTACATTGAACAAATTGAACAAAGTAACTTAATTGACTTTTAGCTCTTGCTTGGCTTATAATCCCGCAAATTCCTTTGCATCGCTGTGCATTTTTAATCAATTAACTCACCTGGCAATTCGGCGCACTCTAGCTTTTTCAGGATAAACTATAATAGTTCGGTTACTTCGATTTAACTTGGGTAAAGTTAATCAAGGAGAGGGAGATTTAAGGAGAATGAAACACCGCAAATTCAGTTTGCTAATGGTCGGCTTGATGTTACTGATGCTGCTGGCCGCCTGTGGCGACCCCACCGCAACCCCGGCAACGACTGCCGCAACCACTGCTGCCGCCAGTGCTGCAACCACTGCTGCCAGTGCCGCAACGACTGCCGCCAGTGCCACCACCACTGCGGCGGGTGCTGCTGCAACGACGGCGGCGGCCAACGGAGCGGCGGCGGCTTTGCCCGGTGGCCCGGTTGACCAGATAGTTTTTGCTCAGGGGGTTGACCCGACTACCCTCGACCCGAACGACCACAACGAAACTCCAGCGGGCAACGTTTTGAACAATATTTACGATACGCTGCTTTTCTGGACTCCTGACATCAAGCTTGCCCCCCGCTTGGCCGAAAGCTGGAAGCAAATTGATGATACGACCTGGGAATTCAAGCTCCGCAAAGGCGTAAAATGGCAGGATGGCAGCGATTTTAGTGCCGATGATGTCAAATTTACTTTTGACCGCTACCAGCAGGCTGACCGCAAGCCTCGCCCGGTACAGCGACGGGCTAATCTGAAAACCATCAAGGAAACCAAAGTCATTGACCCGAACACTATCCAGATTTTGACTAACGGAGCTTTCCCGGCTTTACCCAATCAGCTTGCGGTTGAGGGGATTGTTTCCAAAAAATACAGCTCTGGCGACAAGGGTGATACAATTCTGGAACTTACCCCAATGGGAACCGGCCCTTACAAGTTCGTGGAATGGGTCAAGAACGACCATATCGATTTAGCGATAAACTCAAGTTATTGGGGAGCTGCCCCGAAAGCCCAAAAAGTCCGCTTCCGCACTATTCCCGATGCTCAAACCCGCTTGAGTGCCTTGCAATCGGGGGCGGTGGACGTGATTACCAACGTTGCGCCAGAATTGGTTGACCAGCTTAACAAAAGCGACAAGATTGGCATTAGCACCGCGCCCAGCGTTCGGGTTATCTTTATTATCCTGAATACGCTCGACCCCAGTAGCCCGCTCAAGGATGCCCGTGTGCGGCAAGCCCTGAATTTGGCGGTTGACCGTGACAGTATTATTAGCGCGATTTTGAACGGGAACGGTACAAAAATTACCCAGCCGCTAACGGATAGGCACTTTGGCTACAACCCGAATATTCAGCAATATAGCTACGACCAGGCAAAGGCCAAGCAATTGCTCAAGGACGCGGGTTATCCCAACGGCTTTGAAATGACCTTTAACTTCCCCAATGGTCGCTACTTGAAGGATAAAGAGATTGGCGAAGCGATTGCCTCTCAATGGGGCGAAATTGGCGTAAAAACCAAAACTTCCAGCCCGGTCTGGACGGATTACGTTGGCCTGATTAACAATCGCAAGCAAGCGCAAGCCTATTTGCTCGGCTGGGGTAATACGACCTGGGATGCGGATAACACCCTCTTTACCCTGCTGGATAAGCCGAAAGCCGATATTTCTGCGCCCGATGGCTCGGTCTATAGTTACTGGACGAACGATAAAGCCCAAAAGAATATCGTAGATGCCAAAACCGTAGCCGATACCACCAAGCGTCAGGCTTTGTATCAGGAAGCTAACCAGATTATTCACGATGAAGCTCCCTGGGTGTTTTTGCACCAGCAAAAAGATATTTACGCCTACAACAAGGCTAAAATCAAGTGGGCGGCCCGTAGCGATGAGCAACTCAACGCCTTTGAGGTCGCGTCCGCTAAATAGAGTTGTTAGTTGTTAGAGAATAATCTTACCCTGAAATGAATTTCGGGCTAAGAGACGGCAAGTTGGTTCAAACCAACTGAGAATTTAGCTCAAGCGAGGTTGGGCAAAGTCAACTGGCGGAGCAGCGTCCTACAGGGGATAGGGGCATCTTGTAGGATGTGGCTCTGCCCATTGATTTTAGCCGAACATCAACTGGCGGAGCAGCATCCTACAGGGGGAAGCGGTATTGCTTGTAGAATATTGCTCCGCCAATAGATTTTTTGGAATAAATTCTAATTCAAATAAGGGCCAAGTTTGTTAGAGTTGGTTTGAACCAACTTCACATTACTTAGCCCGAAATTCATTTCAGGGCGATTGAACGCTAAACGCTTTTCTAAATCATTTTCTGATTATCTATAGAAGCTAACAACTAATATTATGCTAAAATTTATTATTCGTCGATTGGTACAGGCAATTTTTGTAATTATCGGGGTGTCTTTTATATCGTTTATGCTTTTGCATTTGACGGGCGACCCGGTAGATTTGCTTGTCCCGTTGGATGCCGGGCCACAAGCCCGCCAGGAAATTAAAAGTGCGCTGGGGCTGGATAAACCCGTTTTAGAGCAGTATGTTCGATTTATGGGCGGAGTCTGGAAATTTGATTTCGGGCGTTCGATTTTTCAGGCTGGCAAAACCGCAATGGATGTAGTTAGCGTGGCTCTGCCCAATACTATTTTGCTATCGGCTTGCGCCCTTATCGTTTCGCTATTAATTTCTTTCCCAATTGGCATTATTTCGGCGGCCCGGCGCAATTCTTTTATAGACCGTTTTGGAATGATTTTCGCCTTGCTGGGTCAAAGCATCCCGGTGTTTTTGCTTGGTACGATATTCGTCTGGATTTTCGCGGTAAATTTGGGCTGGTTGCCTACCGATGGAATGCGCGATTCGCGTGGACAGAATTTGGATGATTTTTGGGATGTACCGCGCCACTTGATTTTGCCAAGTATCACGCTGGGTTTATTTGTAACGGCTCGTCAGGTACGCCTGATACGTTCCAGTATGCTGGAAGTGCTTTCACAGGATTATATTCGGACGGCCCGCGCCAAAGGCTTATGGCAAACTGTCGTAATCCGCCGCCATGCCCTGAAAAACGCCTTAATCCCGATTATTACCGTGTTGGGGCTGGATTTTGCCACCCTTTTGAGCGGGGCAGTAATCACCGAAAATATCTTTAGCTGGCCGGGAGTTGGTCGGGTGGCGGTAGAAGCTATCAACCAGCACGATTTCCCGGTGGTACAGGCGGCAGTTTTTACGGTTGCGCTTGGTTATGTGTTAATCAATTTAGTGGTAGATTTGCTGTATGCTTATCTTAACCCGCGAATTCGGTTCAGCTAGTAAAAGGAGTAATCAGGTTGGCAACAGTTAAACGAACCTCGCCGGTTATATCACCGCCCCCTCCGACCTCAAAACTGGCGGAAATGTCCGTCTTGCCCCGCCGTAAACCCTGGTGGTCGCGCCTCTTACGCAATCCAACCGCTCTTTTTGGTATTATTATTCTCCTTATAGTATTATTTTTCGCGGTTTTTGCTTCTTTCCTGACCCCGCTCGACCCGGTTAAAAATACTCTGAGCGATGCCAAACGAGTGCCGTTCTGGATAAGCAGCCCTGAGAACGGGCTACGTGCCTTCAATCCCAAAAATCCGTTAGGGGCGGATTACAACGGGCGGGATGTTTGGGCCAATATGGTTTATGGTGCACGGGTGCCGATTATTGTGGCGGGCCTGACTGTCTTGTTTTCTGGCACAATCGGGGTCGTGCTGGGGTTGCTGGCGGGCTATTACAAGGGCTGGCTGGATGATTTAATTGGCTGGCTTTCCAATATTGTGCTATCTTTCCCCTTTATCCTGCTGGTAATCGCGGTAGTAGCGGCATTGGGTCAGGGCATCACTAATTTGATAATCGTGCTAAGTATGACAAGCTGGGTGGTTTATGCCCGGATTGTGCGGAGTGAAACGCTGGTGCTGCGCGAAAAAGAATTTGTGGAAGCTGCTAAAGCAGTCGGCTTGCGTGACCGGGCGATTTTGTTCAAACACATTTTGCCCAATGTAGTAACTTCACTGACGGTTATTGGCACTTTTGAAGTAGCCCGAATTATCGTCACCGAAGCGGCTCTTTCTTATCTAGGTTTGGGGGTAGAACGCACCACCGCCAGTTGGGGCAAGTTTTTGGCCGACAACAAGGATAAATTAACCGTTGCCTGGTGGTTGCCGCTTATTCCCGGCCTTGCCATTAGCCTGACCGTTTTGGGCATAAATCTGGTAGGGGATTGGCTACGCGAAGAATTTGACCCGCGCCTCAATATAAACAGCTAAATAGTCTTAACCTTTTTGATTTTTCTTTTTGATTTGCATAAAACATTGCTCCGCCACTAAATTTTGACTAAAATCTGGTGGCGGAGCAATATCCCACAGTATTTACTTCCGACTTTATACTTCCGACTTCCGACTTATATATAAAGCGGTTTGGTCGGGGCAGCGACGGCGGCAGGATTGCTGCGCCAGTCAATCGTCGGGTCATCAATAAAGATTTCAACTTCGTTGCCGTCCGGGTCGGCCAGGTACAAACTTTTGCTAACGTGGTGGTCGCTTTGGCCCAGAATGGTTACGCCCGCCGCCTCTAATTCGGCTTTGGCGGCCTTTAATTCCTCGATGCTATCGCCAATTTTGAGGCCAATATGATATAGCCCGGCCCGCCGTCCTTTTGGCGGCAAAGGCGCATTGGCCCCAACCTCGATTAAAAGCAATTCGTGGTGAGTACGGCCAGACGAAAACATAGCCGCTCCGCGCATCCCCTCGATTTCAACTGGCTTGAAACCCAAAATATCCCGGTAAAAATGAACTGATTTTTCTATATCTCGTACAAAAAATACAACATGACCTAGCTCTTTGACTTGCATTTGATAGCCTCCTGTCAAGAAATCAACTTACTTTTTCAAAGTAACTATACTACTGTTAGCAGCTTTTGTCAAGATGTAGCCTCTAGCAAAATTTAATTGAGTTCGGATTATTTATGGCTGAGGCGGGTTAAAAATGTTATAATACAAGCGAAAACTGTGAGGTTTGACACAAAACCAGGCCAGATTTACAGGTATAATAATTGCAAATCAGACAAGCAGGAATGGGAAGTAAACAGGATTATTATCCTGAATTTATAGAAAAAGAGGTTGTTTCGTTCGATGGCACAAATTATTAAATGTATTGATATAAATGTCCCGGTTGAAGTAGCGTTCGAGTATGTTTCTAATCCTCGCAATACCCTGAAATATTCACCTCAGTTCAATAAATTCGAGTCGGTTGGCCCAAAAGAGCGCGGGCTGGGGGCAATGGTCGAGGCCACTGGTCATTTTATGGGGATGGACATTAAAACCAAGCTGGAGATTACCGAATTTATCGAAAACGTGCGCTTTGTCTCACGCTCGGTAGGCGGGGTAAAAAGCACCTCTACCTGGGAATTCAAGCCTATGCCCGACGGCAGCACCGAAGTTACTTTTACCAGTGATTACACCATGCCGGGTAGCTTCTTCGGCAAATTGCTGGATAAAGTAGTGATGCAAAAGGATATTGAAAAAACTACTGTCGAATCTTTGGTGAACCTCAAAAAGCTTTTGGAGGGTCGCCCAAATTTGAGAGTGGCGGCTCACGCGATGCGCTAAGTTAGTCCTACCCGGCGTGAGCCGCCTTTGCCACTTTCGTAAAAGGCAGGGCGTTAGATTAAGCCCAAAGCCTAAACCAGCTCGATGCTAAGGGCTACTGCGCCGCCACCGCCCAGACAAAGGGTGACAAGGCCGCGCTTGCCGCCAGTATCCTGCAAGGCATGAATCAGGGTCGTCAAGATTTTCGCGCCGCTAGAGCCGATAGGATGGCCCAGAGCGATTGCTCCCCCACGCACATTTACTTTGCTCATATCCATTTTTAATTCTTTGGAGTTAGCCAAAACCTGCGCCGCGAACGCTTCGTTGACTTCGATTAAATCAAAATCGTTCAGGGACAGGCCAGTTTGCTCTAAAAGTTTGTTGACGGCCCGCGGTGGGGCAGCAAACAAATAACGTGGCTCAATGCCCGCCGAGGCATAACCCGTAACGCGGGCCTGAACGGGCAAACCGTTTTTCTCCGCCGCTTTCCGGCTAACTACCAGCATCGCGCTTGCCCCATCGCTCAGGCCGGGAGCGTTGCCAGCCGTGACCACGCCGCCCTCCGGCTTGAAAACCGGGGCCAGTCGGGAAAGGGTATCGAGGGTAGTATCGGGGCGAACGGGTTCATCGCTATCAAAGACGGTCACGCCTTTTTTGCTTTTGATTTCTACTGGCAAGATTTCACGCCGGAACGCCCCGCTTTCGATAGCTTTAGCCGCTTTTTGGTGGCTACTGGCCGAAAATTCGTCCTGTGCCGCTCGCCCGATTTCAAATTTTTCGGCAATAATTTCGGCACTCAGGCCCATATGATGATTTTCAAAAGCGCACCACAGGCCATCGGTAATAACCGAGTCTACGACGGTAAAATTGCCCATACGGTAGCCGTTGCGGGAGTTGGGTAACAAATGCGGGGCATTACTCATGCTTTCCATGCCACCCGCTACGATAACATCCTGTTCGCCCGCCTTGATAGAATTGGCCGCCAGCATTACCGCCTTGAGGCCACTTCCGCAAACCTTGTTAATCGTCAGGGCTGAAACTTCGGCGGGAAGGCCCGCCCCCAAAGCGGCTTGCCGGGCGGGAGCTTGCCCTTCTCCGGCTTGCACCACATTGCCCATAATCACTTCTTCGACCAATTCAGGCCGAACTTCGCTACGGCGCAAAGCTTCTTTAATTGCCATCGCACCCAGTTGCGGGGCGGTAAAACTGGCTAAACCGCCCATAAATTTGCCAGTGGGCAAGCGGGTTGCCCCCACAATTAGGACTTCTTCATTATTTATCGCCACTACTTTTTACCTCCTGTCAGGGTTTAGCCTTTGGCCTGTTTCTCTGCTTCTGATATTTCCGGGTTGTTGATAATGTCGGTTTCTTTCAAAGCTTCCGTTTCAGCCCTCATTTCCGCGTCCATAGTTGGCCCGGTTTCTTCTGATTGCACTTCGGTTTCAGCTTCAGGTTCTTCAAGGCTTTCGCTTTCTTCCACATTCTCGCGCTCGACTAGCGGGGCGGCAGTTGCGCCGGAAGTAGTCGCCATCGCCAGATTTTGCTTCCGCAATTCGCGCCTGGTCGGGGTAGGCCGGACGCGGACAGAAAGAGCCTCGCTATCGGGGGTGGGCTGGCGGTGGCGATAGAGCAGGAAAAACGCGCCGATAAAAATAGAAACAATCGCGAGGGCCTGTGCGCTCCGAATACCGCCATTCACCGGGTCGCCGATAATATAGAGTGGGTCGGTACGCAAACTTTCGACGATAAAACGACCAATCGAATACAGCACCAGATAAAGAAAGAAAATATCGCCATCCCGCAAACGGATTTTCGTCCAGCGTTGAACGGTTTTAGGTTTGGTGATAGCGAAAAGCAAGGTCAGGAAAACAGCGTAATTCCAGACTGATTCATAAAAGAAAGTAGGGTGGAATAATTGGTCAGGGGCGAATTTGGCACAAGTAGTATCGAGCGTGCCGGGTGTGCCGCCACTGGTGCGGTATTCGCAAGGGATTTTCACGCCCCAGGGAACGCTGGTCGGGTTGCCATAGGCTTCATTGTTCATAAAATTGCCCCAGCGTCCACAAGCCTGCGCCACGATTAAGCCGGGAGCAATAAAATCCGTCCAGCGCAAGAAATTCAGGCCGCTAATCCACTTATAGATAGCCATGCCGAGCAAACCGCCCGCTACCGCGCCCTGAATAGCAATCCCGCCGCGCCAGACTTCAAAAATTCCGGCAGCGTTTGGGTCGCCAAAACTAAAGATATGGTCTTTGTACTTGGCCCAGGTATTAATTACGTACCAGGCTCGCGCTCCAATAATGCCGCTTACCAGCAGAATTGGCAGCAATACCCATGTACGTTCGCCGTTCTCGCCGCGCCTGTCGGCTAAATACTGAGCGGTAAAGGCGGCAATTATTACTCCTGCCGTAATAATAATCCCGTACCAGCGAAAGGTCAGGCCGCCCAATTTTAGAAATATCGGGTCGTTGCCGTTGGGCGATTGCCGGAGCAGAAAGTAGATAAGGAAAATCGCCGAGTAGACCAAAATAATACCCGGTATTGTCAGCACAAATTTGTATACGTTAAAACGTTTCACACGCTCGGATATAGCCACTGCCATCCCTGTTTACTCTCCCCTGAATTTTGTTTTGCATTTACAAATAAATTGATTTGAACAAGTTCTTTTGGGTTTTTCTTTTTTGCTTCTCTTTTTCGCTTCTATTATACACCACTGGCGGAAGTTGAGCATTAGAGCCAGGAAAGAGAGGTGTGACAGCCTTGTTTGCGGGTGAGGATTTTTGCCAGAGCCAAAATGTGTTATAATCAGCCAGACTTGCCAAAAGCAAGAAAGCTGCCCGTTTTTATTTAGGTTAAGAAAAAAGGTAACGGTTCAGGTGTAAGAGGGATTTCCAATCCCGATTTTACCCACACCCGTCTTTATCGGGATTGGAAATCCCTCCTACATTGACGCTGGCTGAATAGTTAAGAAAAAAGATTTGTCCAAAAGGGTAAAGGAATAGAGAGAGATATGAGCAAAACGATATATGCTTACTTCAATAGCGATTTTGTGCCTTTGGCCGATGCCAAAATTAGTATTTTGACCCATGCTTTTAACTACGGTACGGCTTGCTTTGAGGGTATCCGGGCTTATTGGAACGACGACCAGAAGCAGCTTTATCTTTTCCGGCTGCGAGAACATTACGAACGGATGGCGGGTAGCACGCGCATTTTGATGATGAAATTGCCCGGTTCGCCTGATGAACTTTCTACCATTACCCGTGAACTTTTGCGCCGTAACGAATTTCAGGAAGATGTTTATTTGCGCCCGACCTGCTATGTTTCTTCGGAAGTTATCGGCGTGCGTTTGCACGGTCTGGAAAACCAGTTCAGTATTTACTCGCTGCCGTTTGGAGCTTATATCGATATTGACCGGGGTTTGAAGGTGGGCGTATCGAGTTGGAAGCGGCTCGACGATAATATGTTGCCCGCCCGTAGCAAAATAGCCGGAGCTTATGTCAATAGTGCTTTCGCCAAATCCGAAGCCATACTGAACGGTTTTGACGAAGCGATTATGCTGACCAACGAAGGCCATGTTTCCGAAGGTAGTGCCGAAAACTTGTTTATGCTCACCGGGGGTAAATTGGTCACGCCGCCCGTGAGTGAAAATTTGCTGGTTGGGATTACCCGGCATACGATTATGACGCTGGCCCGCCAAGAGCTTAATTTGGAAATTGTTGAGCGGACGATTGACCGTACCGAACTCTATACCTGTGATGAATTCTTTTTGTGCGGAACGGGAGCGCAAATTGCCCCGGTTACTTCGGTTGACCATCGCCCGGTGGGTGACGGTAATGTTGGGCCGGTTGCTTCCCGCTTGCAACAGCTTTATTTTGATGTAGTACGCGGTAAGGTCGAAAAGTACCGCGAATGGTGTACTCCTGTTTATTAAACATTAAACTATGAAGAATTGGCGTGCAAAGCCTTCGATTGGCGGCTATTTTGGAATTGGCCTGACCCTTGTAACTTTAGCCGGATTTGGCCTGTTACTCTGGCTGACCCTGACTGCCGCCCTCGAAACTTACGAAGATAATCCTACTCCCGGCGCGAATCTCGGCACGTTTGGGCTGGCTTTGGCCTGTGTCGGGCTGGCTTTGGTTGCCGTGCTACTGGCTTACCGCACCTGGCGGTTTTATCGCTTGCGCTACTCGCTAGACCGCAACGCCATTAAAATCGAGCTGGGCGACAGGCAACAAGTTATTCCGCTTTCCCACATTCGCTACGTTGTTCCCGCCGATAAACTTCTGGATTACTTGCGCGAAGAAACTTATGGCGAGGAAGCCGCCAGGCCAGATACCCTCAAGCGTAAAGACGGCGGGCAAGCTCAAACTTTTTCACAGCCACGCCGTCAGACCGCTACCGCCCAGCGTACCGAGGCTACTACTTCTGCCGCCGATGGTAGCCTTGACGATGATGCTTTCTTTAATAATAGTACCGAAATTGCCGCTGCCGACGCTATCGAGGGTGAAGTGGTAGAGGCCGAGTTCGTGGAGGTTTCGTCCGCCGCCGATGGTGGTAGCGATTTTGAGCCAGAGCAAATTGAAACAGTTAGCGAGGATGAACCCGAACCTGAGCCAGTCACAAAGAAAGTAAACAGCGTCCCAAACTTTGTGGCCTTCAAGGTAAAAACCCGCCCTTTGACTAGCTGGCCGGGTTATTATACCAATAAAGGCTATTTGGCTTCGATTGGCCCGGTGCAGTTCTACAGTACCCAACCCTTTGCCAAAACTTTGCTAATTCATACCGAGCAAACTACTTATGCCCTTTCGCCCGCTAACTTTAAGGAATTTATGACCGAGTTCCAGTTGCGGCGCAATCTGGGGGCAATCGAAGCGGTTGAGGAAGAAGTTGTACCGGGAAAGTTTTTGTCGCATCCACTCTGGCGGGATTGGCTGGGGCGCGGGCTGATTGCACTTGGGGTGTTGCTCAATCTGGCTTTGTTTGCCTTTATCTTCTGGCGGTTCGCCGATTTGCCGCCGACTATCCGCTTGCATTACAACAAATTCGGGGTAGTTGACCGACTCGAACCAGCTATCAGTATTTTGTGGCTGCCCGTGATTGGCCTGATTGCCACCCTGACTAATAGCACTTTGGGCGCACTTTTGCATCCTCGCGAACGTGTTCCGGCCTTGCTGCTGTATGGCTCAATTATTATCGTCCAACTTATGGTCTGGATTGCCGCTATTGGCATCATCGTCATTTCCGGCGCGGTGGGGTAAGAGTTAGTTGTTAGTTGTTAGTTGTTAGAGGGGGATAGAGTTGTCGGCTGTTTCCGACTTCATACTTTATACTTCCGACTTGATACTTGTTACTTAGTCCCCCTGGTCAGAGCCATAAACTACCACGCCCATTACTTTGCCTCTGGCATCGTGTGAGGGTACAATGGTGTAAACGAAATTATGGATAGTAGTCTCGCCCGTTTCGTCAGATAACCGGGCAGGTACAGGTGTGCTAGTCTGGGTTATATCCTTATAATAAACATCCCGTGCTAAATCCACCATCATAGTTGTAGCCTCCAGAAAAAGTTCGGTAACCTGAGCAATTGGTAAACCGATAACTGTCCGGGCCTGGAGCATAAAAATATAACGTGGATTATAGGCTTCAATCAAAAGGTCTGGCCCACGCAGCAGCAATATATGAAAAGGCGACGACCCGACCATTTCCGCAAGACGTACCCGTTCGCTTTCCATCAGATTCGCCGCTTCCTGTAAATCGCTGGTGCGGGCGCGTAGCTCATCGTTAGTGGCCTGAAGTTCTTCGTTAGTCGCTTGCAACTCTTCGTTATTGGTTTCCAGTTCTTCGTTAGAAACTTGCAATTCCTCGTTAGCATCGGTCAATTCTTTATTAAGGTCGTTTAACCGACGGTTACTTTGGTTGAGTTCGCCCATCAGCTTGGTTTGCTCGGTTTGGACTATTTCTAATTGACGGCGAGTTTCTACCTGCTCGGTTACATCGCTTACGCTAATTGCCGCCAAATCCGCGACACCACCTTCAATTTGCATTAAGCTAATCGACAGCGAAACAAAACGACCATTACCGCCCTGCGCCGGGTCAAGTTCTATTTCAGGCAAAGTAACTATCGCCCGCTCCCGAAAGACGCTGTCAATGGCGGCACGAACCTGGGGATAAGGAATACCGCGCACCGAATGTAGAAAATCTTGTTCATTCGCCATTTCCCTTAGCCCTAACAATCGTCGCGCCACGCCGTTACTGGTCAACAGCCGGTAATTTCGGTCTATCATTAGTAAGCCTACCGGCAAATAGCGTAGCAGAAGCTCATTTACCCGGCGCAACTGATTCAATTCCACGGGTGGCGTTAAAGCTTCTTCGTTGTTATTAACTCTGCTTATTGCCCGGTTCAAGCGAGCTGTACCATTGGCAGCGCGAGAATTGGCGAAGCTCATCGTAGCCTGTCGTCGGATGGCTGGAACAGTATTACTGCTACAAATATAAACCTTCCATTGTTTATTGACAATATCAAAATAAGGCTGGGCAGGTCGTACCGTTTCGGCTTTGCCCAAAAAGAGATAGCCCACATCCGAAAGCGAAAAAGCAAATTGATTAAGCACATAATCCTGAAGTTCAGGGGTAAAATAAATCAGGACATTGCGACACATGACCAAATCAATTCTTGGAAAAGGCGCACTTCGGCTCAAATCCTGCTGCCCAAAGATTACCATTTGTCGTAAGGCTTTAGTGACCCGAAAGCCAAATTCAACCCGCTCAAAAAACTGTTCCTGATATTGGACAGGAACGTTTTTCAAGAAGTTTTCGGTATAGAAACCCCGCCGGGCAAAAGTAATCGCGGCATCGTCCAAATCGGTAGCAAAAATTTTTATGCTCCACTCTGGCAACTCGCTGCCCAACAGATCCACCAGCAACATTGCCAGCGAATATGGCTCTTCGCCCGTAGCACAACCCGCGCTCCACAAACGTAGCACCCGGTCACGTTGCCGCGCTCTGGCAATTATTTTAGGTAGTACCTCGGTTTTTAGAAAATTAAATGCTTCGGGGTCGCGGAAGAATTGGGTAACGTTAATCAAAAAAGCCTGGACTAATTCGCCGATTTCTTCCGGGTGAGTTTCCAGATAAAGGGCGTAATCCTGCATTGAGTGGGTATGAGTAATTGTCATCCGGCGACTGACCCGGCGTAGCAAGGTAGATATTTTGTAAAGCCGGAAATCAATACTGGCCTGCCGCCCGACCTGCTCTAAGATATTATTTAATAATCGCTCGGTATCATCTATGCTTGGGCTGATAGTTTCGCCAGTGAGCAATTGATAAATAAGCGTACCAATTTGTTCAATATTAGCTTCAAAATCTACAATAGTAGGTGGTAAAGCCATTGGCATGGAGGGATAGCGGGCAGTTTGGGGGTTTTGGACGATAATAACTCCCCCGGCGTTTTTAACTTCGACTGCTCCCGCCGCGCCATCGCTACCCGACCCGGTTAGAATGACGGCAATCAAGCGGTCTCCATAGGTGGCGGCGGCGGTTGAAAGCAGCAAATCTACCGAGGGTCGAGGCCGTCCTTTGTGGTCTTCTTCCAGACTTACAAAACCATCGCTCAAAACAACGTGATGATTGGATGGTACAACATAAATCTTGCCCCGTTCCAGCTTACTTTTTTCAGTTACAATCTCGACGGGCAAAGCGGCTCGACGCTGCAAGATAGCCGCCAAATGACTAGGCCGGGTTGGGTCAAGATGTTGGGCCAGGACAATCGGAGCCGGGAAATCGGCGGGTAAATTACTCACCAAAATCGAAAGAGCCTCAACGCTCCCCGCCGAAGAGCCAACTACTACTACTTCATTCAGGACAGTTTCTTTTTCTTGTATAGTTTCTTGTTCCGAACTCATCTTTTTAATATTTCTGTTTTATTCTATCAACAATGTATTCCATTCCAATATACAGGTTTGGTCTATTGGCGGAGCAATATCTTACAAGCTCGATTGGGCTAAATTTTTAGCCGCTCTGTTCACTATCAATTAGTTCAAAACTATGCAAACCAACTTTAGTATTATAGGCATCGTCTTTTTCTACTACTTGCCGGATAATTTCAGCCCGGTGCAGAGCCGCTTGTTCGCGCTCCTCAAATCGTTTTAGTAAAAAAAGCTTGTTGTCGCGTCGCGCTTGCTCGGCCATACGGTGATTAAGGCTTGACGTTTCTTCCAGCGTTTTAAGGGCCGCCCACAGAGCATCTTCCACCAACTCTACCTGAGCCGACATATAACTTTCAGTAGAATAGGCGTGACCAACCCGGCAGCGAAAGCGTAGCAAACCTTCATCTTGTACTTCCCAGAGTACGCCCCCACATTCAGGACAGGAAAACGCGGATGGTACACCGGGATGCTCATGCTCGTGCATAACCGCTTTATCCATTTCTGCTATCTTGACTTCCTTATCCAAATCCTGGCTCACCTGGCTTACTTCTTCCTCCTCAACTTGTTGATAGGTTAATTGTACCAGTAGTTTTGGAATATCGGCCAGAGGCGTTACATAGTCTACCGCCGCATTAGCTATGGCATTTTGGGGCATACTGGGGTAAAGAGCATCTTCGGGGTCTTGTACTACCGCTATTCCACCCTGCCGCTTGATTGCCAACAGCCCCGCGCTGCCGTCATCCAATGCCCCCGTCAGCACTACTCCAATAACCCGTCGTCCATAAGCGTGGGCAGCACTGCGAAACAAAGGGTCTACCGCCGGACGATGGCGGTTTTCTTTAGGGCCGCGTACTACTCGCATAAAAGCTTGCTCTATCAACAAATGATGGTCAGGCGGGGCAACATAAATATGTCCCGGTTCAATAGTAGCTTTTTCCAGCGCATGAAAGGCGGGCAAGTGACCCGCCCGGCTAAAAATGCTGGGCAGGGTGCTGACGCTTTGGGCGGGAATATGCAACACCACAAAAATAGCGGCTGGTAAATCTGGCGGTAAATCGGCAAATAATTTCGTGAGTGCTTCGATTCCTCCTGCCGAAGCACCAATTACAATAATATCGTGTCCTGACAAAGTTTTACCCTCACATTTGATACTAAAGCTGCTGGCTTTGTTTGTTTTTGAGTTTTTCCATCGTAAATTGTAATTCTTCGTTAGTAGCTTCTAATTCTTCGTTAGTAGCTTCCAATTCTTCCATCGTAGACTGAAGCTCCTCGTGCATCAGCAGCAATTCTTCATTGCTTACCTGTAACGCCTCATTGGTTTGGCCCAATTGCAGGTTACTTTGTTCAAGTTCCAGGTTTGCCTTGATAAGTTCCTCCATTAGCCGGGAATATTCGGGCTGGGTATTTTCGGAGTTGTGCCGATTTTCAGCTTGAGCCGCAAGTAATTCGGCCTCCAGCTTTTCCAATCGCTGCCGCAGGACAACTATTTCAGTTATATCTTTCGCATGGATTACTAATAGTTCAGGTTCGGCCTCGTCCAATAGCAAAGGACGCAAAGTTAGCGACAAATAGCGAATTGGGGTAGAATTTAGTTCTACTTGCTTAAGGCTAACAACTTGCCCGGTTTCAAAGGTCCGGTCTATCGCTTCACGGGTTTGATAGTAGGGCAACTCCGGGAGGCTATGCAAGAAATCGGCCTGGCGGGTTGGATTTTTTGCGGCCAGAGCTAGTTCCGGCAAAACTGCCTCAGTTCCGTGCGTTTCCAAAATTTGGTAATTTCGATTGAGCAGAACCAAACCGGCCTCCTCCGACCAGATTTTGAAAAGCTCTTCTTTCCACTGGGACGCTGGCCCGAAATAATTCGACTGAAGGGTTATCGGGCGGGTGGTTTCGGTGCTAAATTTGGCAATTGGTGCTAATTTAGATTGAGCTACTTCGTTAGCTGGCGACGAATAGCCCACCCGGAAGCATTGATAAAGCGGAAAGGGTGCCTCAACTGGTCGGTAAGAGATTTTGCCCTCAAGTTTTAGCAGTTGTTCTGGCAAGCTTTCGCCCGGTCTTAACATTATATAGCCCTGCCGCGCTGCTAAGGCTAAGGATACCCGGCGTAAAAACGTTCGTTGCTCTTCCAGCGAATATTCGGCCAGACTATAGCGACACAAAAATAAATCCAGTTCTGGCGCAGGACTGCCTTCTGGCAAATCTTTACAGCCAAAAATTATCGAATAACGGATAGAGGTCTTTACCCGCAAATTATAATTGTACGGCTCGAAAAATTGCTCCCGGTATTCTTCGGGTAGCGGGTCGAGGGCCGACGAGCTATAAACTCCCCGGCGGGCTAATTGAATTGCTTGCTCGTGTTGCGAGGTAGCAAAGATTTTCAGGTCAGGTTCAATTTGATATTCTTCGGTTAATTTGCAGAGCATAATCGCCAGTAAATAAGCCGGCAAACCTTCGTCTATCCCGGCTAACCAAAGCCGCAGATTTGGGTTTTGGCTGGAATTGCGCTGAAACAGGCTTGGCAGTAGCTCAGTTTCTAAAAAAGAAATTTCTTGTGGCGTAAATTGCGCCGTTTGTGTTTCGCTCTCAAACATCTTTTACTACTAATCCTCTCAACCTTGCACAGAAATTGCTATATCTATACTTTTAGCAGCAGGCTTACCATCTGACCTTGTTAAAGTTTTTTACAATAGATGCGTCACTGTTGTTTATATTTTAACTCAAACCTGTGCGCTGTTGCAATAATTTGGAGCTATGCTAAACTCTGAATTAATGAAAGCTTCACAATAAGTTGTAAAGCCAGAGGACATAACAATTGTCATCTTTAGACGAATTTGAAAATTCTTTTGAGCTATGGGCCGAGCTAGACCGACGGTTGGCAAGTGAGCTAATTGAGGCTACCGATAAGCCGAGCCAGCCGGAAATTTTGGCACAGGCTGGAAAGGCCCGTTTAGGCTTGCAATTATTTGAAACCAGCCCGCTAGGGTTATTACTAATCGAGCTTGATACTGATACTATTCGGGAAGCAAACCCGGCCAGTTGCCAGTTATACGGTTATTCCAAATCCGAATTAGTCGGACACTCCTATTATAACCTACTTCAACCCCAATCCCATCCTTTATATCGCAAGCAAAAAAAAGCAGTGCTGGAAGGAAAGGAACAGGAAGTCGCAGAGCGCGGCGTAACCTGGGGTAAGGATGGGCAAGTTTGTTTTGTCAAATTTTCGGCTACGCCTTTTAATTACCTTGACAAGCCCCACGCCCTGCTGACGGTTTACTTTTCACCCGGTCAGGCGGCCCATGCTTCCCTGAATTTGAATTTGGAAAAAAATAACACCAGACCGGCTTCAGGAATTGGGTCAATAATCGCGGCACTTGCTAAAGAAGTTAAAGAATTAGCCCCACTTTTTAATTTGATTCTTTTTCAACTAAAACTGAAATTACCTTACACTTCTATTGGCGTTTTTGGCCTGACCGAAGAAGAAGATTACTCGGTGTTGCATTATGAAGTCAGTGATTCTAACCAGACTAAAATTGACCAGCAATATTTTCATCTGGCTTTGCTTCAAACCGAATTGGCCGAGCAAGCTTTTAACCAGCAGCAGCCTGTGCTGGTTTCTGATTTGGGGGAAGCTTCGCCGCTTTTGGAAGAACTGGGCGAATACGACGCTCTTTCTGCTCAAACCCCTGATGCTAATCAAGATTACAGTATTACAGGGAGTTGGCTGGCTTTACCAATTATTCTCAAAAATGATTTAGTAGCGGTGATTAGCTTAATAAATAATCATCCCCAGACTTTCTCTAATACTCAATCTAAGTATGCCCAAAAAATAATTAGTCAGGCTATCGCTACTTCAAATCGAATAAATGAGCGGGCAGGGGGACGGGCAGTGCAAGAAGAGCGGCTACGAATGGGCCGTGAGTTGCACGATTCAATCAATCAGGTTCTTTATGGTATTCAGTTGCAAGCCAATATTGCCCGGCAATACTTGAAGCAGGGTTCTTATAGCGAACTGGATCATTATTTGGAGCAAATCGGGAAGCAGGCTGAAAACGGTTTGGTCGAGATGCGGGCTTTGCTTTTTGAATTGCGGCCCGAAATTTTGGCCGAGCAAGGCCTGGTAATCGCCCTCCAAAAACATATAGCGGCTTTTCAGGTGCTTTACAATATCGAAATCCAGGCCGAGTTGCTCCGGGAAGATGAGCTTTTAGTTTCAGTAGAAATCAAAGAAACTCTTTACCGAATTGCGCTGGAAGCACTTAATAACGCTGTGAAACATTCCAAAGCTAACCGGCTAACGGTGAACCTTACTACAAAAGATAAAGGGCTAATGCTGGAAGTACGAGATAATGGTCAGGGTTTTGATTTGGAGCAAAGCTTTCCCGGCCATCTTGGACTACGGGTAATGCAGGAACGGGCTACTTCGATTGGGGCAGAATTGCGTTTGGAAAGTAAATCAGGGCAGGGTACCACCATTACCGTTTGGCTTTAGAGTCTTAGTTTTTGCTTTCTTCTGTAACCTGTAAATTCGACAACATGCCAAGCCGGGCCGCCAGAAGTACGGCCTGTGTCCGGCTTTGGGCATTTAGTTTCGCCATAATAACGCTTACATGCACCTTGATTGTTCTTTCACTCAGCCCCAAACGGTAGCCAATTTCTTTATTGGTAGAACCCTCCGCCAGTAATTGTAAAACCTCGTTCTCACGGTTTGTTAATATTTCATTGGATTCTCGTCCTGCGCGTACCGTGACGCTGGGTATAATCTTGGTTTCCGGGTCGATAGCAGGCTTGTTATTACTTGCTCCTGCTAACATACTGGCTGCCTGGGGTGAGAATACTACCTGGCTGTTGGCCGCAGATTTGACGGCCCGGCAGAGGGCTTCGCTATCCATATTCTTGGTAAGATAGCCGCTTGCTCCAGCTTGCAAGGCGTGGGTAATGGTTTGTGGCTCCAGAGTGGCGGTTAGAATCAGGACTTGCAAACCGGGATAACGGCGGCGTAATTCAGTAGTTGCGGCATAGCCATCTACTTCGGGCATGTCCAAATCCATTAACACTACATCTGGCATTACTTTTTCAGCAAACTCTATTGCCTCTTTCCCGTTTGCTACCGTACCGATTACTTCCAGTTCGGCATCCAGGCTCAGGAAAGTTTTCAGACCCTCTCTTACGACATCGTGGTCATCCGCAATTAATACTCGGATAATCATTGCTGTTTCCTCTCTACTAATCCCGCTCTGCCTTATGATTGGTTCAGGCTTGCTTATTATACCAGCACTTTACCTATTGTAATAATTTATCTAATTGGTCAACGCTATATCGTCTCTGGTATGACTGCCGGAGCGGTCAAGGGCTGATTTAAGGCCAAAGTTTAATCGGCTGGCCCGAAGGGTCGGGTTTGGCCGAAGCCTTGCCCGGTTTTGTAGCCTGTTCCGGCATAAAAGGCGAATTGGGCGAGGGCCGCAAAGAGGCTTTGCCATTCCAAAGCTAGGCCAAAAGCGGTGTACTCGCACCAACCCCGGAAGGCGACCAGCTTTGGCCCTTGCATTGAGCCTTCCAGCAGGGCCAGTTCGGTTTGCAAATTATAAGAGCTAATCCCGATTTGGGTAAGGGGTTCGGCTAATTCACCGGGAGCGGGCGGAAGCTGGCTAAAGCTATGCCAGCGCATTGCAAGGCTTTGGAAGGTATGTTCGGGCAAGGGGAAGGGAAGGGAGCGGCCCGCCGATTTGAAGGTGGTGGGTGAATGGAAGAGTAATTTGTACCGGCTGGTGGGTGGCGTGGCGGCCAGAGCTTGCCAGGTAGTCTGCCCGGCCCAGGGTTGTTGCTGTGCATCGGTGGTGCAGCTTTCGAGGGTCAGGCTTTCGCGCAGGATTTTGATAGTAGGCGGCGGGTTAGCAATCAATCGGGTCAAGAGTAACTCAGAAAGTGCGGCATCCAGACTGGTTATTCTGAACCAATAAGTTTGAGCGGGATAAAGCATTAATTCCGGGCCAGAGCTGGGGTAGGGTTGGAGGCCGGAGAGGGTAAAGGGTTTTGAGCCGGGTAAATCGTGGAGTTGGGTGGCGAAGCTGCTATTTTGGGCCGCCAGCCAATTAAAGAACCAACCATGCAAGGCCGGGCCGGTGGTGGCAGGTAAAGAGCCGGGTCGCAGCGGCCTCAGCCTTACTACAATACTTAGCAGCATACACAACAATCTTTCGTTTGCAATCCCCTTTAGGGGTTTAGTTTATGTAACTATTTTTGTTACTTGATACTTGTTACTTATCTTGTAATCCGCGCAATTGTGCTTCAAGTTGAGCCAGCTTTGTCGCCATTTCCGCTTTTTCACGTTCGGCAGTTTCGGCCCGCTTCTGCTCGTTCTCCAGGCGTTGTTGGATTTGTTCAGCCCGCAGTTGTTCTGCCTCTGCCCGTAGCTGTTCAGCCCTCACTTGTTGACGAGCTTCTTCGGCCCGTTTTTGCTCTAGCTCGAATTGTTGCTGGACGTGTTCAGTTCGCTTCTGCTCGTTTTCAAGGCGTTGCTGGACTTGTTCAGCCCGCAATCGTTCAGCCTCAGCCCACAGCCGTTGTACCTCAGCCTGGCGACGTGCTTCCCGCGCTTCGGCCCGTTCCTCCCGCGCTTTAGCTCGTTCCTCCCGCGCTTCGGCATAAGCCGCGTCTACTTCGGTTATTCTTAACACTCCCTCAAAAGTGTAAAGGCGGGGACGACGCTTGTCCATCGCTATCCAACTGTTTAGCTGCTCACTCCATATTCGACCAAATCCATCCTTCTCTATTCGACGGTATTCTCCCGTTGCTTCGTCTCTTCGCCAGCCTATCAAACGGTTCTCGGCAGCCCATACTCCTTTCCATACTCCCTTTCGGGTTGGGTCAAAAGCAATGTATTCCGGCACTTTCATCGCGGCGTACACTCCCGGCTTGACTTCCAAATCTACTCGCCAGGTATCCCGGCTGGCCGCTTCCATTACTATTCGGGGTGGTGGCCCATCTCCGCCTACGTAGTAGCTCGGCAAATCGTCGCCATCATATTGCAATTTGTCTTCTTCTAACCCGTCCACTACCGCTAAATCGGGACACTTGGGGGTTTCTTTGGGTTGCTCGGTCTGGTAGAAGTTGAGTTCGCTGACGATGCCGACTTGCTGGTTATAGAAGTACCATTCCAGTACAGCCACCAAATAGCGAATAACGGCGGAATGAATACGGCTCTGGCTCAATTCTTCTCCTTCCCACTCGTGGGTATCGTAATAGCGTTCAATCTGGTTAGCCCGAAGTGTCATAATTCTTCCCTTTCGCCTGATTACTGCTTTC
>JBBQGP010000072.1:0-24399 GCA_038323095.1 Chloroflexia bacterium | reverse complement strand
AGAAAAACCAGTTCTTTAGCTTTGGTCAAACCAACCAGCCGGGTCAGGCGTTGGGTACCACCCGCGCCGGGAATTAGCCCAACGTTAATTTCAGGCTGACCGAACTTGGCGTTATCGGCGGCAATCCGAAAATCGCAGCACATCGAAAGCTCACAGCCCCCGCCCAACGCATAACCCGCTACCGCCGCAATGGTGGGCTGGGGCATTTCGGCGACTACCTGGAACATATTCGCCAGCAGATTACGATTGTGCATATCTACCGTATTAGAAGTCGCCATCGCCGCCAAATCCGCCCCCGCCGCGAAAACCTTTGGCCCACCCGTAATAATGATAGCTCGAATTTCTTTATCGTTCCGCACTGGCATAAGCGCGTCTACCACCTCTTCCCGTAATCGCGGGCTGAGAGCGTTCAGCTTGTCAGGGCGATTAAGCGTAAGAATAAAAACGTTTCCTTCGCGTTCGGTTGCAATTGTCTCGTAAGCCATTGCTATTGAACCTCCTTGTCCTTTTTTTGTATTAAATTAAATAGCAGATTACTAATTTTATCTTAGCAGTTCAGCACAAATCGAGCAATTTTCGACGTGATGTGAAGCAAGATAAAGTCCGGCAAGGCTACCTGTACCATCTAGCCCGCCACTAAACGACATCTGATTGAGTTCTGCAAAACTAACTGTAAACACTTCAGTAGTTTCAACTTCATCGTCACTAGCTTCAGACTGAACCGGGATAGCAGAGTGCGCCACATAAAAATGGTGGAAATTGTCGTTTCCGGCAGGGCTGGGCGAAACTTTGCCAAGCAGTAAAAATTCGTCCGCCTGATAGCCAGTTTCCTCCAAAAGCTCCCGGCGGGCAGCAGCTTCCAAACTTTCGCCTTTAGCCACTGCTCCTGCCGGAAATTCATTCGTAATTTTGCGAACGCCTTGCCGGTACTGGCGCACTAACACGATTTGCCCACTCCGGGTTAGGGCAATTACATATACAATTGGTGGAAATTCGCTAATATGATAACCATCAAGCATCGCGCCGCTTGGTAATTCACAAGTATCAAGCCTTACTTTTAGCCAGGGTGTTTCGTAAACTACCCGCGAACCTAATGTTTTCCATTCTTTGAGCAATTTATTTCTCCATTAAGATTTCGAGGGTCTGGCGGGCGGTTTTCTCCCAGGAGAAATTTTTAGCCTGTACAAAGCCCTTTTCGCGCAAAGTATCTGCTAAATCCGGGTTAGCCAGCAAAGTTTTGATACGGGTGGTAATTTCGTCCATATCTTCGGGGTTTTCGATGTAAAGCGCGGCATCGCCCGCTACTTCCGGCAAGGAGCTAACGCGAGAGCAAATCACGGGTGTACCGCAGTTAAGAGCTTCTAGGGGAGGCAGACCGAACCCCTCATAAAGTGAAGGGAAAACCAGAGCGGTTGCCCCGTTGTAAAGCTTTACCAATGCTTCATCATCGGTATTTTCCAGCAGCAGCACCCTGTTTTCAAGCTGGTTTTCGGCAACGGCGGCTTTAATTGCTTCGGTAGCGTCTGCCGCCTTCGAGCCACCGCCCGGCCCGTTCAGCACTAATTTGTATTCAGGATAATCAAGGGCGACGCGGGCAAAAGCTTGCACCAAACGCGGCAAATTCTTTCGGACGTTTCGCGCTCCAACATAAAGCAAATATTGTTTGTAAGTTAAATCGTATTTTTGGCGTAATTCGTCTCTCAAGGCAGCATCGGGGGCAAGCGGCTGGAAATGTGGCCCGGCAGCCAAATGTACTACCCGCACTTTTTCGGGCATCAGATGAGGCAAAAAGCGCAGCAAATCGGCGCGGGTAGAATATGAATCGCAAATAACCCGGTGAGCGAAACGTAAGGAATTCTCGTCAAACAAATGATAAAGTTTGCGCCAGCGTGAATCAAAACCTTCAGGATAAAGCCGTACAATCGTATCGTGAACAGTGGCAACGGTTCGCAAATTGGGCAAATGCAAGACGGGCGAGGCTACTTCGGGACAGAGCAAAGCCTCGCAATTTTTTGCCAGAGCCAGCGCAGGCAACTGAAGTTGTGTCCAGTTAATGTGCCGGAGGTGCTTCAAAATCTTGCCCGCCCCGCCGCCCGGTTGAAATTTTGGCGAAGGCTGGCGCAAAAGCGCAATTTGGTGTTCTTCGTGCTTTAGCAAAAACTCGCTAATATGCCGGGTATAAACGCTTACCCCGGTTTGAGCAGTATACAGGCGGCTTACATCAATCCCAATCTTCATAATTTAACTCAAAAATCAAGGTTTAGTATTAATCTTCCTGCCTTAAAAGGCGGGGCTGATAGCATGAAAGCCGGGCTAAAGCCGCTACAGGTTAAATTAGATTAAAGCTTGTCCCCGCCCTTTAGGGCCGTTTTCATGATATTAGCCCGGACATTCCATATCCGGGAGATAACCCCAATCTGCAAACTCAACCCACTCCCTCGACTAACAACTCTATTTTCTCAATCCTCAATTCCCTTTATCTCGCCTCTTTCTGGTCGAGCTTGATTATCTGGATACGCTCGACTTCCAGCTTTACCTCACCTTTATTTATTATGTAAACTTCACCAGTATAAGTTTTAGCCCTAGTACGGAATTGGATTTGGCCGGATTGCTGCTGCCCGGTGGCTATTTTGCCCTCACCGTCGTTGTCTTCGTAGCAAAGCGCGTCAGTAGGATTGGTTTTGTTATCGCGCAGAACCATACAAATACGGAAGTTGGTCGGCTTATTCTGAGTAGCCTTGTACTTAAAAGTTAATAAATAATCGTTATCGTAACGCAGGCGCATTGGGAAGCTACGGACCGCATCAGCGTTGCCGGTGACGTTAAGGGTAATCGGGCCGAGCCGCGAGAAAACTACATTAGTCGGAATACGTTGACCAAAGAATAAAGCCAGCACCGCCGCCAATAACGCTACCACTACCAAACTACCCGCCGCTTTATAACCAAATCTGGCCGAAAGGCTGCCCTTTTGGAGAAAATCGAAAGCTGAAGCGAGTTGCGAGTTGCGAGTTGCGAGTTGGATAGGGTTGTCGGTTGTCGGTTGTTGGTTGTCGGGGGAGGCAGAGTTTTGAGTTTTAAGCTGTGAAACCTCTGTGTCCTTTGTGGTGAAAGAGTTGCGAGTTGCGAGTTGGGAGTTCCGAGAGAGTGACTCAGCGTTAAAAAGTTTTTGGTTTTGGACAAGCTGTAAACTTTGGGAGACGCACAGGCCGGTAAGTAGCCAGGCCATCCAGGTGGCGAAACCAAAGACCCAGGGTTGGGTACTGACCAGCAAGAAGGCCATCGCCGCAAAGTATACCAGCCCGATTTTTGGTAAAGCTTTATCAGGGAAATTTCGGTTGATAAGGCTAAAGAACCAAAATAATAGCGGCGTAACTACCAGCATCACCAAACCCAGCCAACCGATTACACCTAATTGTACGGCAGTGATGGCGTAGGCACTTTCGCCACCGATACCGCTAAAATCGCTATCGCCCGCCAGATAACTGCCACTACTGCCCACCCCAAAACCAAAAGGATTGAACAAAGTAGCCCGGAAACTTTCACTAATGGCGGTACTGTGTTGAGTTACCGAAGATTCGCGCCCGCTCACCGTATCGGAAAGGCAGTTCTTCCAATCGCGCCCGCCCACATCCAGCGAGAGGTAAAGCAGCAGCACCGAGGTCGCCACCACTACTACTGGCAGAACAAATCTTAACTTGCCTTTTGCCAGCAAAAAGCTCACCAAGGCCATTTCAAAAATAATCAGGATAATTGCCGCCCGCGAATAAGCCAAAGCCAGCCCCGTCCCCATTATTAGCACCAGAATTATCATTCCGATTCTTTTCAAGGCAGCGTTAGAAGTGAGCTTGCTCTGGAAAACCCCGACTGTGCCGACAATGCCGACTACGATTGTAAACAAAAATTGGTGAGCGACATCA
This sequence comes from Chloroflexia bacterium, assembly GCA_038323095.1. Classification (GTDB taxonomy): domain Bacteria; phylum Chloroflexota; class Chloroflexia; order Chloroheliales; family Chloroheliaceae; genus L227-5C. Next base: position 20,482 of record JBBQGP010000072.1, on the reverse strand, counting down.
AGCGGGGCTAACATAAACGAGCCGGAACGCTGGAAGCCGCAGGAATTGGTAAAAAAGGCGGGCAAATCGGTTTGAATATCTTTGGCGAAAGCCCCCGCCCCAAAAAGTGCAGTAAAATACTCGGAAGCTTTTAGCCCCTGGGTAAATTGTTCAATCGTCAAAAAGCGTTCGGCAATCGCCCCAAAAGCGGTAATGCCGCCCGCCCAAAGGCAAACTTTTAGCAAGTTGGGCTTGAGGCGGGTCGAAGGAATAATAGCACGCCCGATAAAATATAGGGCCAGAAAGAAGATTTGATAGCGTAGCGATTGCAAGCGGGTGTAAAGGGTAAAAGGAGTAGGGACAAGCACCAGAAAGAAAAAATTCATGGCGACAAAAAAGATTACCGCTAAATCCACAAAATTAAACAAACGTTTACCTGGCGCAGGACGAATAGAATTTAGCAAAGCCCGCCACGAACTTTTGACCCGGTAATGCTGCCAGATAATCCGGGCAATTATAATCGCTACCAAAATCTCTTTCCAGGCTTGGGCCACCCGCAAGGCCCGTAAATCTTCAGCAGGGCCAAGATTAAAAACCAGCAAAGTCATCGCCCCATGCAAAGGGATAAGAGCCAGCGTGACCAAAAGCAAGGTTTCGAGCCGGAGCAACAGCGCGGTTGCCATCACCAGCAGCAAGATTGCGGCGACCTTGCCTAGCGTCGGCAAAACCACCAAACCGAGTAACCCGGCTACAAGCAGCCCAATATAAAGATAGCGTCGGACATTTGGTTTTAGGAAGCCGGGTTCAAGTTCCGGCGGTGGGGTTGGATTAGAATTTGTTTCAGCTTCAAATAAAGTTACAGGATTGGTTGTTTTACTCATCACCTACCATATACTAAATACTAAAATATATCGCTTGCCTTTTTACTACACAGTTAGCAGTCCTGGGGACGTTCGCCTGCCTATTAAATCACGAACCGCCAGAAAAAGTCAAACAAAAGCAATCTTGAAGGTGGGCATCTCTTTATTTGGTAATTCAAAAATTGCTACTTAATCCCCTGCAAGACTGCTTCAGGCTACAAGCGGGTTTACCTGACTACTTTTGCCGGGTTAGATGCTGCTCATACTTGTACGAGAAATTCGGGTTCAAACTGATATGACAGGAAGAAGATAATTACTGGGGTAGAACCTTGCAAGAGCAGAAATTCGAGCTTTGGTTGTGAAAATTAAAAGTTGGGTAGGTTGCCTAAAACTGATTTTATGGAAAAATAGGTGTTTTGGCAGCTTACCTCTTCAAAATTGCCGCTTACCCCTCAAAAATGTTGTTTGACGGAAAAAGAGCGTTGACAACTCGGCAGCTTGTGATTTAATTTACGTAGAGGTTATAAGTTTTATCACTTAAAACTATGATAATAATAGATAATTTCTATGGCTGCTTACCCCTTGCATCTTCGCAAAAAGGATGTAGGAGTTTACGGCGCAGTAAATTCTGTTCACTTGTAAAACTGGTGTAAAAACTGGAAGGAAAGCAAGGCAATGCTAAACAATCAATCGAAAAACGGTAACGTGCCAACCAAAGAACAACGTGTTATTGAGATGGAAAGCGACTGGAACACTAATCCACGCTGGCAGGGTATTTCTCGCAATTACAGCGTGGCGGACGCAATCAAGTTGCAGGGGTCTTTTGTAATTGAGCAAACCCTGGCCCAGATGGGCGCGAACCGTTTATGGGATTTGCTCCACACTGACGATTACGTGGCGGCACTGGGCGCACTTACTGGCAATCAGGCGGTGCAACAGGTTAAAGCCGGGCTAAAAGCAATTTACCTGAGCGGCTGGCAGGTTGCCGCCGATGCCAACGTCGCCGGACAAATGTACCCCGACCAGAGCCTTTACCCGGTCAATAGCGTACCGAACGTAGTCAAGCGGATTAACCAAGCCTTCAAGCGGGCCGACGAAATCCAACATTCCGAAGGCAAGGGCGATACTTACTGGTTTGCCCCGATTGTAGCCGATGCTGAAGCCGGATTTGGCGGGCCGTTAAACGTTTTTGAATTGGTTAAGGCCATGATTGAAGCGGGGGCGGGTGGCGTTCACCTCGAAGACCAGCTTGCTTCGGAAAAGAAATGCGGGCATATGGGCGGCAAAGTTTTACTTCCGACCCAAAACGCCGTCCGCAATTTGCTTTCAGCCCGGTTAGCAGCGGATGTAATGGGCGTACCAACCCTTATTATTGCCCGTACCGATGCCAACGGCGCATATCTGTTGATGAGCGACATTGACGAATATGATCGGCCCTTTATAACGGGCGAACGCACTCCCGAAGGTTTTTACCGTATCCGGGGTGGTATTGAATCGGCGATTGCGCGGGGTCTGGCTTACGCCCCTTATGCCGATTTGATTTGGTGCGAAACTTCCGAGCCAAGCCTTGAAGAAGCTCGCTATTTTGCCGATGCCATTCACGCCAAATTTCCCGACAAAATGCTGGCCTATAACTGCTCGCCTTCGTTTAACTGGAAGAAAAAGCTGGACGAAGCTACTATCGCCAAATTCCAGCAAGAATTGGGCAAAATGGGCTACAAATTCCAGTTTATTACGCTGGCTGGCTTCCACGCCCTTAATCACAGTATGTTTGAACTGGCGAAGGGTTACAAGGAGCGCGGCATGAGTGCTTACGCCGAGTTGCAGCAAGCCGAGTTTGCCAACGAACCCTTCGGCTATACCGCCATCAAGCACCAGCGCGAGGTCGGTACGGGCTACTTCGATGAAGTTTCGCAGGTTATAGCGGGTGGCACTTCCTCCACCACCGCCCTGACCGGCTCAACCGAAGAAGAACAATTTAGCGCGGTACATTAAAACGGGATTCTGAAAAACAGGACGAATCCGAAAAAAGCGGTTTCGTCCTGCTTTCTGTTTCTTCTTAAAATGCCTTTTTTAGATTGTAGTGGTAAAATCAGAGAGTAGTAAAACAAAATCTGATGTTATTCTACCCTTCATTAATCGGCTCGTATCTTTCGCGCTAACGCTGTGGTTAGCAGGAGAAAAATATGATAAAACCCCTGAGTGACAGCCGTCTGGCTAATCTGGGCGCAAACACTATCTTCTTTTCCTTTCAGGCGTATCAAGCCCAATTCTGCAATTTGACCAAAAAAGCCCGCCAATGCTTCATTGAACACGATTGGCCCGGTATGTACGGCGATTCGCTGGAACGGCTCAAGCTTTACAAGCGGATTGTAAACGAAGCGGTAGCTCAAATTCAGGAAATGCTTAACGAAAAAATCGAAGACAAGCTTATTTGGGCTTCGATTAAGGCGGTTTATTCCAGCTTGATTGCCGAGCGCGACGAATGGGAATTGGCCGAAACTTTCTTCAATTCGATTACCCGCCGGATTTTTGCGACGGTTGGGCTTGACCCCCAAATCGAATTTGTGGACAGTGATTTTGATATGCCGCCAACTCGCTCCAAAGCCAAAGTTTATTGCACCTATGATAAGCACGAAAATATTGAGAGTATGCTTGAAGAGATTGTGCAGGACTATGGGCTAGGGGCAGAATTTGAGGATTTGAAACGGGATACACAATTGGCAACCCGTCTCATTGAGCAAGAATTGGTACGACTGGGGGCAGAACCAAAAATAGACCGGGCCGAAATGGTTAAATCGGTATTTTACCGCAATAAAGGGGCCTATCTGGTTGGGCGGATTTTTAACGGGGGCTTGTGTCTGCCGTTTGTGCTGGCGATTTTACACCCTTCTAATGGATTGGTAATTGACGGGGTGCTTTTGAACGAAGACGAAGTGGGAATTTTATTTAGCTTCACCCGTTCTTATTTCCACGTCGAAGCTTCGCGCCCTTACGATTTGGTGCGCTTCCTCAAAACGTTGCTACCTCGCAAACGCCGAGCCGAGCTTTATATTTCGATTGGCTACAACAAGCACGGCAAAACCGAGCTTTACCGCGATTTGTTAAACCACCTGGAAGCTTCCAACGACCATTTTGTGCTGGCACGGGGTATTCGCGGGATGGTCATGATAGTTTTTACTTTGCCCTCTTTTGAAGTTGTGGTCAAAATTATCAAAGACCGCTTTGATGAGCCAAAAACGATGACCCGCCGTCAGGTGATGGCCCAATATAATCTAGTCTTTGAGCATGACCGGGCCGGACGATTGGTTGACGCTCAAGAGTTCGAGCATTTGAAATTCGAGCGTAACCGCTTTTCCGAAGAACTTTTGCAAGAGCTTTTGCAGGTAGCGTCCAAAACCGTTTGCGTAAAGGGTGATTACGTTATTATTGACCACGCCTATATCGAGCGGCGGGTTACGCCCTTGAATTTGTATATTCAGGAAACCGATTTGGCATCGGCCAAAGCCGCCGTTATCGAATGTGGCAATGCTATCAAAGATTTGGCGGCCACCAATATTTTTACGGGGGATATGTTACTCAAAAACTTCGGAGTTACCCGACATGGGCGGGTCGTTTTTTATGACTATGATGAGCTTTCCTCTATCACTAGCTGCAATTTCCGGCTAATGCCGCAGGCTAGTAACGACGACGAAGAAATGGCCGCCGACCCCTGGTTCAGTGTGGGCGAAAACGACGTTTTCCCGGAAGAATTCACCCGCTTTTTGGGACTTTCCGGCGAACTTCGCAAAACTTTCGTCGAATATCACGAAGATTTGTTCAAGGCCAGCTTTTGGCAGCAACTACAAACTCGGCTCAAGCAAGGCGAAATTATAGATATTTTCCCTTATCAGCCCTCTTCGCGGTTGCTTTCACTCAAAGAGGGTCAACCTGAAGCAGCCATAGCCTTTAGTAGCGTCGGTCAAAACAAAAGCTTTAATACTTTATAGCTTCTGCGTTGAAGTTTATGAAGACAAGATAAAGAATTAATAAAGATAATTAACAAAGGCTTTGATTCGAATTAACCTAATCGGATTTATATTGACAGCATTTTCGCTTATTGCTATTATGCACCTAATGAATAAATAATTAACATCTCCGCTATGAATCAACAGAGGGTATAGGTAACTATGTCTAAAAGAGCCGAAATTGATAACTATTACGAGGCAGTTTTAAAGTAAAGTTATCAAGCTCTTGAACCAGAACTGAAAACCACAAAATTTATAGCTCACTCTGGTGTCATACCAGATTTCTGCTAGAAATATAGCAGATTGTAGCTAGGTTCAATTTTATTTGAATAGAGATTTAAAATACCAAGCTTTATTTCGGTTTGTCACTAAACCTGCTGAAATTGGTGTTTATTAGGCTTGGTCACTTAAAAAGGGCGGAGCTGCTGCCCTGCTTTCCTGCGCTCTTTTACTAGAAGAAATGCGAAGGAGATAGAGAAAGGACAGAGAAAGGACAAGGATGTTCGGCTTTTCACAGTTTTTTGCCTCGGATGCAGGGGCAGTGTTTGGGGCAGCATTGGCCCAGAACAAAACTAATTTTGACCTTTTCACAGTTGGTCAAAACGTGGTCAACGGGTTGCGCTTCGGGAGTATTTATGCTCTGGTAGCAATGGGCATTGTGCTAATTTACAAATCTTCGGATGTAGTAAATTTTGGTCACGGCGAAATGGGTATGTTCTGTACTTTTATCTGCTTTGCTGTTTTGGGTGCCTTGCTTCCGGCCCGGCTCAGTCCTTCCGACCCGCTTCCTACTCAAGTTGAGTTGGGCAGCTATCTACTTGCTTTGCTGGTGACGCTGGCGTTTGCGGCTTTGCTCGGCTTTGTGTTTGAGCGGTTTTTACTAAGACCTCTGAGCAAAGCTCCGATTCTCAGTCAGGTAATGGTAACAATTGGAGCGGGGATTTTGCTGTATGGATTTGCCAGCCTTATCTGGAAATCCGACCAAAAAGTTTTCCCCAACCCGGAAATTGTGGACGGCCCGCCAATACTGATGATTGGCTCTGGTATTCAGGTAATCCCGATTAGTCGGGAAGTGGTGATGGCTCTGGTTATTGGCGGAATTGCCTCGCTGGTGCTGTTTCTTTTCTTCAAATACACCATGGTCGGAACGGCTATTCGGGCGATGGCCCTAAACCCCAACGCTGCCAAGCTAATGGGGGTAAACGTGGGCTTCCTGACGGGGCTAACCTGGATGATTGCGCTGGGACTGGCGGCGATTGCCGGAATGCTGATTGCTCCCAAAGTCAGCCTTTCGCCCACAATGATGGCCGGAGTAGCGGCTAACGCTTTTGCGGCGGCGGTACTTGGGGGGATGAACAGCTTGCCGGGGGCGATTGTCGGTGGCTTGCTCATCGGTATCATTGACAATCTGGTAGGTTACTACTTTTTGGATGCCGGGTTGCGCGGCCTTTCGGCCTTCATCATTATTGTGGTAGTGCTAACGGTGCGACCAAACGGTTTACTGGGCAAAACGGTCAGGAAAAAGGTGTAATGATGGGTACGACTATTAAAAAAGCTTTTGGAGTTTTGAGTTTACCTTACTTGCGCTGGCCCTTACTGGCGGTGTTCCTGTTGACCTTGCCCTGGACGGTGCTAATTTTTCCCTGGTACAACGCCAATAATTTTACCTATAACCAGCTTAATCTATGGCTAATTCTCAGCATTGTGGTTATTGGCCTGAATTTGCTCACCGGGCTAACTGGCATGATTTCGCTGGGCCATTCCGCCATTTACGCAGTAGGGGCTTATGTAGCGGGCTGGTTTCTGGCCGTAATGCAAGTGCCTTTCCCGATTGCGATTATCGGGGCGGCAATTGGGGGCGGAATTGTCGGCTTTATTCTGGGCTTGCCCGCGCTGCGGCTAAGTGGAACATATCTGGCAGTCGCCACTTTTGGTTTTGCCATCGGCGTACCCCAATTTTTGGCCCAAAGCAAAGACGTAGCCCGGCTTTACGGCGACCCCGATTCGGCCACTTCTAAAATCGGAATTGTCGCCGTCCCCAAGCAAACCTGGTTAGGCTTTGCTTCCGGCAGCGATTTGGGACGCTATTACATGTTTTTGGTGGTGCTGGCAATTATGGTGGTGCTGGCTGCCGGTTTGTGGCGTAGCCGCACGGGTCGGGCTTTGCGGGCTGTCCGGGATAGTGAAACCGCCGCGCAAGCAATGGGGGTCAGTCTCAGCCGTTACAAAGTGCTGGCCTTTACCATTAGTGGGATATACGCCGGGGTTGCCGGTGCGCTTTACTCCTTTCAAGTCGGCCAGCTTGACCCTACCGATAGCCAGTTTGCGCCAGTGGAAGCGGTTATCTTCCTGGCGGCGATTATTTTGGGCGGGTTGGGTTCGATTAGCGGGGCAATTGTTGGATCGGCGGCTTTGACGCTCTTGCCAACTGCCGCCAATAGTGCCACCCGCCTGATTGCCGAAACTACCGGGATACGCCTTGAAAATTTTGAGGCTATCTTTTATGGCGTGATTATCATCGCCTGTATTTTCTATATGCCTAACGGGTTGGTGGGCGCATTCAAAAGCCTTTACGAACGCCTGACTACTCCCAAAGTAATTGAAGTTGCCGCCGATGAAGAAGTTTTGGAAAGTAATTTGGCTATCCCCGACGATATGCTGAACGAAGAACACAAAGGAGTGCAGGTAAATTGAAAAACGAAGCTCTTTTGGAAATAGAAAATCTGGGAATTCGCTTCGGCGGCTTGCGGGCGGTAGATAATTTCAGTATGCAGGTTATGCCGGGCGAGATTGTAGGGTTAATCGGGCCAAACGGGGCGGGCAAAACTACCGTGTTTAATTGCATCAGTCGCTTTTACAAGCCGAACGAAGGCCGCATTATGTTCGGGGGCGAAGAGTTGACCCGCAGAAGTGCCGACCAGGTAATTCGGATGGGGATTGCCCGCACTTTCCAGAACGTCGAATTATTCAAGACTATGACTGTGCTGGACAACTTGCTGATTGGGCAGCACACCCGCCAGAAACATAGTGTCTTTGCCGATGCTTTCTGGCTACCAGCCAGCCGCAAAGCCGACAAGCAGGCTGAACAGCACGCCCACGAAATTTTGTTGCGGCTTGGTCTGGAAGGCTATGCCCCCCGAATTGTCCAAAATTTGCCTTTCGGGGTGCAGAAAATGGTGGAAATGGCCCGCGCTCTGGTTTCTCAGCCCAAGATGATTTTGCTGGACGAACCTGCCGCCGGGTCGAACCCGCACGAAACCTACAAGCTGGCCGATTTGATTGAGCATGTGCGCGACGAGTTCAAAGTAACAGTCTTGCTGGTGGAACACGATATGTCGCTGGTAATGGACATTTGCGAACGGCTTTACGTGCTGGATTTTGGCAAAAAGATTGCCGACGGCCTGCCTGCCGAAATCCAAAATAACCCGGCAGTCATCGAAGCTTACCTGGGCGAAAAAGAGGAAGTGCTGGACTAGGCCATAATAATTCGGAAAGGAGAAGCTGGATGTGCGGGCAAGCAGGATTGGTTCAATAAACTCAGTCCTCAGTCCTCAATTCTCAGCACTTTAAAAAATGCTACGTATCGAGAATTTACATACTTATTATGGACGAATTCACGCCCTTAAAGGGGTTAATCTGGAAGTACAGGATGGGACGATTGTAGCTTTGCTAGGCGCGAACGGGGCGGGCAAAACTACTTTGTTACGCACAATTTCCGGCCTGACCCCGGCAGCGGAAGGCCAGATTAGCTACGACGGCAAATCTATCGAAAAATTGCCACCCCAGAAAATCGTCGGTCTGGGCATTGCCCAATCCCCCGAAGGCCGCCAGGTTTTTACCGATTTAACCGTCATGGAAAACCTGAAAATGGGAACTTATTCCCGTAAAGACAAAAGCGGGGTTAAAGATGATTTTGAGATGATTTTTCATCATTTTCCGCGCCTGAAGCAGCGCATAAACCAGCCCGCCGGAACGCTTTCGGGCGGGGAACAGCAAATGGTGGCAATGGGTCGAGCTTTGATGACCCGCCCCAAGCTTTTGCTGCTAGATGAGCCTTCGCTGGGGCTTGCGCCACTTTTGGTCAAGGAAATTTTTAACATTATTCAGGAAATCAATAAACGAGGAGTAACGGTATTGCTGGTGGAGCAAAACGCCTATGCTGCCCTGCATATTGCCAACTATGGCTACGTGCTGGAAACCGGGCGGGTGGCCTTATCCGGCACTGGTTTCGAGCTGCGCCATAACGAAGAAATCCGTCATTCCTATCTAGGCAAATAAGTCTGGACAAATTAAAACGAGTGTTGTTAATCAAGCTGTGAGTTTGCTTTGGGCAAAACTCATTATCGTATGAGGAGATTGACCTTGAAAAAAGGATTGTTCACCACCAAAGTCGGCGGTGTGCTATTAGCATTGAGCGCGTTGCTCACTTCGCTGCTGATGGCCTGCGGCGACTCGACTGCTACCACCGTCCCGGCGGCCACTACTGCCAAAGCAACTACAGCAGCGACCACCGCCGCCACCTCTGCGACCACTGCGGCTGCCGCAACTACGGCGGCGGCGGGAGCTGCGACTACTGCCGCTAACGGCGCGGCAATTACTACGGTTGCCCCGGTTGCCAACGGTAACAAAACCGGCGTAAGCGACACCGAAATTCGGATTGGCAATTTTAGCCCGCAAACCGGCAATAGTGCTGTTTACGGCATTATCGCCCGCACCGCCGATGCTTACTTCAAGAAAATCAATGAAGAAGGCGGCATCTGGGGACGCAAGATTAAGTTTATCTATTACGACGATGGCTATCAAATCGCCAAAACTCAATCCGTAACCAAGCAATTGGTCGAGCAGGACAAAGTTTTCGCGATGTTCGGCGGGTTTGGTACGCCTACCAATCAATCCGTCCGTGACTACCTGACCGAGAATAATATTCCCAACATTGGCTTTATTTCTGGCGCAACCGTATTGGTGCAACCTCCCCAGAAAATTGCCTTCGGGGTTTTGCCTAACTACACCTTTGAAGGTCAAATCGTAGCCCAGTATGCCGCCGATTCGCTCAAGGTCAAAAAGGTCGCGGTATTCTACCAGAACGACGCTTTCGGCAAGGATGCCCAATCTTCGTTTGTGGCCGAAGCCAAGAAAAAGGGTATGGAAGTGGTAGCCGAAGTCCCTTACGATAGCGGCACAACCGACCTTAGCTCTCAGGCTTTGCGTTTGCAGCAATCCGGCGCGGAAATGGTCTTTGTAAACGCGGTGGTTGCTCCCGGCTCTACCGTGGTGAAGGAAATGGACAAATTGGGTTACAAACCCAAAACAGTGCTTTCCTTTGTGCAGAACGACCAATCTTTCTGGGCGGCAGTTGGCCCTAAAATCGCCGAAAACATTATTACAACTTCCTTCCACGAGCCGATTGATAGCGATAGTGCCAAGATGAAGGAATTCCGCGACTTCATGAAGAAATATTTACCGAACGAGCAGCAGGGCAGCAGCTTTGCGGTTTGGGGCTATACCGGGGCGCAAATTCTGGTAGAAGGCTTGAAACGCGGCGGTAAAGATTTGAGCCGTGAAAGTATGATGGCTGCGATGGAATCCATCCAGGATTGGAAAGGCAGTCTCGGTTCTAACGTGAATTACGGCAAAGAAGGTCGGGCCGCTTTCCGCGCTCTTTACTTCGTGCAGTATAAAGACGGCAAAGTTGGTAAACTGACCGAAGCTGTCGAACCTAAATAAAATAAACTGGTACTGAAATCAGGCCGACCTGCTATGGTTGGCCTCATTTTATTTGGCTGATTTATCTTTATCTTCGGGTTTGGTAGCAGTGCCAGAAGGAATTAGCGGCTCGATTTTAGCCCGTTTGCGAATTTGATTTGTGCTAGAGGTATTTGATTTTACTTCGCTTCCGGCGCGGCGTTTGACCCCTGGCGGGGTGGCGGTTTCGGCCAGAGTTTTGGCGGTCAAGTTCTTTGGCGTTTCTTTTTGGGCCTCTAATTGGACTTCTTCCAGAGTGCGTTTGCCCGGTTTTTCCTCGTAAAAAGCTAATTCGGTACGCGGGCCAACGTTTGCGTCACTAAAGTAAAATTGGCGTTCCTGCTCAAGTTCAAGGGCGTGACTTTTGCGGACAAAGCGCAAGCGGGCAAAGCCCCCGCCAATTAGCCAGCCCCCGGCAAAACCGCCCAGCGAAAAACCACTACTGGAAGTATCCGGCCCAGATTTGATAAGCCAGTTTACCCCCATCACTAAAACTGCCGCCAACAGCATTGCCGCAATTTCAATTCCCTGATAATCCAGCCCCAAGCGACGCGGCGGGTTAGCCGGAGAATTCGTATTCTGCATCGGGCGATTGTTGTAATTCCGGCTCTTTTTCAGGTTGGCGTAGGTTTGGCCCATTACAAACTGGTTGAAAATATACCAGCCAAAGCCAAATAAAGCTAATCCGCTAATATTATAGAGAAACGAGTTGAACCAATCCGGGCGGGGCGAAAACAAACCTTCTGAAATCGCGCCCACCAGCGCGACTAGAAGCCCACCCCCAATATGAACTAACCCAACTCGTTTGATTTGCTCTAAATTATACATTTGGTTTTAGATTGTTATACCCGGTTAATTCAACATAGCCCGACCCGCCAATTGGCTGACCATTTTTTGTGCCTTTGACCATAGAATCGCCTTCCCAATAGATTGTAGCAGTTGAGGCGCGGGTGTCAAGTTCCTGGTCGGGCATGGTTGGGCTATAGGTCAAGTTTAATTCAGGTATACCCTGCTTGGGGTCGGCCTTGATTTTGACCTCCCAGACGCTCGGATATTTTACTCCACTGTACGGACTTGTCCAGTAGCTAACGGGCTTGGTCGTAATGCTGTTCTGGTCAATATCCAGCGATTTGAGCGGCTTCTCCGGGCGGCAATCTTTATCACACGGCAAGATATAAGTGCCAAAAACCTGTATCAGCTTGCCCTTTTCGTCTTTCAGATTGTAAAGCATAATCGAAGTGCCATCGTCCAGCGAAGTGCTGAACCAATCCCAGCCACCGCCCAACGGCAGGAAATCGCCCCATTGGTGGTCAAACCAGGTATAGCCCGATTTTATTTGCTTGGTCTGCCCATTAACTGTAATCGTGCCGCTCGGAGTCATACGCGGGCGAGAATAGTAATAAGAACTACCACCCGGCCCGTAGGTAAACTGGCCGCCACCATGCAGAGCCACCCCTTGAGTATCCTGTACAGTTAAATCAAGTGCGTACTGCCCACCGAACATGCTGGCTTTAAGTTTGTCCGTTCCGTTTCCGCCGCGCATTGTGCCAAGCTCGGTATTCAGGTCAAAGCCATTGTTACCACCGGGCTTAAAGCTGGCCTTGTCGCCTATCCGCAATTTGGAATCGTACTTGAAAGTAGTGCTGGCGGCATCGGTAATGGCGAAATGCTGGACGTAACCGGGAGGGAAATCGCCACGTACCGCCTGAAAAGTTACAAATTCAAAGCCATAACGTTGCCCGTCCGTTGTTATCAAATGCCCGGTATAATACCACCATTCGGTAATATTATTATGAGCGGCTTCATCTTCGGGGAATTTCAGCACTGTACCCGGCACCGGGCCAGGAGTAGTGACCGCCACCGCTCCGGCGTTAGGGTTAGCCGAAGGAGCGGGAAAAGCTTCTTTAGTGGCGGTACTATCGCCGCACGCTGCCAGCACTCCGGCCAATACCAATCCTATCAAAAATACTGTAATTTTCTTCATTTATTTTTATCCAGCCTTTGCACGATGGCTTAGAGCCTGTCTAATAAATCAATGGCCGAGCCACATCTTACAAGTTCAAGCTCAATTGTAAGATGCTGCTCCGCCAGTTGACTACTCTAAACCAATTATTAGCTCTTAGGCTGCTCCTTTCTGTCCGGGCTTATTTATTTCGGTGGGAGACAAAGCCGGAGCTACGTTAATGGGTTCAAAGTTTTCAGTTTCCAGTTTGGTTTCAGGCAAGATACGCAAAAGCCATTGTGGGGCGTACCAGTTCCAATGACCCAGCAGGCGCATCGTGGCCGGAACAAGCAAGGCCCGGACAATCGTCGCATCCAGTCCTACCGCGACGGCTACTCCTAGCCCTAAAGCCTTGACCAATACTACATCCGCCGTTACGAACGAAAGGCAAACCAGCACTACAATCAGGGCCGCGCTGGTGATAATTTTGCCGCTTTTTTGCAAGCCGAGCGCGACGCTGGCGTTATTGTCGCCGGTATGCTCGTAATTTTCCTTGATACGACTGAGCAGGAAAACCTCGTAATCCATCGAAAGACCAAACAAGGTACAGAACATTAGCACCGGCAGCGAAGGTTCGATAAAACCAAGTGGCTTGAAGTTTAGCAGATTCGACAAATTGCCGTCCTGAAAGACCAAAACTAACATACCGTAGCTGGCGGCAATACTGAGGGCGTTCATCAAAATAGCCTTGAGCGGCAGCACGATTGAGCGCAGCAAAATCAGCAATACCAGATAAGTGCTTACCACAATTATAGCGATAGCAATCGGGAAATCGCTGTATATCCCGTCTACTACGTCCATAATCGCCGCCGTTCCGCCCGTTACCTGCATAGTCATGCCGTTGCCGACAGTGCTGTTACGCAGCTTTGTTACCAAATCACGGGTTTCCTGACTGTTGGGCGGGTACTTGCTGACAACTGAAAAGAAAGTAGCGTTACCTTTAGCAAATTGGGTCGAGAAATCCTTGATAAATTTATCCTGAACCTTATCCAGATTATTATAAATAACCTGATATTGGGTTTTGCTAAAGCGCGGCTCAACCGTCACAATGCTATCTACGCGGGCGACACGCGGGTCATTTTTAATCGCTTGGGCAAAATCGTATAGATAATAAATGTTGTCGGGCGAAAGAACGTTACCTTTTGGGGTCTGAATCACCGCCAGAATCGGGTTTACTTCGCTTGGGTTGAATTCACTTTTCAGAATATCGGAAGCCTGACGGCTGGGAACGTCTGTTGGCAAAATGGATTCGTCGGGCGAACTAAATTTTACGTGCAGGAAAGGCGCACCCAGCAAAAGCAGTAAAGCCATCACTCCTACGAAAATTGGAATAGGCCGTCGCATTACCAGATGAGCCAGCCACGCCCAAAAGCCGTGTTCATCGCCGGGGCGGGTTGTAACTACCGCTTTGCGCCGACCAAACAAGCCGGAAAGAGTTAAGGCGTTTATTTTGTGTCCGGCAATCGAAAGCATGGCGGGCAAAAGCGTCGTTGCGCCCAACACCGAAATAAACACTACCAAAATGCCGCCAATTCCAACCGAGCGCAAGATGTTAAACTGGAATATCAGCAAGCCACACAGACCGATTAAAACGGTCAAACCGCTAAAAGTTACCGCTTTACCGGCGGTAGCCTCAGTAATCGCTACCGCTTCTTCGACGCTGCGCCCTCGCGCCAGTTCTTCCCTGAAACGGCTGGCGGCAAACAAGCTATAATCCAGCCCCAAACCCAAGCCGAGCAGAGTTGCCAGATTTACCACAAAAATAGATAAATCGGTCACATGACCAAGCACAAAAATTGAGGCCAGAATTACCGCTACCGACGCGCCGCCCACTACTACCGGCAGCGTTCCGGCCACCACCGAGCCAAAAGCCAGCACCAGCGCGATAATCGCTACCGGGAAGGCTACAATTTCGGCCCGCGCCAAATCACGCTGACTGACTGCTTCAATGTCCTGATAAAAAGCCAAACCACCGCCGATAGTCATTTTCAAATCGGGCGGTTGCTTGATAAGTGGCAGAATTTTGGGTAATTCGTGGGTCGCTACTTCGCCATCCGCTTCAAGCGTCACCAGTTGATAGGCCGTTTTACCATCAGTAGAAATCTGACGCGGGTTAGCGGTATAGCTATTAACTTTGGCGGGTAAAGGCGATTTATCCAAATCAATTAGCGAGGCTTCGACCTGTGCGATAAATTTGGGGTCGTTAGCCTGAAGCTTGTCGCTTTGATAAAAAATTACTAAATTACTTGAACTGTAGCCTAACTGATTTTGCAAGGTAGCGGCAGCTTTAGAAGCTTCCAGATTGGGGTCGGCAAACCCGCCCGCCTTAAGCGAATCGAGTACCTGTGGCACAAAAGGCAGCGACACCCCAACCAATAGCACCCATACAATTACTACCGGCCATTTGTGCCGATAAATCCATTTCCCCAAGTTATAAAAGGACATTTTCCTTAATTCCGTTCTTTTTCTCCGAATTTTGCCGGGTAAAGCGTCAAGCCGATTGGCAGTTTATTCAAGTTTTATCTAACAAAAAGTATACCACTCGGCTCTGGGGCAGACATAAACATTGGGGTAAGGTTCAGGGTTGAAGTGTGAAATATTCTACAAATAGCGACATTCCTCATTATCTTGCTTTATAAGGTCGATTATGGTATTCTTTTACCATATTATAAGCACCAGTAGCTCAGCGGATAGAGCGTCTGCCTCCGGAGCAGAAGGTCACAGGTTCAAGTCCTGTCTGGTGTATATTTTTTAAGAGAAAAACTGGCAATGCTTTAACCCGACCCAATGCTACTTAAAGGAAGGGAAGGGAAAGCATTGCCAGTTTTTTAATAATCAAATTAGATTTTCCCACACACGACGGGCTACGCCTCGCACATCGTTTTCAAGATGAGAAGTATTGTTGAAAATCAGGGTAGACCGTTCTTGAACAGTATAGGCAGGCCAATCGGGTAAGACTGGAGTACCGGGATTGGCGTTATGGGCAAAAGCAATCCACGCAGCGTGCATCTGGTCGGCTACACCCTGACGGTCTGCCCCTTCACCAGTCAAAAAGCTCGCCCCAAGTGCATCAAGATTGTTCCAGACAAACGGTAATTCAATAGCGTGAGCCGCCCCTAGCTGACCACCAAAAGCGGTACTGCGCCAATCAAAGCGATACATCCATACTGCCCCGCCCGTTTGAAGCTGGGCTTCGGCCAAACGTAGGGCAGGCAACCAGAAAATTCGGTCAGTCAAAATTTGCGTCCATTTATCAAGAAAGCTTGGGGCAGACTGGTCGGCGTAATAACTACTAACGCTGGCGAAAGCTTCAGCCCCGACTTGATTAGCGACGCGCTGCTTAACTCCGGCTTCGTCCAGCGTAGCCCAGCTTGGGTCGAGTACGGTATAAAGCTTCATTTCTTCGGCGTTTGTACCAATCAGCAACGTTACGTTACGAGCCGAACCCTTAGCGACTGCCTGACCCGGCAATTCTGGCAGCGAAATTCCATCTACCACCGGCTGAAAGAAACGTAACGAAGTGCTTTCAGACTTTTGTAGCAAAGTTTTGGAGGCTTCCAAAAGCTGCTCAGTGGGTAATTCTTGCAGAGCCGCGATTGGGTTGCTGTGGTCTTTCAAACCCAGAATTTCCAGGATTTGTCCGGCTACTTTAGTGGCCGCTTTCGCCGAGCGCACATTGTGAGCCGCTCCGCTTTCCAAAATAGCTTGCTGGAAAAGCCCCTGGGCGGCGGGCATCCCCAAAAGCGAAGCTACGCTCATTGCCCCTGCCGATTCGCCGAAAAGGGTAACACGCTCCGGGTCGCCCCCAAAAGCGGCGATATTATCCCGCACCCATTGCAGAGCGGCAATTTGGTCGAGCAAACCACAATTCCCCGAAGTAGCGTATTCTTCGCCGCCGAATTCTGCCAGATGCAAAAAGCCAAAAATATTGAGCCGATAGTTAATCGTAACGATTACTACATCACCATTGGCCGCAAAAGAAGTGCCGTCATACCAGGGAGTCGAGCCTGAACCGTTCAAGAACGCTCCACCATGTACCCAAACCATTACCGGGCGGCGTTTGTCATCGGCGGCGGGCGACCAAATATTCAGGTAAAGCGAATCTTCACCGGAAGGAACTTTAGACCGCCCCAAAAGTCGTTCCAGTGCGCCGGGTATCTGGGCGGTTATCGGGCCAAATTTGGTAGCATCACGCACGCCATCCCAGGCTTCTAGCGGTTGCGGCGGGCGAAACCGCAAGTTACCAACGGGCGGGGCGGCATAAGGTATCCCTTTCCAGACCTGAACGTTTTCTTCTTGTAGACCCTGAACTTTGCCATAGCGCGTTTCAACTACCAGCGATGTAGCCATTTTAGCTCCTTTGCTTTCTTTATTAGCTTTTTATTTTCTTAAACAGAGTTAAGGCCCACTCATTATACGAGCATAATATTAGAAGTGACAAATTTCCTTGCAGTGCTAATTATCAAAGAGTATTAAAAAATGTTTCTTGGACAGTTGGGCGGTTTTGCGATAAGCTGTAAGGGTCAAAAATTGGATTTAGTTCAAGGTCAAATGGGTAAATGCACAAGCCGAACATTTTTGGTAATTCGTTTTCCACAGTTGCTATAGTAGCCTTCCCAATGCTGTTTGTAATTTGGTCAATCGCCAGCCTAATTTTTAGCCCGCTTTATACTTCACAAAAAAAAGGTAGTTCCGTGATTCCGGCTGCTTCCGGCAAAGTAGCTCAAGCTTTCAAAGCCGAATATCCGGCTCTTTCCAAAATTTATGTAAAGTACAGTAATAATTCTGCTCCAACCGATAAAATTAACGTGGGCAAAGTTATTTTGCGGAAAAGCGGGCCGGAAGGTACGTTAATCGCGGAATGGTCGCAAAGCGTTAGTAATGAAGAACAAAGCTACAGCTTTACCCCGCAGCTTGATTCTGCTGGACAAAATTATTATCTGGAGTTTAGCAATAGTCAAAATTTAGTTTATTCGCCCAAAGAAGTTTACCCGGAAGGTCAACTTTATTTCGAGGGCAAGCCAGCGCAAGGCGACCTTTATTTTGTGGCGGAATATGCCCCTAATCCGGGCGAATTAATCGGCGGTTTTTTCCGGCAGCAAGAGCGGTTTGGCGGTTTGCCGGGATTAGCCTTGCTTTGCATAGCGGCAGCGATTGGATTGGGCGGGGTTTTGCTTTGGTTGCTGGCAAAATACCGCTATGACTTGGGCAAGTGGTTGAGCGGGAACAGGAAAACCCCCTGGCTAATCTTCGGCGGCTTACTTTTGGGGTTGCGCTTAACTTTTTCGCTGGCTTTTATGCTGGTTACGCCGCTTTTGCAAGGGCCAGACGAGCCGGGCCATATCGGGCGAACTTTAGCGATGGCCCAAAACCAGCCCGATAGCAGTTTTAGCGGACTGGTAGCCGATTTAATGCAGCGCACCGATTTTATCAAGCATTTTCCCTGGCTAACCTATGCCGATAATCCGGCTCAACTTTATCCGGCCACTGCCGAGCAATTACAGCTACCTTTTTATTACTGGATTGCCGCCGGATTGGTAAAACTGGGCAATTTGTTTGGAGCAAGTTTTAGCGGGCAAAATTATTTGGCCCGGCTTGCCTCGGTTTTGCTGGGCCTGATGACGGTGGGGGCGGCATTAGGATTGGGTTATTTATGGCGACGGGAAAAATTGGGGCTGGCTCTGGCTTTACCCGTTAGCGTAGCTTTGTTGCCCGAAGCCGTTCATCTGAGCAGCGTTGCCAATAACGATAACGGAGCAATTGCCTTCGGTGCGGTAGCGACTTTTGGAATGGCCTTACTTTTTTTGCGTGGCCCACGCCCGCTTTACTTCGGAGTTGTTCTTGTCGGGCTAGGCTTGAGCATTTTCAATAAGGCCAGCGCAAATGCGCTTATTCCCGGCTTTGCGATTGGTTTTTATATTTTAGCTTTGCTCCATTTCAAAAAAAGCTGGATTCGCCGGACTTTGTTGGCCTTCCCGCTTATTGCTTTACTTTTGGGGCTGGCAGTTGTTTTTCTGATAACCGACCATAGCCGGGCGGCATCGGGCTGGTACTATAACCCTATTTTAGATGTCGGTCAACACGCCGAACGCCAATTGTTAGCAGAGGCTCATAGCGGCCAGTTTGTGCTAAAAATTGGGCCAGAAAGCCGGGCAATCGAGCAGCAGGTAAATTTGTTTGGGCAGGCCGATTTTCAGCGAGTACGTATACAGGGCTGGATACGAGCCGCCAACAATACCGAACAAGCCGCTTTTGTCCGGCTGCAAACCGCCACTGAAACCATAACCGAACAACGTATTGCCGCCGGAGCAACCTGGCAAAGCTTTGAATTTGAGGCGAACGTTAATGCCACTGAAATCAGTCATACCCGCATCAAGGCTTACCTGCGTTTGCAGTTCGCCAGTGCCAGTAGCGGCTCGGTTTATCTGGACGATTTGAGCCTGGTTCCAACCGATAATTCCAGCCCAAATCTGCTGGCAAATCCTTCTTTGGAACAAAGTGTTTGGACGTTCAAGAACGATTGGCAGGGCGCGGGCCGCAGTCGTCACAGCTTCGCCGGAGATATGTTAGATACTGTTCAAAATGGGGCGGCTTTGGATTATGGCGCGATTTTTCTGCAAAACTGGCTCTTTTTGTTTATTACTTTCTGGGGGGCGTTTGGCTGGAGTCAAGTGCTTTTCGGCCTGCCAATTTATTTATTAGGAGCGATTATTTTTCTGGTAGCGATTTTTGGTTTTTTACGCACTATAATTCGCACCCCGAAACTCGGAACTCGAAACGCCTATATTTACTTTTGCCTGTTTACCGCCCTGCTAACCATGTTCTCCCTGCAATTTATCCGCTTGCCGACCAGCTGGATGTACGATGGTACGCCCGATATTACCCATAGCCGTCACGCTTTTGCCGCCCTTTTGCCGCAGTTAATAATTTTGCTGGTGGGTTTGGGTGGGTTTGGGCCTGCTGCAAAACTCAAAAATAATGCTATAATCGAAGCAGAATATCAAGAAGAATATAATGTTTCGGCTGTTCCTAAAAATAAAAGCATATTAAGACAAGGCTGGTTAGGCTTATGGGTTTGGAGCGTATTTTTGTTTGTCCTAACCCTGAGTGCTTTGCTCAATACTATATTTCCTTATTATTATAACAACTAATTTTGGCGATAGATTTTAGCATTAGAAGGAATTGATTTATGGCTGGTGGCGCAACAGAACTTATTATTTTCGCGGTAGTTTGTGCGATTTGTCTGGTGATTGGTTTTATAGCCAGAGTAACTTTTTTTAGGGGCAAAGGCAGTCCGAACTGGCTACCCGGCCAGCACTACGATATTCGCTTGCCCGATTCACAAACTATTGCCGCTCGCAAGCGCGAACGCTACGTTGACCCGATGGCAAAAATTAGCCCAATCTTAATTGGAGCAATCATCGCCGTCTTAATAATTACCGTCTTTGCCTTCTATATCATCACCAAAGGCGGCCTGATGATGGGAAACTAGAGTTTTACAAAAGTTTATTACGCTTGCAGTACGGGGAAAACTGAAGGAAAGGTTTTGTATGAACGATTTGCTTTTAGATAGTTTGGAGGTTCATAACTTTCGAGCTTTTCAGACCCTAAAAATCGAGCAACTAGGGCGGGTCAACCTTATCGTTGGCAAAAACAGTGTGGGTAAAACCAGTTTACTTGAAAGTTTATGGGTCTACGCCAATCAAGGCTCATTTACCTCTATTAGGGAAATACTATCGGCTCGTAATGAGTATAAGGTCCGTAACTCTAAGAAATTCAATACAAGTGATGAAGAAGAAACTTTAGCAAACACTATCAAATATCTTTTCAATGGACGCAAAGAGCTTCAACATCTTCCAGAAAATATTAAAATTGGTTCTATTAAACAAGCT